>CAZCXZ010000096.1:0-13299 GCA_964502705.1 Uncultured Candidatus Berkiella sp. | reverse complement strand
AGGTGGACTTCATAAAAGGGCGTTTTGACGGCTAATAATGCATCACGAATGGCAATACTGGTATGCGTAAAGGCGCCTGGATTAATAATCAGGTAATCAGCCTTGTTGGATTGAATTTTGCCGACAATCTCATGCTCGGCGTTAGATTGAAAACATTCCACGGTATGCTTTTTAGCATGCTTAATAATGAGCTTATTAATATCGTCCAAAGACAGTGTGCCATAGTGCTCGGGCTCTCTAGTGCCAAGCATATTTAAATTAGGCCCGTGAATGATTAATAACTTAGCCATGTGAATTGCCTAGTGGAAAACTGGGGTTATTGTCGCCCAATATGGGGGAATTGTCTATGAGTAATATGCAAGATCGAGGATATTCGAAGCAATTCGCACCAAGATACAGTTGAAATTTAGCATGTTTGGCACTTTTGCAGGCTTTGGGCGATTATTGAGGGAAGGCGAGGTGATTTACGGCTAGAAAGCACATTGTTTACAATTTCGACGAAAATGGCAACTATTAGCTGCCATTTTCCAGATAATACTGCATTTTCAATTCGAATCTTTTTTAACCTGATCAAGGTGGGTTAAAAATTCCTTTGGCGTAACTTCGCCAATAATTCGATAACTTGTTAGTTCTCTACCATCTTTATCGAAGAATAATATGGCGGGAGGCCCTATTAAAGCAAATTTTTGTAACAGAACCTGGTTAGCGCCACTATAGGGTGACACATCTGCCTTGATAAGAGTTATCTGACTCATTGATTTCTGAACAGAGGAATCAGTAAAGACTTTATGCTCAAGGTGCTTACAAGCTGTGCACCACTCTGCAGAAAAGACCAACATCAGTGGTCGTTGCTGTTTTTTAGCGGCTTCTAAGATCGGGGTAAGTGCTTGCTCGGAGTCGATTGTTGCAAACAGTGAAGCGTTCTCAGTTTGCTTGTCGCCCCAAAAACCCGCAAGTAAGGGTTTCAAGGGATCTTCTTCCCCGTGACATGCGCCCCAAAACAGAATGAAAGCATAAACCACCAGTGCAATCCCAGCGCGACCAGCATAGCCCGATTGCTTGCGAAAACTTCCTAAACAATAGGCGGCGAAAATTAATATGGCGCCCCATAAAGCGAGGGTTAATGAATGGGGGATAATTCGATCTAAAAGCCACACGCCAATCCCAAACATCATAATTGCGAATATTTGGTTGACGGTATGCATCCAGGGCCCCTTTTTAGGGAGCAGTTTACCTTCTAAGGTGCCTACCACAAGTAGCAGTGTGCCCATTCCTAAGCCCATCGCTAATAATGCACTGCCACCTAAAACGATATTTCCGCTTTGTGAAATGTAACCCAGAGCGCCAAGTAAAGGAGCGCTGACACAAGGAGAAGCAATTAACGTGGCCAAAACCCCCATAATTGCTGCGCTGAGATAAGAGCCACCGGTCTGCTTATGATGCAATTTGGTTAACAAATCCTGAAAACGCCGTGGGAAATGGAAACGGGTAACGCCCAGTTGCACTAAGCCGAGATAGAAAAATAAAACTGCAAAAGAGAAGACGGCGATCGGTTTTTGAAAAAGTGCTTGTAGGTTTTTACCTAAAGTCGCAAAAACAATACCTGCCAATGCATAGGTGAATGACATGCTCAACACATACACAAGCGACAACCAAAATGCTTTGCGAGTATTAAGGTGTCTTTCTCCAACAATCACGCCAAATAAAATGGGTATCATGGGTAGCACACAAGGTGTAAAAGTGAGCAAGATGCCGACTAAGTAAAAGCTGAGGATAATAGATAAATCGCTTTTACCTTCTAAGGACATCAACCCTTTTGAAACTTTGGGAGACTCAACCTTGGTTGGAGCGCTTGTTAGCTGTGGCGCTTCAGACAAAGGCGTTAGCGCTTGGATCTGATGATTTGCGATAGTCACTTCAAACCATTTAGTGACAGGTGGGTAACAAAAACCGGATTCAGCGCAACCTTGAAATTGTACCTGTAGTTTGAGATTGGCCGCTGTCTTAGTGGCATAATCAGATAATGAAATGGGTACAGTTAACTGGTTCTTATAGATAAATTCAGGTCCAAAAGAGGGGTCATCAACTTGCTCAGCCTCAGGAAGTTTCGCATGAGCCATCAGGTTAATTTTCGTTAAATCAGGTTGAACAACAGAAATATGTAAGCGATCTTTGTAAAGATAACATCCAGGCGCAATTTGCCATTGAAATTTAACTAAACTATTTTGGTGTTCGACATGGAGCATAAAGGCTTGCTCGCTGGCCAACACTTTGGGAAAGGGCAAGTTGGAGCTTGATGGGCTTTGATTAATTTGTGCTTGGATGCTGGTTACTGAAATCAATAGCATTAGCACGATAATGATAAAGTTGTACTTTCTCTTATCCAGCATTATTCTTCACCTATTGATATACATGTTTATAACTTTCGAGGCAAACAATGGATACGGCTTATTGTATCGTTTATTGTACCTGTCCTAATCTGGCGACCGCTGTGCAAATTGCACAAGAATTAACGACAGCACAGCTTGTGGCTTGTACGAACATCATACCTGATATTACCTCAATTTATTCCTGGGAAGGCAATTTAGTGCAAGGAACTGAGGCAATGATGGTGATAAAAACGAGAAAAGATAAGTTGGCTGACTTGGAGCAGGCCATTTTAACCCTCCATCCTTATCAAACACCGGAATTTGTGGTGGCCCCTATTTTACAAGCCAACTTAAAATATTCACATTGGATGGACGGCGTCTTGGGCGGTCCATTGCGCGAAGAGGATTAATTGGGGGAGGTTGTAAAAGAACTGATGCAATTACGTCCCTTTGCTTTTGCATCATAAAGCGCTTTGTCTGCAGCTTGAACAATATCATCGACCGTTTGAATATTGCCGCCCAGTTGTGCAATTCCGGCACTGAAGGTTGCTGAAAATTCTATTAAAGGATCCGAGCTTCGGTGCAACAGATTCGAAAATGCACGGCGAATTTCATCGAGTTTAGCGTAAAATGTCTCGGATTCAGTTTGTGGCAAAATAATCGCAAATTCCTCGCCACCATAACGACCAATGCTGTCGGACTTTCGCAATCTTTGTTTTAGCAACCTCGCAAGACCCTTGATAACACGATCGCCTACCGGATGCCCATGGCTATCGTTGATCGTTTTAAAATGATCAATATCAATCATTGCAAAACTTAATGGGGTTTTATTACGCTTTGCTCTGGCAATTTCTAATTCTAATTGTTCCAAAATACGGGTGTGATTGAGCGTTTCAGTAAGACTGTCCATAATCATTTCCGCTCGCAAAGTGCGAGAACGTTGTGCTCGGGCTCCTACTGCATCGATCAGATATTGTTCAGCAATCGGCTTTGTTAAAAAACCATCGCCTCCGCTTCGTATAGCGGTCAGTTGTTTGTTGAGATCCTCTTCTGCTGATAAGTAAACAATTGGGATCCCAACAAACATATCTTGTTGACGTATGACTTTTGCTAAATCGATACCAGAGCACGTTGGCATATACAGATCAAGCAAAATAAGGTCAGGCTGAAACTCAACTAAAGCTTCATTGATTTTGAGTGGATCAATTAATACTTCGGTGATCATCCCTGCATTTTCTAAATGTTGATTGATAACTTGAGCCTGAGTGCGAGAGTCTTCAACAATCAATATCCGATAGGGAATTTTCTCGCTGATAGGGGTGGTCAGTTGATCAATTTTTTCAATTAAATTGGTGAATTCCAAAGGTCTCACCAAAAATCCGCGCCCGCCTGCTTTAACAGCAAATAAACGTGTTGCAACATCGTGATGATGTGAAATAAAGATAATCGGGACTTTCTCAGAAAGTACTTTGAGTTTGTCGAGATCGCCTGCTAGACAGAATTGTGTATCCAATAATATCGCGCCAAACTCTTCACTCTGCGGGGTGGCATCAACAAGATCAATAATTTCAGTCAGTGATTCAGCGGGGATAGAAGGATAGCCAAAATAATTTACTTGATGAATAATTTCTTCCGTTAATTGTTTGTCTTTTAGCCCGATAATCAGGCGAGGCTTTAATGGTGCATCTGCCGTTGTTGTTAAGGGGGGATCCATCGCATGAATAGCGATAACTTCTTCTAGTTTTTGAATATAGGCTTGGCAGTCGCTAATTTTTGCAAGGGGCAGGATGTTGCCAGGGGCATCAATATAGGGTGTTAACAACTCTTTAATTTTGGTTACTAAGGCTAAAATGGGGGGCTCTTGAAACGCTTTTGCCGCGTTTTCAAGTTTTTCTAAAGGCGCTTGCCAGTTTCCCATAGGTGCATGCTCAAAGACATTACCCAGCTGAATAACTGCCTTAAGTAATTCTTTGGCAAATTGGGGGGGTGCCGCCTTATTAGTCATTGCCTCTCTCAACTGGATGAACGCACTAAATGCTGGAATTTTTAAATATTTTTACCCTTTGCGGATTGAAATAGGGATCTTCCAACCCCACTTATAAGTATAGGCACTTTTGAGCTTGACTCTTGGCCCAGCTGGCTTATCATGAGCACTCGATACGAGGGAGTGCTAACTCCTGTTAAATTAGCCAGATAAATCAAAGAATCATTATTTTTACGTTAAGGAGATTGCAGCAATGCGTGGTAGTAATATCAAAATCACCCCACTCGGAGATCGAGTACTGGTTAAGCAAGATGACGAGCCACAAAAAACGGAAGGCGGCATTTTTCTGCCAGAAACCGCTAAAGAAGCGCCACAATGGGGTACGGTTGTTCGTACAGGACCCGGTAAAAAGCTAGAAAGCGGCGAAATTTCCAAATTAACCGTCAAAGAAGGCGACAAAGTGATTTTCGGAAAATATTCCGGAACCAAGGTCAAAATGGGTGCCGATGAGCTTCTTTTCATGCGTGAAGAAGACATTATGGCCGTTGTAGAAGATTAATCTTTTTTAATATTTTGAGTCGGGGACTAAACATGGCAGCAAAACAATTTTTATATGACGTCGATGCGCGTAAAGCAAGTCTAGATGGCGTTGAAAAATTAGCGCGCGCAGTGCGCGTAACATTAGGTCCAAAAGGCCGTAACGTGGTTATTCAAAAATCCTTTGGTGCGCCATTAATCACCAAAGACGGTGCAACTGTTGCTAAGAACGTTGAACTCTCCAATCCGTTAGAAAACATTGCTGCGGAATTGGTTAAAGACGTTGCTTCTAAAACCGCTGACGATGCAGGTGATGGTACCACCACCGCAACCGTTCTAACCCATGCTATTTTTGCAGAAGGCATTAAAGCATTGGCTGCTGGCATCAATCCTATGGATTTGAAGCGCGGTATTGATAAAGCGGTTAAAGTGGCAATTGATGAACTGAAGAAATTATCCGTTCCTTGTGCTGATGCCAAAGCTATTGCACAAGTCGGTACGATTTCTGCTAACTCTGATGAAACCATTGGTAACATCATCGCCGAAGCCATGAACAAAGTAGGCAAAGAAGGCGTGATCACGGTTGAAGATGGTAACGGCTTAGAAGACCAATTAGACGTGGTTGAAGGTATGCAGTTTGATCGTGGTTATTTATCACCTTACTTCATCAACAACCAACAAAACATGACTTGCGAATTAGACAATCCTTTTATCTTGATCGTTGATAAAAAGATTTCAACGATTCGCGACATGTTGCCGGTATTAGAAAGTGTTGCGAAATCCGGTCGTCAATTATTAATTATTGCTGAAGATGTTGAAGGCGAAGCTTTAGCAACGTTAGTGGTTAACACCATTCGTGGCGTGGTTAAAGTTTGTGCGGTTAAAGCACCAGGCTTTGGCGATCGTCGTAAAGCTATGTTACAAGACGTTGCTATTTTAACCAGCGCAAACGTGATTTCTGAAGAAATCGGTTTGACCTTGGAAAAATGCGCAATTACGGATTTGGGTACTGCTAAGCGTATCGTTGTCAGCAAAGAAAACACCATCATTATTGATGGCGCTGGCAAAAGCACCGAAATCAAAGCACGCGTAGATTCTATTCGTAAACAAATTGAAGACACGACCTCAGATTATGACCGTGAAAAGCTTCAAGAACGTGTTGCTAAACTTTCAGGCGGTGTTGCAGTTATTAAAGTAGGTGCTGCGACTGAAGTTGAGATGAAAGAAAAGAAAGCACGCGTTGAAGACGCTCTGCATGCAACCCGTGCAGCGGTTGAAGAAGGTGTGGTTCCTGGCGGTGGTGTTGCATTAGTGCGCATTATCTCAGCGGTTAAGAAAGTGAAAGCCGATAATAGCGATCAAGATTTAGGTGTTAGCATTATTGCTCGCGCACTTGAAGCGCCTTTACGTCAAATCGTTTCTAACGCAGGCGGTGAACCTTCTGTGGTATTGAACCATGTGATGGAGAAGAGTGGTAACTTTGGTTACAACGCAGCAACTGGCGAATATGGCGATATGATTCAAATGGGTATTTTGGATCCTACCAAAGTTTCCCGTAGCGCATTACAAAATGCCGCTTCGGTTGCTGGTTTAATGATTACTACCGATTGCATGATTGCTGATATCCCTAAAGAAAGTGGCTCTGAAGCGGGCGCTGATATGGGTGGTATGGGCGGCATGGGTGGAATGGGCGGCATGGGCGGAATGATGTAAAGCTCGTGATCGTTGATTAAGCCTAAATAAAAAACCCCGCAATCGCGGGGTTTTTTTTAAGAGATTATTTATTATCTGAAGGTTCCGCTGTTTTGGCAGGGAGCTCTTGCTTAGGATCTTGCACATCAAACTGTTCGCGGTATTCGGTAATTTGCCAATCTTTAATGTCTGATGGGTAACAAGGTATTTTGTTGGGGTCGCCATCAGGATATTGAAAATAAACGCTCGAATCACCGCATTCTTTGCCTTTGATATCTTTACTGTAAGGGCAGGGGCAAGTACAAACACCCGGATATTCAGTGTAAGAGGTTGAACCCGAGGCAGATTGACCTGAAGATTGACCTTGGTGTTGTTCGAAACTCTGGTTATTTTGCTGCACAAAACTTGATACAAAACCTGTACCACCGCCATAAATAGTAGGGCCTATTCCGATTCCTCCCCCTGAGGAAGTGCCTTCTTTAGTCACGTTCTGATTACTTTGATTGCTCGATTGACTCTTCGATTCAGAGTGCTGTACTGGGCTTTCGGGTCTCATTACATATTCTGCTGGGCAAGAACCGCCTTCATAGTTTCTTAGTGCGCCTTTCATAATTTCTTGGCGAATTTCATCGTTAGTCATTGCTTTCATGGCGTAACAAGGCGAGCCTGTTGCCATAAGGGCTAATAATACTAAGGTGTGAGATGTTCGTAACATAATGATACCAAACCGTTCTTTCCCGGAATATAACTGTTATCGCAGGAAAGGAATGCTCCCTAAAGAGCATAAACAAGCAGGTTGCCGTTTTTTACAGGTGAAAAGTGATGTGGGTCATGACCTTCGACATTAACCGCATGGCTTCTTTAATAGGAAATGGTAACGAACTACCGCCATGATGCATGGCATTGGAGGCATGCAGAGCTTCTTCTTGTCGCATTTGTTCGACGATTTTTCGGCTTTTATCGTCCTGTAGGGGAAGCCTTTCTAGATGAGAGGATAAATGTGCGAACACTTGGTTCTCGGTTTCAGCTAAAAAACCCAAGCTAAAACGATTACCCATTAGACCAGCGGTTGCACCAATCATGAACGAACCTGCAAACCATAATGGGTTAAGGTAGCTGGTTCGACTGTTGAGTTCATGGATGCGCGTTTCACACCATTGTAAATGATCAGCTTCTTCAGTCGCCGCCTCTGCAAACAACTTTTTTAAAACGGGGTTTCGTGTGGTTAAACCTTGGCCCAAATAGAGCGCTTGTGCACAAACTTCCCCGGTGTGATTGATGCGCATTAAGCTAGCACTGAGCTGTGCTTCTTTAGCGGTGAGTGTTGGCTCAGGGAGTGAAGTGCTGGGATTTTCACGCACCTGACTCGCTGGTTTTTGATGGGTGGTGCGTATACACTGAAGTAGGCTGCTAACAATGTTGTCAGACCAAGAATAATTTCGCATGGGTTTATATTCAATTAATATAAGATATCGGTGATTATAGCGATTAAGTTAGGAGAAAGGTACATGGACCGAAAAGTAATCATTCAATCTGCAATCAGCGCGGCGTTACTAGGTGCGATGACGGTTAGTCATGCGGTGGCAGTCCCTGCTAAACCGACGAAAGAAGGCCTAGAAAAATGTTATGGAATCGTTAAAGCAGGTTTAAATGATTGTGGTTCAGACAACCATGCTTGTGCGACACAGTCCGTTAAAGATAGTGAACCAAATGATTGGCTATATCTTCCTAAAGGCACTTGTGAAAAAATTGTTGGTGGAAAAACAAAGTAGTGGTTTTTAATCGGTCAGCTATTCAAGGCGCAGGCATTGGTCTGCGCGCAGATCATTATTCGTATATTCTTAATCACTTACCCGCTGTGCCATGGTTTGAGGCGATCACTGAAAATTATTTAGGACCTAAAGCCATTCCTTTATCTTATTTATGCGCGATTCGACAACACTATCCGTTAACCTTACATGGTGTGAGTTTGTCAATTGGTTCGACTGACCCTTTAAACATGGAATACCTTAAGAGTCTCAAACAATTGATCAACCAAGTTGAACCTGCCTGGATCTCAGATCATTTGTGTTGGGCTTCCGCGAATGGCCAATATTTTCCTGAACTATTCCCGTTGCCGCATCACATGGATGTGATAGAGCATGTTGCGATGCGGATCAGCCAAGTCCAAGAGATTTTAGGGCAACGCATTCTCATCGAAAATATTTCCAGATACCTTTCATTTTCAGATCAATCGATCACAGAATGGGAATTTTTATCCGAAGTGGCTAAGCGTGCGGACTGTGACATTTTATTGGATGTGAATAATCTTTATGTAAATGCTTACAATCATCAGTTGTGTACACAAACCTATTTAAGAGGATTGCCTAAAAATCGTGTTAAGCAATTTCATTTAGCGGGACATCAGAAAAAAGCAACACATTTGTTAGATACCCATGATCAAATGGTAACGAGTGCGGTGTGGGATTGTTTTAAAATGGCTATCGATATCATAGGGCCCAAACCTGCATTAATTGAATGGGATACAGATATTCCTCCTTTTCCCATATTATTAGCAGAGGCGCATAAGGCAGAAACCTATTATCAACTTGAAAGCGTTACAGCTTAAATTTATCAATGCCCTTCATTCTCAGTCCGAGCAAGACTTGTCAAGTTGGATCGTGGATACGCAAATGGGCCCTTTATCGCAAATGGCCATTTACCAGGGCAGTGTGCAAGGTGGCTTAATGGGCGTTTTACGCGCTACTTTTCCGGTGTGTAACCGCTTAGTGGGAGATGGCTACTTCAGACAGTTGGCACACGACTATATTCAGAGAACAGTGCATCGTGAACCTGACATCACAAACTATGGCAAATGGTTTCCAAGCTATATTCAGGCGGCTTTGTCAAAGCATCAGTTGTGTTATTTAGCCGATGTTGCAGCGCTTGAATGGGCAAGTCATACGGCGTTAAATGGGCGCGCTGTGGATAAACTTGATCAAGCAGCGTTAGCTGATGTGCAATCAGAATCACAACTGAACTTAAGATTTGCTTTGGCAGAATGCAGCACGCTGATCTATTCGCGCTACCCGATTCTGCGTATCTGGCAAGTTAATCAAACGGAGCATGAAGGTGAAGATCATGTCTCACTTGATGAAGGTGAAACGCATTTGTTGGTTTATCGCCTGGGAAATGCACTCAGAATGGCACCATTAACAGAACAAACATTTAAAATGCTAACTTATTTCTCAAATGGCGATACTTTCGAGAGGGTTTGCCAGAAGTGTATCGAGGCATACCCATTGATGGATATCCCTCGATTATTTGCTGAATGTATTCAGAATGAATACCTAGCCAGTTTTGAGGTTAGTCTCGCTTAAACGGTCATGTATTCATCTTCTTCAACCACATGCTTTTTGACTTGAGCGGGTTGTGCAGGTTTTTCTTCGATCTGTTCAAAACGTTTAATGAGAGAGACTAAATCGCGACGCCATTTGTCGTGTTCAGCTTTCAGCGCAACGTTTTCTGCTTCTAATTCTTCAAGATGCATGCGCAAAAGTTCGATAACTTCAACGGCGTGAGCGACTTTTTGTTCCAATTTTTGTAAAAGATCAGCTGTCATATGGGATCCCCATTCCATTTAATTTAAGATGGGAACGATTCTAAAGACCTTCACCCGTTGGTGCAAGTTATATGATAAGGAAACGAGATGACCGATGAAGAAAAAAAACCATCATTCTGGCAAATGATCAACAGCGTGTTAGCTGCATTTTTTGGTGTGCAAAGTTCCAAAGTGCGACAAAGAGATTTTAGCAAAGGCAATCCGTGGCACTTTATTGTGATTGGAATTATCTTAACCACCATTTTTGTCCTAATGGTTTATGGTGTGGTGCATTTAGTTTTAGCAAATGCTCGCCATTAAGTATTTTTGAAATAGATGTATTCAAAGCAGTCATGCTTTAGGCGAGGCGCCAAGATACTTCGCAACCGAGTGTACTTAGGTACATGAGGGCAGCGAAGTATGGCAGGCAACCCAGGCTTCGATTCGTTTTACGAAACTACGCCGGGCAATCAACGCATAAAGCTTGAATGCGCAGAATAAGTTAATTAAATAAGATGTCAGAACCAACACCTTGTACTTCTAAAACTTGTCGCAATTGCTTTAGTGCTTCAACTTGAATTTGACGAACGCGCTCACGGGTTAAGCCTACTTTTTGACCCACTTCTTCAAGGGTTGCTTCTTCGTGCCCATAAAGACCAAAACGTTGCGCTAAAATGGAGCGTTGTTTGTCATTTAGGCTTTGTAAGCAAGCGTTTAATCGATTGTACAGATTGTTATTTTCCAATTCTTGCGCGGGTTCTTCAGAAGCATTATCCGCTAGTGCTTCAAGTAATGGCTTCTCAGATTCTTCGCCCATCGGTGTGTCTAAAGAAAGTGTTTTTTCATTAAGGCGCATAAGTTTGTTAACATCGTCTGGAGAAATATTGAGAGCCTTGGCAATATCTTCATAGGTTGGTTCAGTCTCAATGGTTTGTGAAATCTCACGTGCTTTACGCAGGTATGAATTTAACTCTTTAATGACGTGGATAGGTAAACGAATAGTACGAGTTTGATTCATCAAAGCGCGTTCAATATTTTGTCTTATCCACCAAGTTGCATAGGTAGAAAAGCGAAAGCCTCTTTCAGGATCAAATTTCTCAACAGCGCGGATAAGGCCCAAATTGCCTTCTTCAATTAAATCTAGCAATGACAATCCTCGATTGAGATAGCGACGTGCAATTTTAACCACTAAGCGCAAATTGCATTTGATCATATGGTTTCTGGCTTTGAGATCATTTAATTGTGCCAATCTTGCATAGTGAATTTCTTCTTGTGCGCTTAATAAGGGTGAGGCACCAATTTCGCGTAAGTAAATTTGGGTAGGATCGATTTCAGCCTGAGACGCCGTTTCGGCCTCTTCTTCCACAACAAGTTCTTCAGCCACACTGGCTTCTACATCGGGAGTTTCCTCGATGATGTCTTGGTCTGTTGGATTACTTTTTTCATCGACTTCTTCATAAGCGAAATCGATTGGGCCGTTCCAATTATATTTCATCGTTATTTCCTCATCCTTGATTGCTTAATAACGACTATGCATTTTGAGTGCCGAGTTTTTTTTTATGATAAAAATCAAACAAGTATCACAGACTCAACCAAAAGCGCCGATCAAAACTGTAAAAGAGGCTGGCAGTTGAACTGGATGGGGCTAAGGGTGTTACAATGAAAAGCGCTCACTCCATCTTATTTGGCTTAACGTTAAAGGTTAGAAAAATGACAAGAGCGGAACTAATCGACATCCTGGCAACTAAACAGCCGCATATTCCTGTGCGCTTGATTGAGCAAGGTGTCAAAGAAATATTTGAGCAAATGGCAACCGCGTTAGATAACGGTGTCAGAATCGAGATCCGTGGTTTTGGCAGCTTTGCTTTGCGCTACCGCCCCCCTCGCACAGCACGTAATCCTAAAACGGGTGAATATGTGGTGACAGATGGAAAATATGCACCGCATTTCAAGCCAGGAAAGGAACTACGTGAACGAGTAAACGAAGCGGCTTTAACCCATTTGGGGTAAAGAATGTATAGTCCAAGCAGCAGGTAAGACTATATTTGACAGTTGATTGCTTAAGCCGATAAGTTATCTGTTGAGGCTTGGCTACATGGATTTTTGCATTGGGATTAGGAAAAGGTATGTTTAATAACAAACTTAAAGGTTCCCTCACGACGGTATTTACCCTGGCGTTGGCCTTTATTTCCGGGTACAGCGCTCCTAGTTTTGCTACCTTTGATGTCATGGATGAAGATGTTGAGGGCGGGTACTACGGTAGTGGTGTAACGCGACCCTTCAGAAATGCTGTAGAAGGCACGGAAGTGCTGAGTGCTGAAGACCAAGCATTCTTACAAAGCGTGCAAAGAACACGTATCACCGAACGATGGTACATGCGAGTACTCGTTGGTCACCCGCGTGTTAAGCTGAACAAAATTGATAACAATTCAACCTACCCTCTAGATGCCCTTCAAATTGCTCTGCCAAACTATACCGATAACCTTTATCAGATTGGGTTTGCTGGCGGTAAAGTGTGGGAAAATTGGGGCGTTGAAATGGAAGCGCTGCTTTCCAAGAAACTCAAATACTACGCGAATCCCATGTTTGTTGGAGGGGTAGGAGCTGCATCTGCTGATATTACCTCTTATGCGTTACTCTTTAACGTGCAATACATTATTCCTCATTGGATTTCCCTCTATCCACGCCGATTACAAATTCACTTAGATGCCGGCGCGGGCGTTGCGTTAAATAACACGAACACCACGGCATATGATGCATTTGGTGGTCCAGTTGAGAGTGCCTCAGCACATCAAACGCCAGTGGCCGGTATGTTAGGTATTGGCGCACGTTATCAAATTACGCCAAGTGTTCTATTTGATTTGACCTATCGTTTTGTTTCTTGGGGCAAGACGAAATATGGCCCTGTGTTGGGTCTTCAGTTCCAATCGAATGAATTAACATCGACCGGATTATTTGTCGGTATGACCTATCAAGTTTAATGAGGCTAAGGAACAGCATCATGCTAAAAGGCAGAATACCAACCATAGCCACATGTCTGATGACATTGACTGTCACAGGGTGTCAACTATTCCCCACACAAACACAGCAAGCGCAAAAAGCAGAACCCCAAGTTGCAGTTGCGCAAGCCGCACCTA
>CAZCXZ010000095.1:0-13507 GCA_964502705.1 Uncultured Candidatus Berkiella sp. | reverse complement strand
CATGCGTGCCTCGCACGCACTGAAGGCATCAATAGCGCTAGAGTCAATAAAATGAAAGTCGGCATTGTTGGTGGCGGAATTGTTGGTCGATTAATGGCATGGCATTTATGCCATCAACCGATTGAAGTGCATCTCTTTGATCAAGGCATTACCCAGAATGTAACCTGTTCGTTTGCGGCAGGTGCGATGGTAAGTCCGTACACCGAATTAACCGTTCTTGGCAACGCATGGTTCGACAAAGCACTTGCTGCATTAACGTGGTGGCCAAAAATAGTGAATAGTATTCCGAGTTCAATTTACTATCGTCAATCAGGCACAAGGCTCATTGCGAACACAGAGCATGTATCATTAATAACGCATGCACTGGCAGGCATCCAAAAGGCATTTCCTGGGTTTAAGCTACCTACACTGTTAAGTACGGTTAAACAGGTGAGTTGTCATATAGACGATGAAGCACACTTGAACCCACGTCAATTATTATTAGCACTGGGTGATTATGTGTGCGCTAAAGGCGTGCACTGGCATCATGAGACAGTGCATCGCATTCAACCCTATCGATTATATTCTGAACGTCAATGGGATTTTGATTGGATTATCGATTGTCGAGGTGTTGGCGCACAAACGGCTAGAAAAGAACTGCGCGCTGTGCGAGGTGAGATAGTGTTGTTAAGAGCGCCGGGTGTTGATCTGCAACACTCAGTTCGATTCTTGCACCCGCATTATGCATGTTATGTCATTCCACAAGGGCAACATCACTATGTGATTGGTGCCACGCACCTTGAAAGTGACAGTGCGCAATCAATTTATGTGAAAAGTGCAATGTCATTACTGACGGGCGCATTGATGCTTGAACCTCGTTTTAAAAATGCTGAAATTGTCGCAACCAAAGTAGGGTTGCGTCCAACCACTCCCACGCATGTCCCCTTTGTGGATCATGAGCCGGGACTTTTTCAAATTAATGGCTTTTTTCGTCATGGTTTTTTATTGGCGCCATCGATGGTTGCGGATGTTGCTCAATCAATTATTAGAGGTTCATAAAATGGATAAAATACCAATTATCATCAATCAAATGAAAAAATGGGTGCCAAAAAACAGCTTATTAACCGAGGTGTTGCAGACAGTATCGTTACCAATGCTATTTGCGATTGCGGTGAATGGTCAGTTTGTTCCTAAAGCACACTATTCAGAATATCAATTACAGTGTGACGATAGCATTGCTATTCTCACACCGATGCAAGGTGGTTAACATGTGGGAACTTGCTTCAAGGCATTGTCATTCAAGACTCATACTGGGCACAGCACAATATCCTTCATTGGCGATTTTAACTGAAGCGATTAAAGCAAGTAAAACCCAAATTATCACTGTTTCATTGAAACATGAAAATATCAGCACGCACCATGAAAATGGCTTTTGGAAAGCCTTACAAGCACTAAATTGCTGGGTGTTACCCAATACAGCAGGCTGTAGTACTGCCGAAGAGGCTATTGAAGTTGCTGAATTGTCGAGAGAGATTTTTCAAACCGATTGGATCAAGCTGGAAGTTATCTGCGCTGAATTGTTATTGCAACCTAACCCCTTTGAACTCATAAAAGCTGTCCCCAAGCTGATCGCGCGGGGATTTGAAGTGTTCCCATTTTGTACGGATGATTTAGCGCTATGCCAAGCGTTATATGAGAGCGGCTGTCAGATCCTCATGCCCTGGGCTGCACCCATCGGTTCAGGCAAAGGGATCTTAAATCCATTTCAATTAAAAGCATTGCGCCGCAACCTGCCTAAAGCAACATTAATTATTGACGCAGGCATTGGCAGTCCGCAACATGCATTAATGGCCATGGAATTAGGAATTGATGGTGTTTTGGTGAATAGTGCCATCGCGAAAGCCTTAGATCCGGTCATGATGGCGACTGCATTTGCAATGGCGGTGGATAGTGGTCGCTTAAGTTATCAAGCAGGCGTGATGCCGACAAGTGATGTCGCGATTGCGAGCACCGTGTTAAGCGATACCTTATTTGGAGTCGCTCATGCTTTTGAAGACTGCTGAACTTTGGACAATTGCCGGTTTTGATCCTTCAGGCGGTGCTGGCATTTTAGCGGATAGACAAGTCTTTACTGCAAGCGGATTGCATAGCCATGCACTGATCACGGCACTGACTGCTCAAAATAGCCAGATGGTAAGTGTTGTAACCGCTGTTGACAATTCTTTGTTTATTGAGCAGTTTCAAGCCTTGAGAGTACAAGGATGGCCCAAGGTTATCAAAGTAGGATTATTGCCTTCGCAAGCGATGGTGCGTTGCTTGAGTGTTCTCTTAAACGATTTCACCGGCACGCTGATTTACGATCCGGTGATAGTTGCAAGCAGCGGTAAACAATTGATGGATAGCGATGCTCTGACTGCGCTGAAAATCGATTGGCTCCCTCGTGTTGATGTGATAACACCGAATATTTATGAAGCAGAATTTTTAACCGGTATGTGCATAGATACCACAGAAGCTATGCAACGAGCAGCGTATCAGTTATGTTTTTCTGGAATAAAACAAGTCATTATTAAAGGTGGTCATCTTGCAGGTCAATTTTCACAAGATATTTGGTGTGATGGTATAAAGCATATTTGGCTCACCTTACCGCGCTTATCTGTGCCGCCACTACATGGCAGTGGCTGTATTTTTAGTGCAGCACTAGCAAGTGGTTTGATCGTTGAGCCTACAATCCAAGATGCATTTGTGTACGCAAAAATGCTAACTCATCAAGCCTTAAAAGCACAGCGTAACATCGTGTCATTGAATGTATGCCAAAATGATTTTCCCTGGTTAACAAGTTCAGCTGTCGAAGGCAGACATTGCTTTCGTTGTTTAGCTTTAAAAAGGCCACTTGGATTTTATACCATTATCAATGAGGTTTCATGGATCAGTAAACTAAAATCCTATGGTGTTAACACGATGCAATTGCGTCTAAAAGAGACACAAGCAAAATTGAGTTTAGATAAAATCCGAATAGCCGTGCGCTTGAGTCAACAACTTAATACGCAACTCTTTATCAATGATGACTGGCAGGCTGCTATTGCAACAGGTGCTTATGGCGTTCATTTGGGACAAGAAGATTTAGAAATGTGCGATATAAGTGCAGTGCTAAGAGCCGGTTTACGTCTTGGCATCAGTACCCATTCGCTCAGTGAATTAGCTAGAGCAAAAGCGCTACAACCTTCATACATTGCATTTGGTCCGATCTTTGCTACCACCACAAAGGCCATGATTTTCAAAGCGCAGGGTTTAGACAAATTAAAACAATGGCGCAACTATGTACCAGAACCTTTGGTGGCTATTGGCGGGATCACCTTAAAAAATATTGAAGCTACTTTAGCTTGCCAAGTCGATAGTGTGGCAGTGGTGTCGGCTGTTACAAAAGCCCTTGACCCGGCTTTAGCCAGTCAGCAATTTTTATCCTATTTTAAGGATGCATAATGCGTTATCAGCGGCAAATTGTTTTACCTGAAATAGGTCAGCAAGGGCAGCAGCAGTTACAGAATGCAAGTGTTTTGTGTGTTGGCGCAGGAGGGCTAGGTTCTGCTGCATTGCTATATTTGGCTGCGGCAGGTGTTGGGCGTATCGGTGTTATTGATGGGGATAAAGTCGCTCTTCACAATTTGCAGCGGCAAATTCTGTATCGTGAAAAGGATTGCGCTACGTCAAAAAGCACCACGGCAATCTCACATTTAAAAGAACTCAATAGCTCATTAACGTATGAGTATGATGCCACTTATTTAAATGCTGATAATGCATTAATGTGGGTGAGTCGTTATGACTATATTCTGGATTGTGCAGATAATGCTGAAACCTCACTATTACTTAATGATGCTTGTCATTTTCTTAATAACACCTTGATCAGTGCCTCTGTTGAAGGCTTTCGAGGCCAGCTCAGTGTGCTTCGTGCACCAAGTGCTTGTTTGCGCTGTCTCTTTCCCTCATTAGAAAGTTCACGCTTACCCACCTGTGATGGGATTGGGGTATTAGGGGTAATGCCAGGGTTACTTGGGTCTATGCAAGCTTTGGAAGTGCTAAAATTGATCCTCAAATTAGAGCATAGCCTATTAGGAAAGCACTTGACCTTTGATGCACTTAGCTTGCAGACGGCTATTTATCATTTAGTCCCTGATCCGGACTGCATTTTGTGTACAAAGAAAGCCACCTTTGCTAACCTATGGCAAAATCCAAAAGATGAGAAAACCATGCATCCACAACAAATCAACGGTCCTGAATTAGCAGAGCTACTAGAAAACCACCCAGAACAAATATTTCTATTGGATGTCCGCAACGAAGATGAGCATGCGGCCTTCAATATTGGTGGGCATTTGATCCCCTTAAGCATATTGCCAGATTCCTTAGCAAAAATTCCACAAGACAAACCGATTGTTATTTATTGTCGCTCAGGTCATCGCAGCCAGCTGGCGCTTGAATTTTTACAACAACATGGGTTTCACAATGTGCGAAACCTCGTTGGTGGCATGCTGGCTTGGTCTGCTATGAAGGTTTGATGTGTTTCACTGCTTCCGCAGCTTAACATTTTGGGAATTTGCTAACCCACCGCTGCGGAGCTTACGCTCCTTGCAGTGGGCTAAATTCCTACGCAGCTACCGCTGCTGAAAAAGTGGAAGCGGCGAAACATCCTTCTATTTTAAGAAGCGCTGCAATATCGGATTTTGTGCAATCGCAGAATCACTAGGTAATTCGCTAAAATCCTGTTTAGCACTCTTACCGAGCGCATTTTCCTTCTCTACCGACACTACACCTGATTGCAGCAAAGCAATGGCGCGCCCTGGCGTTTTACGGGTGTTGATGGCCAACATTAACGGTGTAAATCCTTTTTTAGGATTAGCATCCTTTTCATCAAGGGGATTATTTTCAAGTGATAGCTTTGAGAATTCTGCGATCAAATAATCAAATTCAGTTCTGGTGCAATAGTTCACTGCGCGACGCACCAATTGTCCATTTTCTTTCACTTTGCACTTTTTCTTAAGCACATCCATGGAGAGGCCGTTTGTCGGTTCTTTTGAACTCAAACGTCTTCGTAAATAATCAACATAATCACGTTTCTTTGAGAATTCTTCTGATTCGACTAAGCCATATTTATCTTTAAACTCCATGATCAGTGTTTCTATTTCATTGGGTTCATAGAGGCCTTTTAAGGTCTTACGCATAAACGTAAAAGACTGAGAGATCAAGACGGCTTTAATACCCAATGCATGGATAGAGCACCAAGTCACTTTATCTATAGGTCCAAGGTCATGCCCTCTAGGATGACTAATATCAAATAATAAGGGCGGTGAAACTCGGAAGCTGTCTGCATTGATTTGTTCAAAAGAGATTCGCGCTACTAAGCCACTCAGCGCATAAGCATAGATATTGCAACTAAGACCATCGCGTTGCACATTGGTTTGGCAAGCAACAATGTCAAAAGCATAATGTTGCTCTTTAAGGTGGTCAGTGAGTGTTTGTAGAAAATAATGTTGTGAAGCCATATTGGTTGATGAGACATTGATAATTGATAATTTTTTGGTTGTGGCATCAAAAGCGACATCCAGTACTTCAACATGTCCCGTTGAGATATTGAAGTAAAATAAAATTTGTTGACGTTGATTGTTGCCGCTGCTGACCATCGAGGCAATTTTATTAAAGAGTAATTGCAAAGATTCTGGATCGGGTAAATAGCAATTAAAAGCAGCTTCAGAATAGACAACTACGCCTTGATAGGGTAGGGCAAAAGCGGCGGCTCGTTGATTTTTGCGCTCTACCCATTGCTGCATATCTTTTGGTGAAACGTTGTGTGATGCTTGTGCTTTGCTAATATCAAGTTGTAGCTTGACCACTTTTGCCATCAGTTGCTTTCGCAACGCCGTCGTAACGGGATCCTGTAATCCCGCAAGATGGTTTAATTCAACATCTTCCATCCATTTAATTGCTGATACAACCAATTCGATAGCTTTGTTGAATACCGATTTGTGATATTGACCTTCTGCTAAGTTGTATGCCACGATGGAGGCAAGTAATAAAAAATAACCTCGAAATTGCGTAATCGTTTCAGGCGCAAGATCTTTTGCATGGATGTTATATTTTGCAATCGCTTGCCCAAGATAGGTGCAGTACGTCATGCTATCGATTTGCGCAATTAATTGCAGTTGAGCTACATGTGGCGAAAATGCTTGTGGCTTGATATGCAAAAACAAATTAAGATTTGCTTTCAGGTTTTGCAGCATAGTTGACACGGTTAAACCGATACCTTTGACACCATTTTGTTCTGTCATACCAGGAAAAGCCAAGACGGTGCCACACTGCTTTTCGCAGTCACTCATAATACGTTGATGATATGCCATTTCTTTGGTGGTGAAAAAAATACTATTTAGCATGAAGACACTCTATGATTTGGGTGTGGATGGAGCAGCAATATAAAGCGTCTTTAGTGGCTTAGCAATCTTCGTCTGGCTTAACCACAAGGTACTTAGTTCATTAACCGTTCCTTGAAAGCAGCCAGGTGAATCAGGGCTTGCTAGGCGATGCGCAATACGCCAATCCTCAAATAAGGGTAATGCTGCAATCACATCATTAGGCATACCTGGAATGATTAATCGTGATGGGCAGGGTTTGAAGGGAAATTGTTCAGCGCCAATCAATACCAGGCCATCGAACTGATGCTTATAGCGCTTTAGATAAAAGAGACAAGCATTAAGCCCACCTGCTTCAGTTAGAATAAGGTTAAAGTCTTCTTTAAGCGGTGGTGCCAATGGCGTGCCTTGTAATGATGAAACGGCTAAAGTTCTTCTATTAAAATCCAGATCCGGATGTTCCTTAACAATCAGACTGATTGTTTCATCTTGTTGATTGAATAGGTAGTAGGGGTATTTTTCAGCTAACAGCACATAATGGCCAGGAAGAGCCGTTTTAAATCCTGGTGCCTCGATGTGAAGTTCGCTGAAGCCGTTAAAGAGTGGTGTCAGGCGCTTTATGGTTAACTCAGACACCATGAACGATGGTGCCATCAAGCACAGTCATGATCACCTGTCCTTTAAGGTGTCTTCCAATAAAAGGGGAATTTTTCCCACTACTATAGAGCGCACCTTCAGTCACATGAAAGCGACTGTTTGGATCAACGACACATAAATTAGCTTTAGCGCCAATCGATAAATTGCCTGTGGGTAAATTGAAAATCTTCGCTGGATTTGTTGTCATGGCTTTTATGAGATTAGACAGTTTAAGCCCGTGTCTTTCAACTAAATCTAATCCTAACGCAAAATAGGTATCGATGCTTGAAAGTCCAGGGACAGTGTCAGCAAAAGGGGCCAATTTAGCAATGCTGTCTAATGGGCGATGATCTGAACATATGGCATCAATTGTGCCATCGATAATACCGGCTACCAAGCCATCACGATCGGTTTGGCTGCGAAGCGGTGGGTAAACATGACAATTGGCATCAAATTCTGCAATATCCATTTCTGTTAAATGCAGCGCGTGCATTGCGCAATCGGCGCTTACATTAAGTCCAGCGGCTTTTGCTAAGCGGATCTGCTGAACTGCGTCACTGCTTGATAGACAAGTAAAATGCGCTTTGATCCCTGATTCTTTAATGAGGTGCAAGTGCTCTGAAATTGCAATGGTTTCTGCCGTTGTGGGTATCCCTTGTAATCCTAAATGAGTCGACATGATGCCTTCATGAACAATGCCACCTTTTGCTAAAGAGGGATCTTGTGGCTGAATAATAATTAATAAATTAAAGCTTGCGGCATAGTCATAGCAATGGCGCAGTATGGCTAAATCTTTAATAGGATGCATGGCTTGGCTTAACGCGATACAGCCACCTTTTGCCAGCGCACTCATATCGGTCATCGATTCGCCCGCTAATTGTTTAGTCAGGGCACCGATGGGGTATAGAGCGGGTAATTGATCATCCGCTTGCTGTTTGAGTCTTGCAACATTGGTTGGTGTATCAATGATCAAATCGCCATCAGGCGGTATACAAAGTGCTGTGAAACCACATTTAACAGCGGCCTTTGCTTCTTCTAATAGAGTACTGCCATGAGGGTGCTGTAAGTGTGGCCGGCAATTGCTATCGACAAGACCTGGGATCACCCACTTGTCTTTGGCATCAATGACATGATCCGCTTTTAATGGATCTGTTTGTGGTCCAATGTGCGTAATTTTGCCATTTTCGATAGAGATGTCGGTAACGGCATCCAGTTGATTAGCAGGGTCTATTACGCGCCCATTACGTATTAACGTTTTCATGATGAAGCTCTTTTGACGTTTTCAATAAGCAGTGACATCACCGCCATGCGAACAGCAATGCCATTGGTGACTTGATCCAAAATAACCGCATTCGGACTATCAGCAATGTCGGATTGAATTTCTACACCGCGGTTTATCGGACCTGGATGAATGATAAGCGCATTTGGATTAGCAAGGCGTAAGCTTTCTGAAGTTAACCCGTATTGCCGATAATAAGCATTGCCAGCTGGGATCAATCCATGTTGCATACGCTCTGTTTGTAAACGTAACATCATAATAATATCGATTCCTTGCAATCCTTCAGCAAGATTATAATGAACTTCAACGCCCATGGATTTAAGTTCTTTTGGTAATAACGTTTTGGGGCCGATCACGCGAATTTCGCCAACGTTAAGCGCTTTTAATGCATGAATTTGCGAGCGTGCTACCCGGGAGTGTAGAATATCGCCAATAATCGCGACCGACAATTTCTTGAAGTCACCACGATGTTTCCGAATGGTAAACATATCAAGTAAGGCTTGTGTTGGATGAGCATGACAGCCATCGCCTGCGTTGATCACAATGCTGCGAGGGCTAATGTGTTCTGCAACAAAATGTGCAGCGCCACTGGAACTATGTCGCACAACGAATAATTGACATTGCATAGCCTGCAAATTACGTACGGTGTCGCGCAACGATTCGCCTTTTGAAGTAGAAGAATGCGAAATATTGAGATTCAAAACATTTGCGGATAATTTTTTAGCTGCTAATTCAAATGTAGAGCGGGTGCGGGTGCTCGCTTCGAAAAAGAGATTGGCAAGGGTTTTGCCTTGTAACTCCGTTGTTTGGATGATTTCGCCCGACTTTTCAGAAAAAAATCTTTCAGCTCTATCTAAGATTGTAAAAATATGTTCAGAAGTTAAACCTTCGGTAGTTAACAAGTGTCGCAGTTGGCCGTGGTTATCAAACTGCAGTTTATGGGGTAGCATTTAAGACTTCCTTGGAACGATTGAGGAATGATTCTAAAATAATGGCTGCTGCCATCGAATCAGAATCGGTTTGTCTTGAATAATGATGATCTTGTTTTAAGATGTGGCTTGCTTCAACGCTGGTTAATCTTTCTTCAACAAAATGCAATGGCAAGGTGAAGCGTTTTTTGAGTGCTTTACCAAATATTCTGGCTTTAAGGCTGGTTTGCGAATCACTACCGTCGGGTTGTAACGCTAAACCGATCACGAGACCCGTAGGCTGCCATTCATCAATAATTTTTTGTACTTCTTGCCAATTAGGCACGCCTTGAGTTGCTCTCAAAGTGACTAAAGGGGTTGCAGTTTGGGTAACGGACTGTCCAATAGCGATGCCAATATATTTGGTGCCGAAGTCGAATCCTAGCAATGTTTCAGGCATGGCCGACTTCATGAGATACACAATCCATATCAACACCTAGTAGCGCGCCTGCCGCTCGCCAGCGATTCTCGGGGGCGATATCAAATAATACTTGTGGGTCTGCGGGGCCACATAACCAAGTATTTTGAGCAATTTCACGTTCTAATTGACCGCTTTCCCAACCAGCGTAACCCAGGGCGATAATGGCATCTTTGGGACCTTTATGATTGGCAATCGCCAGCAAAATATCCTTCGATGTCGTGATGCTAATCGATTTTGTTAATGCCAGTGAAGATTCCCAAGCTTGTAGTGATGAGCGATGAATGACAAACCCTCGTTCTTGCTGAAGTGGGCCACCGGCTAAAACAGGTGTTTCAGATATCGAATCATCATCTGTGGGGATATTCATGTTTTGTAAAACGTCGCCCAGGTGAATGTTTAGCGGGAGATTAATCACAATCCCCATCGCGCCTTCAGGCGAATGTTCGCAAATATAAATTACAGAATGGGTAAAATGTGGATCAGCCATGTTAGGCATGGCAATTAAAAAGTGATCCCGCAACGAAGTATATACACTCATTTGAACACCTTCACGTCTTTATGTCATCTTACTATGTTCTTACCCTGGAGGGTAGTCTGTTGTTAATTGGGTATATGAGCTTAACTTGAGGTGGAACTCGAAGAATTACCCCTAAACTGCCAAGTTCTAATGATTTCAAGCACTTCGACTTCGCTGGCAATTTCCGGGGGGAGAGGTTCGAAAGGTGCAGCCATTTTAACAATTTCAATGGCACTTTGATCTAACAAGGTAGAACCTGACGATTCACGGAGATTGATTTCATGAATCGAACCATCTTGGTTAATGGCGACTAACAACCGCAGATTGCCATGAATGTTATTTTTCATTGCATCTAGTGGGTAGTGTTCGTTGCCAAATTGTTCAACATAGTTTTGCCAACGAGCAAGGTAATCTGCGTCTTTTTGAAGATGTGAAGCCGCAGAAATAGTGCGTTTTCTAAGCAAGGGTTGCACGGGGTCGATTGTTCCCTGTTCCGCTAAGGGGTCAACGCTCACCGCAACTTGTTCATGGCTTGGTGTTGATTCGGTGCCTTCAGGTGCAGGATTGTGCGGCGCAATACTCAAAGAGACCGTTGTGCTGGTATTTGAACTGGCTAAATCTGAAAGTTCGTAGAGTGCTTTGATAGCTTCATTGAATGGCAACACTGGGTTTCGGTGAAAGCTAACCGCTAAAAACAGCATATGGAGAATGCCAGCTAGCCAAAGTACCCGAATGAAACGTCGTCGGTCATGCAGATTGAAACGGTTTGCCACAAAAGATCTGATCATTTATCAAGAATGGATGTCCATCAGTTTACCTCAAGACAGCTTTTGACAAAACAACTGCAGAATAACGACTATTATTATGTTAGATAGAGAAGATAGGGAAATGACATGTCGCAGCAAGGGACTGCCGATGCCCCATTTGAATTGCTTTTGAAGACTGAAAAAGCAATCCGTGCCCTATTCCAAAAAACGCCCACCCAGTTGACTGTAAAAAATGATTGGCTGGGATTGGCATTTTTATCAGGTGATCAGTTACTGCTTACACCGCTTGAAGAAGTGTTAGGGATTTTACCCGTCGATACCTTTGCATACATTCCTGGTGTTAAACCCTGGCTATTAGGTATGGCGACGTATCGTGATGATATTTTTCCCGTTACCGATTTGGCGGGGTTTCTTGGTCAAAAAATGTCTATTTTCACAAAGCATACCCGCTTATTAATTGTGGCAAATCAAGGCGAGAAAGCAGGGTTACTGGTGAGCCGCGTGATGGGGCTGCAGCGTGTCACTGAGGAACAGACCAGAAGTAAAAGCTTGATACCTGAAGATTCTATCTTTGAGCCATTTATGATGGGCTCATGGGTAAATAGCAATGTCGCATTACCTATCATTAGTTGTCAATCAATTGTAAAGCATCCAAAGTTTCGTGATGTCTTAGCCAAAACCGAGGTAATCAATGACCTTCATTGAAAAAGACGTCAATACCAGAGCAGGCATTAAGCGTGACTATGTCTTTGCCAGTGTTTTACTGGTTATTAGCATTTTATTAATGTTTATTAATTTTTGGTACGTTAGTGTCCAAGACGAGAATGATAAAAACTATATGGCAGTTGCGGGTGAACTGCGTATCCTTTCTCAGAGTATTGCAAAATATGCCAGCAATGCTGCCGATGGTATCCAAGATGCGTTCGAGCTACTACGAAGTCGTCGAGATGAGTTTGATAGTGATTTAGAAATATTGACGAACGGCGATCCCAAAACGGGCGCTCCACCTACCGCACTAAAAATTAGACAACGAGAGTTATTAAGGTTGGAAGAAACTTGGAAACCGCTGCGTGAGAAGGTGGATGCCATTTTAACAAGGCAAACGTCTTTATTAGAGTTACACCAAATTTCAGCAAACTTGAGCAAGACCATTCCGCAATTGCAGGTTGAGTACGACAAAGTTATCGATATCCTGCTTAAAAATAATGCACCCGCTGATCAAGTCTCGGTTGCTGCGCGCCAAAAATGGATAGCGGAACGGATAATGCGTCATTTAGACAAAGTATTAGAAGGCGGACAAGATGCAGTAGAGGCCGCAGACGCATTCTCAAGACAAGCAAATCTATTTGGCAGTTATTTAAATGGTATGCGAGAAGGAAATCCCGCGCTGGGTACCAGCAAAGTGACAGATGAAGAAGCGCGTAAAATCCTCGATTCCATCAATGAAAACTTTAGCTATGTAGAAGAAAACGTTAAGCAAATTATTCAAATCTCTGAACAACTCTTGATTGTGCGTAATGCTTCCTATGACATTTTTTTAGGTAGCCAAAATCTATTAGAACAATCTACGGAACTATTGAAAGCGTATGGGAAAGCTTCAGAGAAGAGAATTATTGGCCCGATATCTGGATATCTGTTGGGTGCTATTTGTATGATATTGTTTCTATGGATGTCATACCAACTGTATTCCGATACCAAAGTGAGTTTAGCGAAAACAGCGGCACAGCATCGAGCCAATCGAGCAGCCGTTTGGCGCTTATTAGATGAGCTGGCGAATCTTGCAGATGGTGATTTAACGGTGCATGCGACTGTCGGCGAGGATATCACCGGCGCCATTGCGGAATCTGTTAATTACGCAATTAACGCACTGCGTAAATTGGTATTTACCATTAATGCCACGGCAGTTCAAGTTTCTTCATCTGCGCAAGAAGTTCAATCTACAGCAAGGCACCTGGCAGAGGCAAGTGAAAATCAAGCCAAAGAAATTGTGGGCACCACTGCAGCGATTAATGCGATGGCAGCATCGGTTGAGCATGTGTCGTCGAATGCGACAGAAAGTGCTGAAGTAGCTGGAAAATCAGTAAATATTGCAAAAAATGGTGTGACCATTGTACAAAATACGATTAGCGGCATGGAACGTATTAAAGGACAGATCCAAGAAACTGCGAAACAAGTTAAGCGATTAGGTGAAAGCTCTCAAGAAATTGGCGATATCGTTTCATTGATTGATGATATTACCGACCAAACCAATATTTTGGCACTCAATGCGGCAATTCAGGCAGCAATGGCAGGTGAAGAAGGTCGTGGTTTTGCCGTAGTTGCAGAAGAAGTGCAACGCTTAGCTGAGCGATCGAGCCATGCGACCAAGCAAATTGAAACCTTAGTACATGCGATTCAAAATGATACCAACGAAACAGTTAAATCGATGGAGCAGACCACGACTGAAGTTGTACAAGGGGCAAGATTAGCGCAAGATGCGGGCGTTGCTTTGGAGAAAATTGAAAGTGTATCATTTCACTTAGCAGAGCTGATTCAAAATATTTCG
>CAZCXZ010000094.1:0-13541 GCA_964502705.1 Uncultured Candidatus Berkiella sp. | reverse complement strand
CTTCGAAGTATAATATTTCAACAGCAAGAATCTCTGTGCTTATGAAAGAAAATATCGACAAGAAACGCAGTCGTTTCGAAGCAAGGATTAATGCTATTCAAAACAATAAAATGAGTAAAAATGAACTCATTAGACGCATTAACACTATTAGCAATAAACTAGATATAAGCAGCTACAATTTTAGCAAACTTGATGAATACACTCTTGAAATATCGCATATTATAAATTCAGACAACTTTTCAGGATTTACTCAAACCGAACAGTCACATTTATTAAGCCTATTTAACCGCTTTAGTGCACAATGCAGCATTCTTCCATTTTACAAAACGACCTTCGATAAATTACGTAAAAACATGAATTACGCATTAATGAAAGTACCAAGCAAAACTTCAATTTTCGCAAAATCGACCAATAAAGAGACTATACAGCTCAAAGCAAACTTGCTTGAAATTATAAATAATACTGTTGAAAATGCAGACAACGTCGCTTTTTACAACAAAATGGTCATTAGATTTATTAATAGCATTGAATCTGAATTTGCTAATTTGTTCACGCAAATTGACTTAAGTGAATTAAGAGATTTAAATTGGACTGTTGATGATCAACGAAAAGCCGACAATCTAGAACCTAATGCGCCTCATATACTTGCTTATCACCAGCATTTTGAACTTGCTGTTCATTTTATTAAATTGATTATTTTATACAACGTTGATGCGCAACGTCATCCTAAGCAATACTTAAACATTGAGCAAGTTAGAAAGATCTATCAATTTATTGAAAAAGCTCTGATTCAAGCATTAGAAAATAAATCAATAACGACTGCACTCATTATTTACCGAGCTTTACAAGCTAAAAACATAACACGATTGAAGCTGGCATCAAAATCAGCCGAAGATATCTACACGCAATATTTTAGCAAAAATAACAATGCTCAATTAAAAATTGCTGAGCTGTTTCGTGAAGAAGACGTTTTACCTTTACTCTCTTTTATTCAACAAAAGCTGTTATTCACTTATAAAAAATCGTATGGTAGCCAGTTTGAACGATTAAGCAGCTTGGGTAAATCATTGAAATATTTTATCTACAAAAAGGAAAATATCAAAAAAATACCCTACCCACAAGAGCAATTTTTTCAACAAATGATCAGCTTTTTACAGGGATTACATGTGGTGGATGCGCAGTTGAAAGTTGACCTCCCCAAAATTCAATCACTACTTACTCAAGCATCAAACAATATCAAACCCGACACCACATATAGAATACAGTTAAGCGATTTAAAATCAGTTGGCGACCTAATGAAATATTTAACGCTTTGTCGCGCAAGAATGATATTTTACCAGATCAAATCTGACAATCCAGATAAAGATGTCAATAATTGGTTGGTCGACATGATCAAATCTGACACTAAATTGCTTTATTTCTCAGATTACATTGAATGCCTATTTTTGCTGAATGATATCAATCAGTCATTTAAAAAGTCATATAAGCGTTTTAATTCTGATCTTGTTTTTGGGTTATCGTATTACCATAAAAAGGTGAGCCAAATATTACAATCTGAGGATGAGGCGACAAGAAAAAACCTTGAGGCGTTCTTTAACCAATATAATAAAATGAAACGCTTGCGCGACTTAAAAGATAGTGACGAGAGTGCATTTGGAATATTTTCAACATCCAACAAAGAAAGAAATTTACTTGAAAAGTTTGATGAATTATATATTTTATTCACTAAACAACAAGAGCGCTTTGATAAACAACGCTCTCAAGCGGCTTATACTCAGCTACTTGAGGATGTGCTGTCGGGTAATTCCACGAAATCTCCTCTTGCATTGCCAACAGAACATAGTGTCAAGAAATTGACAGCAATTGAAACACTATTACCTGAAAATGAATACGATATTCCAAGTGCTGAACCTGAACATCCTGATAGAATCGGCATTAACCGCACAATGTCATTTACGCCGAAAGAACAAGGCTCTGTTCTTGACTTATTTAATACGGATGAGTTGAAAGCACAATTTTTGGCTTCTTTTCCATGGGCAAGGCAAATTGATACTATTGAAAAATTAAACCGAGCCAGCTTTGCAGATAATTCGAATCTATTGGGGACACCTAAAGTCTTCATGCCTACGTTACAATTAGCTGTCATGCGTTTTGTCCTGATCGCGATGGATAGTTTAGGAAAAATTGCTGGTTTTTCTGGTGATTTAACTATCCAGAATTTTGATCGGATCAGCGATATTATCAACCAGCTAAAATGGCTCAGTGCAGAACTACATGGCTTTGATATCAATGAAACATCACTATTAGAGCAAGTTGAAGTGGTTATTCGAGAAATGGGCTTTCGTAATCAAGAGTATTATGAAATGCAACAGCTCTATAATCCACCATTTATGGTAGAAGATAACCCTAACATGAATGGTTTTTGCCACTTAAATGAACTTCTGGCATACCAACTCGCTGGGGCTGATTATGAAAGCACCTACCTTGCGCCTCAAACCCCAGATTCGGTTTATATCGATCAAATCAGTCAGGTGCTTGCTAGTACTGAGAAAACTTGACGCCTAAACTGTTTGACTCGCATAATCATTGGATTTATTTCTGCTTATGGAGCAAGCAAATGTCCTTGCAAAACACCCCAAATAAATTTGGTGATCTAACAAAGGTTTTGCATTGGGTAATAGCGACTCTGTTTGTTATTCAATATTATCTTGTTTACCGTAGAGAATATTTTCCAAACGATACTAACGAAAAACTACAATACCTGCTGCTCCATAAATCGTTGGGGATGTGTGTATTGGTCTTAGCCTTTGTCATGTTAGCTTGGCGAAGAGTCGGTATACGACCTAGCATGCCAAGTAGCATGTCCCCACTTGAGCTCACTCTAGCTCGGTACATGCATATCGCTTTATACGCTGCCATGCTGATTATGCCTATAAGCGGTATTCTCATGTCACTTTTCGGTGGGTACCCTGTCAGTTTTTTTGGCCTATTTGAGTTACCAAAATTTGATAACAAAAATGAAGCATTGGGAAGCCTATTTTATATAACCCATGTGTGGTCTTCTTACGCGATTATTCCACTTGTTGGTGGGCATACTACAGCTGCTCTCTACCATCATTATGTTAAAAAAGACGATGTCTTAAAACGGATGTTATAATTCTGGTACATAGCCAGCTACTTATTGAGTTGACGTTTTCTGGCTTGAGCTCACATAATCGTTCTATTTGCATTTCTATAAATCTACGGAGAGCATTATGTCGCTGCAGAACACACCAGAGAAATTTGGTAGCCTTACAAAGTTATTGCATTGGTCAATCTTTATCCTGTTTGTTGTGCAATATTACTTGGTTTACCGTCGCGAATATTTTCCTAAAGGCTCCGCTGAAAAAATGCAGTACATGATGCTGCACAAATCTTTTGGGGTCATTATACTGATTTTGGCTTTTGTTATGCTGATTTGGGGACGCGTGGGTAAAAGACCCAGCATTCCTGGTAATGCCATAGAAAAATTCGCTGCTAAAGCGGTTCATGTGCTGCTATATGTCTCTATGTTTATAATGCCCATCTCCGGCATTTTAATGTCACAATTTGGTGGATACCCTATCTCCCTTTTCGGCTCATTTGACATGCCTGTGCTGTTTGGCAAAAATGAAGCTTTAGGAAATTTTTGTTTTGAATTACATGAAATCAGTTCTTTTGCCATCATGGGGATTGTTGGCGTACATGTATTAGCAGCACTTTTCCATCATTTTGTGAAAAAGGATAATGTATTAAGAAGGATGCTACCGTTTAGATAATCGTTATTCTCAAAAGATCGGGACGGCACAACAGAGGCCGCCCCCTACACTGACAGACTAGCATCAAGGTTTTACTTTCCGAATAGGCCGATAATACGGCTTCCAGGTGTTCTCTTTTACAAATTTCCCAAAATCCATATTAGGCTGCAAACGTGCAACCCCATCTTTAATGGCTTGTGTTGCAACAGCATGCGCCACAAAGGTTGCCAATTCAGGAATTTCAGTCACGTCAGGTAATAATGTACCGGTGGGATTGTTTAAGATAGGTGCTCGCTCGCTAATAGCCTGCGTTGCTGCCCACAACATATTATCGGTCACTTGGGATGCTCTGGTGGCAATCACGCCAAGGCCAATACCTGGGAAAGATAATGCGTTATTACATTGCGTAATTTTGTACGTTTTACCATTATATTCAACTGGGTCAAATGGACTACCGGTGGCTATTAAAGCATTACCATCCGTCCAGTGAATCATGTCTTCTGGATTCCCTTCGGAATTTTCATTGGGATTCGATAATGGGCAAATAATTGGCTTCTTTACATGCTCAACCATCGCCTTAACAACCGCTTCATCAAAAGCGCCTTTGACGGTAGAACAACCAATTAAAATGGTTGGATGAACTTGTTTAACAACAGACAGTAAATCGCGTCTGTCAGCTGGCCAGTTCCCTACTTCACTACTTGGGCGTGCATAAGGTGCTTGGAAAGGATTTAAATCGTTCATGCCTTCCACTAACAGTCCATGGCGATCGACCAACCAAAATTGCCTTCTGGCAACTTCAGGTGTAACACCAAAATGGATCATAGCATTATAGAGTTGATCGGCAATCCCTAAACCTGCGGTGCCTGCACCATACACAACGATCCGTTGATCTTTAATTGAAACATTCGATGCCTTAATTGCCGCTAATAACGCAGCTAAGGTAACCACTGCAGTGCCTTGCATGTCGTCATTAAACGAACTGTGTTTTAAACGGTAGGTTTCTAAAATACGTCTGGCATTTTGTTGTGCAAAATCTTCCCAATGCAACATGGAATTGGGGAATTTTAGCTTAACTGCATTCACAAAGCGTTCGATAAAATCATCGTATTCTTTGCCCGTAATGCGCGGGTGACGCCAGCCCAAATATAAAGGATCATTCAATAATTGCTGATTATTGGTTCCCACATCTAACATGATCGGAATCGTTCGATAAGGGTTTACTCCACAAAGACTGTAAACCACCAGTTTTGCGACAGGAATATCCATGCCACCAATCCCTTGATCGCCAATACCTAAGATCCGTTCGCCATCGGTTACGACTAATAAATCAATTTCAGCATGTGTACGATTATCTAAAATCTCTTCCATTTTATCGCGATCAGGATAGGCAATATAAAGCCCGCGAGGCTGACGGAATTCATGACTAAAACGTTGTACCGCGGCACTCACACCTGGCGTATAAATCATCGGTAGTGTTTCGTGAAGGTTACTCAGCAATAAGCTATAAAATAACACTTCATTTTTATCATGAAGATTATTTAAATAAATATATTTTTGTAACGTGGTGGTATAACGAGCATATTGATTCTTAGCACGCGCTAATTGTTCTTCTAAGGTTTCAACACGATTCGGTAACTTGCCCAACAAATTTAAATCATGACGCTCTTGCTCTGTAAAAGCGGTGCCTTTATTGAGCAAGGGTGTCACCAGCAATTCTTTACCGGTTAAATTGGTTTCAATCCATTCTTGACCTAATCCATGGTCGATGCGCGTGGTATATTTTAGCATGTGCTTATTTCAACCAATCCCTTGCATTGTTAAATAGAGACATCCAAGGGGTATCCTGTTCCCCAGTGGCCGGATGCCATGAAAGCTGCCAAGTCTTAAACACCCTTTCTGGGTGTGGCATCATGATGGTGGCTCGGCCATCATCAGTGGTAAAACCAGTTATACCGCCCTTTGAACCATTCGGATTGAAGGGGTAACTCATCGTGGGCTTTCCATGATTATCCACAAAGCGTAATGCGACCTTCGCATTCAATCCTGCTCCTTCAGCATAGCCTTCACCGTGCGCTACCGCTATAGGAAAGATCATACCTTCCAAGCCATTTAACAGAATGGAAGGTGACTGACAGACTTCAACTAAACTCAATCTCGCCTCAAATTGCTGTGATTGATTCTGAATAAAACGTGGCCAATGGCTTGCGCCTGGGATCATATCGCTTAATTGCGATAACATCTGGCACCCATTACAGACGCCTAAGGTAAATGTGTTGCTGCGCGCAAAAAAGGCAGAAAACGCTTCATTCAATCTGGGGGAATATCGAATGGATTTCGCCCATCCCTTTCCAGCGCCCAGTACGTCACCGTAAGAAAACCCACCACAAGCCGCTAGGCCGTGAAAATCGGTTAAGGTAGCATGACCTGCCAATAGATCACTCATCGTCACATCAATCGCATCAAAACCAGCCAAAGTGAAAGCTGCAGCCATTTCATTATGCCCATTAACGCCTTGTTCACGCAGAATAGCCACTTTGGGCTTAGTCCCTCGATACGCTTTAGGGGTTGGCAATTTTTCGGGGATTTTCACAAACAACCCTGGATTGCTGTCGGTAATGATAGTCTCATAAACTTGTTTAGCGCATGCAGGGTTATCACGCATGCCTTGAATAGTGGTACTGGTTTTTGACCAAAGGGCTTGCAAGGTTTTACGTTGATTGTGGTATAGCTGTTCGCCTTTAAAGGTTATGGAGATCGCTTGTTCTTCTCGCGGCGTCGCTACCACGTGAAAAGCATTGGCTAAACCTGCTTGATTAAAAATCGCACGACAAGCATCCAGTTTATCTTTTTGGATCTCAAGCACTACGCCTAGCTCTTCATTCAATAATGCAGCATGCACCTCTTTATGATGGTCTGCATAAGTTGATAGATCAATTTCTAGCCCTAAGCGGCTAGCAAAAGCCATTTCACATAATGTCGCTAATAAACCACCATCGCTGCGATCATGGTAAGCTAAGATAATGTCTTCCGCTTTTAACTGATTTAACGCTTTAACAAAGGACTTAAACAAAGCAGCATCAACTTGTGGGGCATCGCCACCTCGCTGATTGGTCACTTGTGCAAAAATACTACCGCCTAATCTATAATGCTTAGCCGCTAAATCCACTAAAACCAATACCGTGTTTTGCTCACGATGTAATAGCGGCGTTAGGGTTTTACGAATATCCGTTACGGGTGCAAAGGCACTAACCACCAAAGATAAAGGCGACACCACTTCATAGCTGCCTTGATCATCCTGCCAGCGACTACGCATGGAAAGTGAGTCTTTACCTACCGGAACCGTAATATCCCAGTCAGGGCAGAGTTCCTTACCAACAGCGTGCACTGCTTCATAAAGCGCAGCATCTTCGGCGTTATCGCCTGCGGCTGCCATCCAATTACACGATAATCGGATATCGCTTAATGCTTTAACATCACTGGCTAAAATATTGAGAACAGCCTCTGCTACGGCCATTTGCGCTGAAGCTTTAGGCGAACATAAGGCAATCGGTGGACGCTCGCCCATACTCATCGCTTCACCGGTATAGGTCGTGTAGCCTGATGCGGTAACGGCACAATCGGCAACGGGGATTTGCCATGGCCCCACCATTTGATCGCGCGCCACCAAACCCGTAATGGTTCTATCACCGATGGTAATTAAAAAGGATTTATCGGCAACAGCAGGTGCTTGTAAGACACGGCTGATCGCTTCGTCTAACGCAATAATTTCTGTGTTAATCGCCGAGTCGCTTGTCACAGGTGTCGTTACTTTTTTATGTAATTGTGGTGCATTACCAAAAAGCAGCGACTGCGGAATATCAATCGGCGTGTTAGCCATTAAATCGTCTTTCAGTGTAAGATGAGGATTGTTCGTCGCATAGCCTAATACGGCATACGGACAGCGTTCCCGTTTAGCGATAGCATCAAATTCTGACAAACTTTCTGGCAAAATAGCTAAAACATAACGTTCTTGTGATTCATTACACCAGATCTCAAGCGGCGTCATACCCATTTCATCATTGGGGATCATTCTTAAATCTAATTGTGCACCTTTGCCAGCATCATGCACTAATTCAGGGATCGCATTGGCTAAACCACCTGCTCCCACATCATGGATTGAAATAATCGGATTAATTTTGCTGGCCACACAAGCATCGATCACTTGTTGCGCACGGCGTTGCATTTCAGGATTTTGCCTTTGTACAGAGGCAAAATCTAATGCAGCGTCAGAAGCGCCTTGTGCAACGCTTGATGCCGCTCCCCCGCCAAGACCAATTTTCATCGCAGGCCCACCCAATACAATCAGCAAAGCGCTATCAGGGATCGGCAATTTCGCCACATGTTGTTCTTGAATGTTGCCCATACCGCCGGCAATCATAATCGGTTTGTGGTAACCTCTGGCGTAATACGTTTTATCGCTGGGATAAGCTTCTTCGAAGGTTCGAAAGTACCCAACTAAATTAGGTCGACCGAACTCGTTATTAAAAGCAGCGCCACCAATCGGTGCTTTCACCATAATTTCAGCTGCGTCGACAATCCGCGAAGGATAATGTGCTTTTCCTTCCCAAGGTTGCAATAAAGTAGGCAATCGCAAGTTCGACACGGTAAAACCACTTAAACCCGCTTTAGGTCTAGCACCGCGTCCAGTTGCCCCTTCATCGCGGATTTCCCCCCCCATACCGGTACCTGCCCCTGCGAAGGGCTCAATCGCGGTGGGATGGTTATGGGTTTCCACCTTCATTAAAATATGCACTTTCTCATCATGAAAGCGATAAACTTGGTCTTGTGTGTCGCAATAAAAACGCGTCTGTCCAAAACCTTCCATCACTGCGGCGTTATCATGGTAAGCTGATAGAACACCCTTTGCATTATGTTGGTAGGTGTTTTTGATCATGCCAAATAAGGAGTCTTTCTGTGCCAGGCCATCAATGTCAAATTGAGCTTTGAAAATTTTATGACGGCAATGTTCGGAGTTTGCTTGAGCAAACATCATGAGCTCAACGTCACTCGGGTCGCGTTCTAATGCAAGATATTCTTTAACCAAATAATCAATTTCATCTTCAGATAATGCCAACCCTAAGGTTTTATTAGCATCGACTAAAGCCATTTTACCTTTGCTTAAAACGGGAACGGTTTGCATTTTGCCTGGTGTTTGCTCGCTAAACAATGCAGCAATATCTTCCCAGGTGGTAACAACGGATTCCGTCATGCGATCATGCAATAGTGGCAATATGGCCTTTAATTCTACTGGCGTTAAGGTTGCATTGTCCGTTAAGGTTAACTGATAGACACACGCACGTTCGACACGTACAACGTTTGCAAGGCCCGCATTGTGCATAATATCGGTTGCTTTGCTACACCAAGGTGATTTGGTACCAAAACGCGGGATCACCCATAAGGTATTGTCATAATGCACTTTGCTATTGGCAAATTGTGCTTCTAAGATATCACTTAAACGACCATTTTCATCAGGCGTCAATGCACTCTGCGTTTGCACAAAATATTCGGCGTGCGAGGTGATCGATGCAAGGTGAGGTATTTTTTCCTGTAACGTCTTTAACAAAGCTGCCAAACGAAAATCAGAAAGTGCATTGTGACCAATGAGTCTTTTCATGGTGTGTATCCTACGTAGTCGCGCCTTGGCGCTTTTTGCGGAAAAAATCAGATAATTGTTGGCTGCACTCTGCTGCCAATACGCCCGAAGTTAAACTGACGCGATGATTGAGTTGTGCATTTTGTAAAATATTGAATACGCTGCCAGCCGCGCCTGTTTTAGGATCGCTTGCTCCAAACACCACTCTAGCAACTCTTGCTTGTATTATTGCACCTGCGCACATGGCGCAAGGTTCTAAGGTGATATAGAGCGTGGTATTGGGTAAACGATAATTATTTAAAGCGAGCGCGCCTTGGCGTAAAGCATTAATTTCGGCATGCGCACTAGGATCATGCGCTTTTATGGGTGAATTTTGCCCTTGCCCGATGATTTGATTATCTTGGATGAGAATGGCGCCGACAGGCACTTCGCCAGCAAGTTCTGCTTGGCTTGCTAGCTCTAGAGCCTGACGCATCCAGAATTCATCGTCGTTAATTTCTGTATTCATTATTCACTTTGAAACTTGCAATATCTTAGCAGCGGTAGCTGCGTAGGAATTTAGCCCCGCGTGCAGGCGCTGAAGCCGTTAGGCGAAGAGCCGAAACGTGGGGTAAAGAACATCTTTTAACGCTAAGCTGCGGCAGCAGCGCAACTTTCTTTTGTTACGCCGCTGCCGCGGCTTAGTTGTGTGGGGGGTAATCTTGTCCCCACGTTCCGGTCATCTTCGATGACCTTCACGCGGGGCTAAATTCCTACGCAGCTACCGCTGCTGAAGGATCACTCCCACTCAATAGTAGCCGGCGGCTTGCTGGAGATATCGTAAGTTACTCTCGCAATCCCTTTGATCTCATTAATAATGCGACTCGACGCTAATGCCAACAATTCATAAGGTAACGGTGCCCAAGTCGCGGTCATAAAGTCGGTGGTTTCAACGGCTCGAAGAGCAACCACATATTCATAACTTCTGGCATCGCCCATAACACCAACGGCTTTAACGGGTAAAAACACCGCAAAAGCTTGGCTGACTTTATGGTAATAGTTAAATTGATGTAGGCATTCAATAAAAATCGCATCCGCTTGACGCAGCAAATCCGCATATTCTTCTTTGACTTCGCCTAAAATACGCACGCCTAGGCCTGGGCCCGGGAACGGATGGCGATAAACCATTTTCTCTGGCAACCCTAAGGCAACACCGAGTTTACGCACTTCATCTTTAAACAATAAGCGTAAAGGTTCGCACAGTTTTAAATTCATTTTTTCTGGCAAGCCACCCACGTTATGGTGTGATTTGATCACATGGGCTTTGCCGGTATGTGCGCCAGCAGATTCAATCACATCAGGGTAAATCGTGCCTTGCGCTAACCATTTTACTTTCGGTAAGCGTTTTGCTTCTTGATCAAAAATTTCAATAAAGGTTCTACCAATCACTTTGCGCTTTTCTTCCGGATCGCTAATACCTTTTAAGGCTTCATAGAAAACATTTTTGGCATCAACTTTAATCACTTTAATGCCCATGTGTTCAGCAAACGTGGCCATGACTTGATCGGCTTCGTGTAAACGCAATAACCCATTATCGACAAACACGCAGGTTAACTTATCACCAATTGCACGGTGTAATAACGCTGCAACCACAGAAGAATCAACGCCACCAGAAAGCCCTAATAAAACTTCGTCATTCCCCACTTGTTCACGAACGGTTTGTTCTAACTGTGGAATAATATTGACCGGTGTCCATTCAGGTTTTGCGCCACAAATATCCAGCACAAAACGCTCTATCATTTGCTGGCCATATTCTGAATGCGTGACTTCAGGATGGAATTGAATGCCGTAATAATGACGCGCTTCATCTGACATCGCCGCAATCGGTGCATTATTGCTTGCAGCTATCGCGTTAAAACCAGATGGCAATTCCACGACTTTATCGCCATGACTCATCCATACGGAGAACTGTTGCTGCTCGCTGATTTTATCGAGTAAACGACTAGCACTCGTTATTGAGATAACAGCATGGCCATATTCTCTTTTACCAGAGGCCGCAACTTTACCACCTAATTGATGCGCCATTGCTTGCATGCCATAGCAAATACCGAGTAACGGACATTTGAGATCAAAAATAACTTGCGCAATGCGCGGCGTATTCTCAAGATGAACAGATTCAGGACCGCCGGATAAGATAATGCCTGAAGGAGAAAATGCTCGGATTTTGTCGGCTGGCATATCAAAGGGGTGAATTTCACAATATACGCCAGCTTCACGAATGCGTCTGGCAATCAGCTGAGTATACTGAGAGCCGAAATCTAAAATTAATATGTTATTCATTGGATCCTGCAATTAGTCTGCGCGGTAATTTGGCGCTTCTTTGGTAATGGTAACATCATGAACATGGCTTTCTCTGACGCCGGCATTCGTAATACGCACAAATTGTGTTTCGGTACGTAATGCATCGATATTTGAAACGCCGGTGTATCCCATACTGGAACGTAATCCACCCATTAATTGGTGAACCACATTAATCATGCTGCCTTTGTAAGGAACACGACCTTCAATACCTTCTGGTACCAGTTTGTCTTCACCTTGTTCAAGCGTCTGGAAGTAGCGATCGCTAGAGCCTTGGCGTTGCGCCATAGCACCGAGTGATCCCATACCACGATAGGTTTTATAAGAACGGCCTTGATAAAGAATCAATTCACCAGGGGCTTCATCGGTACCGGCAAGTAAACTACCCACCATCACGGAAGATGCGCCCGCAGCCAATGCTTTAGAAATATCACCGGAATAACGCAATCCGCCATCGGCAATAATCGGCACTTGATGTTTTGCCAAAGCTTTAGCCACATTAAATATGGCTGTAAGCTGTGGAACGCCTACACCCGCAACAATACGCGTGGTACAGATTGAACCGGGTCCGATCCCCACTTTTACGGCATCGGCACCTGCGGCAACTAAGGCTAACGCGCCTTCTGCAGTTGCCACGTTACCCGCGATAATTTGTAATTGCGGATAATGTTTTTTAAACCATTTAACTCTATCGATAACACCTTGTGAGTGACCATGTGCTGTATCAACAACAATCACATCTACACCCGCTTCTACCAAAGCAACGGCGCGTTCCTCGGTATCCTTGCCTGTACCAACAGCGGCGCCCACACAAAGGCGACCAAGATCATCTTTGCAGGATAACGGTTTGTCTTTCGCTTTTTGTAAATCTTTAACGGTTAACAGGCCGCGCAATTGAAAGTTGTCGTTAACCATCAGAATTTTTTCAAGGCGATGCTCACGGAATAAAGGGATCACTTGCGCGGTTTCAGTACCTTCTGGCACCGTCACTAAGCGCTCTTTAGGCGTCATAATACGTGCAACGGGTAAACTTAAATCGGTTTCAAAGCGCCAGTCTCTGTGAGTTACTATGCCAACTAGGTCGTCTTTGCCATTAACAACCGGCACACCCGAAATCTGATAGGTATCAACCAGGCGCAACAATTCACCAATCGGTGTATCAGCTTTAACCGTAATGGGATCTTTAACGACTCCGCTCTCGTATTTTTTCACTTTGCGGATTTCTTCGGCTTGTGCTTCAATGGACATGTTTTTGTGAACAATACCGATGCCACCTTCTTGCGCTAACGCGGTTGCCATTTGCGCTTCGGTAACAGTATCCATGGCAGCAGAGACCAAAGGAATATTAAGTTGAATATTGCGAGTAAGCTGGGTTTTTAAGTGGACGTCTTTGGGCAAGACAGCAGAGTGGGCAGGAACCAACAGAACGTCATCAAACGTTAACGCATCTTCAATAATCCGCATGTTTCACACCCATACGTAAAAAAATAATCGCTTATTTTAACTGTTTTTAGGCTAAAAATAAAGGTCTATACATGTTCTCCTCGACGGAAATGAAAGAAGAAAAATTGGTATTAACAGTTCAGCAGCTAAACCAAGCCGCTCGTACGATTCTTGAAACCGAGTTTGGAAGCTTATGGGTAAAAGGCGAGCTTTCTGGTGTAAAGCCACATCACTCAGGGCATCTGTATTTCACGCTAAAAGATGAACATGCACAGATCCGCTGCGTCATGTTTCGTGGCCAAAATCGTCAATTGGGTTTTACCCCCAAAGATGGACTAGAAGTGGTATTA
>CAZCXZ010000093.1:4619-13626 GCA_964502705.1 Uncultured Candidatus Berkiella sp. | reverse complement strand
CACGAGTAGACAATAAATCGTCTTCATCAACGGTAACATCACCACCTTGTGCTTTAGGGGTTAAGTTCGTGATTACGACACCTAAGTCAACAATAAAGCAGAATTCAGCACTAGCTCGATCGCCGTCACCATCGCGCATGGTGTAGTACAAATCATCATGATCACCCTGATTAGGGTTATTATTTTGAACAGTCGTGTATTTAAAATCGCCATCTGCTTCAATGTGCAAAATATTGCCTAATGGTGTTGTAATGTTGGCATTTGGCACAGGAATGGTAACCTTGTTGCCATCGATGGTTGCGCCGATTAACTCAGGATGCGCTGCAAGGTAAGCATTGGCGGCTGCATTGTCTGCTAAATAGAAGTAAACATTCACAACCGCAGGATTTTGGTCAGCACCAGCGATATCATTCGCTAAGACATTACCTTGTACTTCACTTTGATTAATGGTGTCGATCAAGATTTGTTGTAAGTTGCTTAAATCTGCTGCAACGGTTATCACATTGCCTGGTTGGTCATCATCCAAATCAGCTAAATTTTCTACAATGTTAGCGTTGGTGCCGCCAATATTGAGCATGTAAGCTTCAACGTTACCTTGAATAAGATTATTGCGCCATGCGAGTTCTTGCGCATCGGTAAGAGCAGTGCTATCAGGTACGGGTTCACCATCTGATAGCCAATAGAGTCTATCGGTAAAGCCAACTAATGCTGCATTGGCATCATCCGCGTTGACGTCTGCGGTTGCGGCATTCGCTGCTGCTAAGTAGTTCGTAGTGCCATTGGCGTCTAATCCAGCAATAAAGGCTTTTGCGGCAGCAACATCACTAAATTCGATAGAGGTTTGTGCACCAGCGTTAAATGTTACAATTGTGATTCTTAAATCAGAGCTTGCAGCTTGATAACTATCAAGTAAAGCACCTGGATTGGTCAATGCTTCTTTTAATATGTCAAGGCGTGTTTTGTTGCCACTGACAATAGAATCCATACTGCCTGAAATGTCTAATACAAACGTCAAGTTGTATTTAGGTTGAATTGGTAAAGGTACGTCAAAGCAACCATCTTTTACGGCAATTGGGCCATCATCCTGGAATCTGAAAGCCTGTCCAATATCCCGTGTTGCGCTGTCGCTATCTAAATCACCATCACGTATGGTTGCTGTTAACTTAACTAAATTTTCAGCAGAAAGCATAGTTGCATCATTAGGATCATTTTGATTCGCATGTACAACGGCACGACTTTGGTTAAGTGTTACTTCTCCCGAATTTGCATCAACGGAAATCGTGAAGACAATGGGTCCATTTAGTCCTGCACGTCCGACGACTTGTCCAGCTTCTAACGTTAACACGACGTTTTGACCGGTCACTGTATCGTCTAATCCGCTATCAGCGCCAGGGGCTAATACATTAAGGCTATAGGTAATCGCATCAGCATCAGCAATATCATTATTATCGACATCTTTAGGGCCATCTGCGCCAAAGCTACTGGAAAATAGTCCTGCAAAAGAGGCGCTGCTGTCAATTAAGAAGTTGGTCTCGTCGACCACTAAGATTGGAGCAGGTACTTGGTTAGCATCGATGTTTGGACCATCATCTTTGAAGGTTAGCGCTTGACCTATGTTAAGCGCTGCCGCACTTTGAGCGCTATCGCCGTCCTTATCAATAATGACATCGGTACGGATCAGCTTAATTAAATCAGCACTTAATAATGATACTGAATCATTATGATCATTTTGGTTAGGGTGCTCGACCGAACGGATCCCATCGAGAGTTACGTTACCAAGTGCATCAACACTCACAGTGAACACTAATTCGTTACTGATAGCCGTGCGCCCTTCAACAACACCGCCGTTGAGGAATAATAAGACATCTTGATTGGTTAAAGTATCATCTAAACCACTGTCAGCTCCAACACTCTTAATGGCAAGTGCATAACTAGCGGTCATTGTGCCGGGGCCATCTGCACCGAAGTTTGAGTTAACAACAAAGTTATCAGCAAAGTTTGCAACCGCGTTGTTATTGAAGTTAGACTCATCAACCACTAAAGCATCGGCAGGAACAGTAGCAAGTGCCACATGAATACTTGGGCCATCGTCTTTAAAGGAGATCGCTTGACCAATATTGAGTGTGTCAGCGTCTGATGCTTGATCGCCGTCCTTGTCCGTAATCGTGTCGGTTCGTGTTAATTTGATTAAGTTAGCATCAGCTAATGTCACTGAATCATCAGGATTAGCAGGATTTGGGTGTTGTAGTGCACGTATTTGGTCAAGAGTAACAACACCGGCACCATTCACTGAAACAGTAAATACTAACGCATTGCTGCCAGAGGTGCGGCCTTCTACGACACCGCCGTTGAGCGATAAAATCACAGCTTGCCCGGTAGCGACATCAATTAAACCACTATTAGCGCCCGGTGCGGAAATCGATAAGGAATATTGTGAGACAATATTACCTGCACCATCGGCGCCAAAGTTTGAGTTAACCACGAAATTGTCGGCAAAGTTGGCATTGGCGTTGACATTTAAATTGGTTTCATCAACCACTAATGCGTCGGGTGCCACATTGGCCAATTCAATGTTGATGCTTGGACCGTCATCTTTGAAGGAGAGCGCTTGACCAATATTCAATGTCGCCGCATCTGAAGATTGATCGCCGTCCTTGTCCGTAATCGTGTCGGTTCGTGTTAATTTGATTAAGTTAGCATCAGCTAATGTCACTGAATCATCAGGATTAGCAGGATTTGGGTGTTGTAGTGCACGTATTTGGTCAAGAGTAACAACACCGGCACCATTCACTGAAACAGTAAATACTAACGCATTGCTGCCAGAGGTGCGGCCTTCTACGACACCGCCGTTGAGCGATAAAATCACAGCTTGCCCGGTAGCGACATCAATTAAACCACTATTAGCGCCCGGTGCGGAAATCGATAAGGAATATTGTGAGACAATATTACCTGCACCATCGGCGCCAAAGTTTGAGTTAACCACGAAATTGTCGGCAAAGTTGGCATTGGCGTTGACATTTAAATTGGTTTCATCAACCACTAATGCGTCGGGTGCCACATTGGCCAATTCAATGTTGATGCTTGGACCGTCATCTTTGAAGGAGAGCGCTTGACCAATATTCAGTGTCGCCGCATCTGAAGATTGATCGCCGTCTTTGTCAGTAATCGTATCGGTGCGGGTCAATTTAATTAAATTAGCCTCTGCCAAAGTAACGGAATCATCCGGATTAGCAGGATTAGGGTGTTGTAAAGCACGTATTTGATCAAGAGTAACAACGCCGGCACCATTGACTGAAACAGTAAATACTAGTGCATTGCTGCCAGAGGTGCGGCCTTCTACGACACCGCCATTGAGCGATAAAATCACTGATTGCCCGGTAGCGACGTCAATTAAGCCGCTATTCGCGCCTGGTGCGGAAATTGATAAAGTATATTGAGAAGCAATTGAACCTGCGCCATCTGCGCCGAAGTTTGAGTTAACCACAAAGTTATCAGCAAAGTTCGCGCTGGCATTGACGTTTAAATTTGTTTCATCAACCACTAAAGCATCAGGAGACACGTTCGCAAGTTTTACATCGATGTATGGGCCATCATCTTCAAAAGACAACGCTTTGCCGATATTCAGTGTGGCTGCGTCAGAAGCCGTATCGCCATCTTTGTCAGTAATGGTATCTGTGCGAGTCAATTTGATTAAATTAGCCTCTGCCAATGTGACCGAATCATCGGGATTGGCAGGATTCGGATGTTGTAAAGCTCGAATTTGGTCAAGTGTGACAACACCGGCACCATCCACTGAAACGGTAAAGACTAGGTCATTACTAACGGAAGTGCGACCTTCAACGATACCACCATTGAGCGATAAAATCACAGCTTGCCCGGTAGCGACGTCAATTAAGCCGCTATTCGCACCGGGTGCAGAAATCGATAAAGCATATTGCGAGACAATAGTACCTGCACCATCGGCGCCGAAGTTTGAGTTAACCACAAAATTATCAGCAAAGTTCGCGCTGGCATTGACGTTTAAATTGGTTTCATCAACCACTAATGCATCGGGTGCTACATTCGCTAATTCAACATTGATGCTTGGACCGTCGTCTTTAAATGAGAGCGCTTGCCCAATATTCAGTGTTTGTGAATCTTGTGCGGAATCACCATCTTTATCAATAATTGTGGCTGTTAAGGTAAGTTTGACTAAGTCAGCGTCAGTTAATGTAACTGAATCATCTGGATTGTTAGGATCAGCATGTTGTAATGCACGTATTTGATCGAGTGTTACATTTCCTAAGTTATCGACGCTAACGGTAAATACCACCGCATTGCTGCCGGAAGTGCGGCCTTCAACCACATTACCGTTCATGAAAAGTAAAACGGATTGTCCGGTAGCAACGTCGATTAAGCCGCTATCTGAGCCATTATTGACACTTAAAGCATAGTTGTTCGATATACTTCCTGCGCCATCAGCACCATAACTGCTGCTGACAATGCTGAAATTATCGGCAAAATTGGCTGTTGCATTCACCATAAGATTGGTTTCATCAACTACCATTAAATCGGTTGGTTCACCCGATAAACCAACATCAATTTGAGGACCATCATCTTTAAAAATAAGTGCTTTACCAATATCGAGAATAGCATCGTCTGTTTTGGTATCGCCATCCTTGTCAGTGATGGTATCTTCTCGCTTGAGCTGAATTAAATTAGCACTATCTAAAGTAACCGAGTCATCAGGGTTATTAGGATTTGGGTGATCAAGTGCACGAATTTGATCTAGCGTTACAACCCCTGTACCATCGACTGAAACAGTGAAAACAAGATCGTTTGAGCCAGAGGTTCGACCTTCTACGACACCACCATTTAGATACAATAACACCGATTCTTGCGTAGCAACGTCAATTAAGCCACTATCTGTCCCATCAGCAGGGATCTGGAGTTGGTAGTTGGTAACAATGCTTCCAGGACCGTCAGCACCGAAATTTGAATTAACAATAAAGTTGTCAGAGAAATCAGCAGTGGCGTTCATGCTTAAATCAGTTTCATCAACCGCCAATAGATCAGGTTCTCTGTTGGCAAGCGAAACTTCAATGCTTGGTGCGTCATCTCTAAACTGAAAAGCATTGCCAATATCACGAGTAGCACTCGCGACATCGCCATCAGCGTCAGTAATCGTTGCACTAATGCTAATCAGATTGTTTGCTGCAAGTGACACAATATCGTTTGCATCATTAGGATCCGCGTGCACGACTGAACGCAGCTGATTAAGTGTCACATCACCGTTATTTGGATCGATGCTAATACGGAATACGTCAATATTTCCCACGCGGCCAACAACATCATTACCTTCTTTAAAGAGCAGCACTGGGTCGTTGGTGAAAGTGTCAACGATACCACTATCAGCGCCGGGTGCAACGATATTCAATTCATAAACGACAGATGCGCCGTCGGCGCCAGGAATAGCATTAAACAAACTGGCAAACGATGCGGTATCATCTATTGCTAAGAATGATTCATCAACAATTAACGAGACGAGCTCTTCTGAAACCTCAATGGATGGAATATCGTCGACTATATTAATAGATAATGTGCCATCAGCAGTATCGCCATCGGTGTCACTTAAGTGAACAGGAAAGTCTTCAAAAATGCTATTGGTGCCATCACCATTAGGATGTTGTTCATTGTCTTTTAGCGTGTATTCATAAGTAACAACGCCTGTCGCTGGGTTGTAGCCAATAATGGAAAGTACATTTCCTAAGGGGGTATCAAATGCAACAGGAGCAAAGACCCCATTCGTGATCACATTATGTCCGCCGACAATTAAATCATCAACGCCATCAGGAGCAACTAATTTAAAGTCGCCAGCTACCGTGGTTGATTCTTTGACTGTGTCCGAACCTTCAGACTCACCGGGGCCACGATTTGCTAATAGATCGTTTTCGTTGACGATCGCATCACCACCTTCAAGTTTAGGTGTAAGGTCGAGAATTTGAACTGGGTTGTCAATAAGTTCTTCTGGTTCAATAAAGGTAGAAAGAACTTTTTGTTCTGCAGGTGGAAATGGGGTTAGTCCAAGATCACGTGGAAGGCTATCAACGCCACCTTCGTTAATGTGTTGAATTGTCTTTGGTACACTAAAACCACTTTCTTGTGCTTCACCGGCTGCGGCGGCTTGTAGTTTTTCGATGTCTTCTAAGGTGAGTTCTTTTGGCTTACCATCTTCTGTTTCTGGTTTTTTAGCAGCTTCCTCTGGTTCACCATTATTATTGGGAGCGCCTTGCAATTCTTTGTTAGTTTCTGCATTCGCACCATTGACCACCTGGCCGTTTTCATCAACAGCTTTTTCTACAGGTGAATCAGAGGGCGCAGGGGTTTCTCCTGATTTTCCGCTAAAGTACTGCTTGATGCTATCAAACATCGACATATTTTCTGCAGCGTCTTTTTGCGCATCTTTTTTATCAGAAGCTTCTTTGCCTAAGGGCGGTTGCTTATCATTTGTATTGCTCATGTTTACGCTCACCCACTAGTGAATATTCACCTATAAATAGATCCAAAGCGGTATTCCGCCTTGGGTCTTAAATATGAATAAATCACGAAAGTACAAGTTAGTAACATTGGACTTTAGTACTAAAGCCGTTGATGTACATGAACATAGGAGTCCAAGTCTACTAATTAAGTTCGGTAAACCTGCAAAATTAAGGAGGAGGGGATTTTAATAGGCTAGTAATAAGTGCATCCTTTTCTTGCCACAATTGGTTGATCCACTGCTTGAATTGATTACGATATTGTTCGTCTTCCGTGTAATTGCCTTGCAATAATGCTGGTGGTATTTCACGTTCCGTTACTTTAACCACAATTTTATGGACACGTCCGCACAAAAAATCCCAAAAGGTGGTTTTACCTTCTGGGTAAACAATCGTAACATCTAACACGTGCGTAATTTTTTTATCCATTGCATTAATGGCTAAAGAAAAGCCCCCCATTTTGGGCATGAGTAGGTGCTTATATATAGAATGTTGATGCTGATGCTTGGCTGTTGTAAATCGTGTGCCTTCAAGAAAGTTTAAAATCGTTACCGGCATGTGCTGGTATTTTTCACAAGCTTTCTTGGTTGCAATGCGATCTTTATTACGCAACGCTGGATTTTTCTCAAGTTGCTCTTTTGAGTGGCGGTGCATAATAGGGAAATCTAATGCTAGCCACGCTAAATTAATGGCGGGTAACCAGAGTAATTGCTTTTTGATAAAAAAGCGCAAGAACGGGATGTTGCCTAGACAAATTTGTTGCAAGATTAAAATATCAGTCCATGACTGATGATTGCAGATCACAAAATACCATTGATCTTTTGATAGATGTGAAAGATTGGGCGCTTCTAAATCGATGGACATGGTTTGTCGCATCATTAAATTATTGGAACGGATCCACCCGCTGCAAACCCAGATGATGCAGCGGTTTGTGAAACCCCGAAACGCTGAGCTTTTAGCTAAAAGCCTTAAACCATAGAAAATATACAATGGCACACACCAGAAGAGGGTATGTAGAGCAATAAAAAGGGCGTTGAGTGCTCCTTTGATAGGAGCGGGTATCCATTGCAGCATGCTTCATCATTGTTATTGAAAGACTATTTGGCGTATGGTATTGCACCTTGATGAAGATGTGAAGCCCTGTGGGGGACGACCATCTGTCTTTGCTAAGAAGCTACGACTAGACAGGCCGTGTTGGCCCCTATGTTACATTAGCTATGCGACAAACAATGACCGTGCAAAAGCAGTGATCTGTGAACTTGGGCATTGCTCTAAGTTCATTTGATGAATACCATCAATTAAGGCCGAGCCAATAATCACACCCTTTGCGCCAGCATCATGTGCTTTTGCAACATCCTCGGCATTTTTGATCCCAAATCCAAATACACAAGGGGGTGCATCGAGACGATTCAGTTCTTCGACCATCGTTTTTGCTTTTGCAAAGTGACAGGCTTTGTCGACGCCTGTTACCCCAGGCCGCGTTACCAAATAAGTAAATCCTTTGGTATTGCGAGCGACCAATTCAAGATCAGCCTGCTGACAAGTGGGGGTTGCTAATAAAATGGGATCAATACCTTGCAATCTTGCGCAATCAAAATAGGGCATGGCCTCTAGTGTTGGCAGATCGGGGATCAATACCGCATCCACGCCAGAGGCATAGGCTTGTTGGTAAAAAGCATCTACGCCATAACGGTATACTAAATTAGCATAAACCAAGATCCCAATCGGTAACGTGGGATGCTGTGATCGAATGGTGGCTATCATGGCAAAATAATCATCAACGCTAAGTTGGTGTTGGCAAGATCGAAGTGCCGCTTGAGTTACGATTGGGCCATCGGCAATGGGATCAGAAAAAGGGATCCCCAACTCTAAGGCATCGATACCGCCTGCTATCACGGCATTGATAATTCGTAATGATTCAATTGGGTTAGGATCGCTTAACATTAAAAAGGGAATATAAGCGGGCCGATCTAATTGTGCCGTTCGTTTAAAGCAATGGTTAAATCGTGTCATGAAAAACTCCTCATTATTTGATCCATATCTTTATCACCGCGACCTGATAAATTAACGATGATTATTTCTTCTTTTGTGGCACGTTCAGCGACTTTAAGCGCATAAGCAAGTGCATGTGATGATTCCAATGCAGGCAAAATACCCTCGAAGGTTGCCAGTTGTTGGAAGGCTTTTAATGCATCTGTGTCAGTCGTGCCAACATACTGTGCGCGGTTGATGGATTGTAAATAAGCATGTTCGGGTCCCACACCCGGGTAATCAAGACCGGCTGCGAGTGAGTGTGTTTTAGCGATATGACCTTGGGGTGTTTGTAAAAATAGACTTTTCGTGCCATGAAAAATGCCAGGGCTGCCTTGTTGTAAGGTTGCGCCATGCTGCTCGGTATGTAAGCCCTTGCCGGCGGCTTCCACACCAACCAGTGTTACGCTAGTATCAGGAATAAAAGCCGAAAACATGCCGATCGCATTCGAACCACCACC
>CAZCXZ010000093.1:0-4609 GCA_964502705.1 Uncultured Candidatus Berkiella sp. | reverse complement strand
AAGCCATCACTTGATCTGGCAAGCGACCGATTTTTTCCAAAATTTGCTGACGAGCTTCTTCGCCTATCACCCGTTGAAACTCGCGAACCATTAACGGAAAAGGATGAGGGCCTACCACGCTGCCTAACAAATAATGCGTATCTTCATAAGAACTAGACCAGTCGCGTAAGGCTGCACTCACGGCATCTTTAAGCGTGCCTTGTCCATCTTGAATGGCAATGACCGTTGCGCCAAACAGTTGCATGCGTTTTACGTTGGCCGATTGTCTTTGTACATCTTTAGCGCCCATGTAAATTTGCGTTTCAAGTCCTAACAATGCGCCAACCATTGCGGTGGCAACGCCATGTTGTCCAGCGCCCGTTTCAGCAATCAGCCTGCTTTTATTGAGCGTCTTTGCCAATAAGCCTTGCGCGAGCACTTGATTGGTTTTATGTGCACCACCATGAACCAGATCTTCTCTTTTTAAAAAAATGGTCGCTTTCTGCCCTTTGGTTAAGCGTTGGCATTCATACAGCGGCGTAGGCCGACCTGCATAATCATTTAACAAGGTTGCAAGGGTTGCTTTAAAAGTAGGATCGACTTGCAATGTCAAAAAGGCCTTTTCAAGCGCTTGCAAAGCGGGGATAAGTATTTGCGGCACAAAGGTGCCACCGAATTCACCGAAATACATTAGCACTTACCTCTTATGTTTTTAAAAAGCTGTTCTAGTAATGCGACATCTTTAATACCGGGCGCTTGTTCAACACCTGAATTGACATCAAGCCCACCAAGACGGGTTTGTTTAGCATTTAAAGCATTGGTGGGTGAAATGCCACCCGCCAATAAACAATGTTGACGGATCCCATAGTGTCGGACTGTTCCCCAGTCAAAGGTGATTCCCGTGCCACCTTGATTATCTTGCATATTATCAATGACCAATTTATCGACGCCTGGAGGCAATAGAGTGGGTAACGGTGCTTGTCCATTCATTGCTAACCAGATCTGGCAGTTTGGCGGTAGCGCTTGACGTAATGCATTGACATATTCCGCTGATTCACCACCATGCAATTGAACAGCATAAAACCCTAATGCAGCAGCATAATAAAGCACCATGTCAATGGGTTGTTGTGAGAACACACCGACATAACGCAGTGGCGCATAAGGGATGATTGCTTCTGCTTGGGTAAGCGTTATACAACGTTTTGAGGTTGGCACAAAAATAAGTCCACCATACATAGCACCTTGCTGATACGCAGCTAGACTATCTTGACCCCGAGTCAGCCCACAGATTTTAACTGGCCCATAGATAAGTTCACGCAGTGTCATATCAACCGCTTTACTTTTGCTGAGGGAACTGCCGATCAGAAAGCCATTGACATAGGGAGCTAATCGCGCAATTTCTTGATGGGTGCTGATCCCGGAGGCTGCAATAATAAGGGTATCTTTGGGAAAATGCAGTGATAAGTTAATCACGCGGTCTTTATCGATTTCAAAGGTGTGCAAATCACGATGATTAACCGCAATCACTTTGGCTTTTAAATGCGTCGCACGTATTAACTCATGTTCGGTGACGACTTCCGTGAGCACACCCATGTTTAATTCATCAGCTACTTTATGACAAGCTTGGTAGGTATCATCGTCTAATACGGACAACATTAACAAAACCGCATCTGCGCCATAGTGCCTGGCTAAGATAATTTGCTGGGGTGAAACAATAATATCTTTACACAAAACGGGCACTTTGACGTTATCACGCACCTGTTTCAAATGTGTAAAGCTCCCATCAAAATAACGTTGATTAGTTAGCACAGAAATAACATCGGCAAAGGGTTCATAGGTTTTTGCCATTTCTTTAACCGGATAGTCTTCGCATAACGCCCCTTCACTGGGTGAGCGACGTTTACATTCGAAAATAAAGACTTGTCGTGACTTTTTCAGTGCAGCATAAAAATCTCGATCACTGGGTTCGAGTTGTCCTTGAAGAGCATGTTGGATCATTTCATTGAGCATGACTGGCCTCTTTAATGTTTAATAAGCATTGGTAACCGATATCCGTGTTAAGTGCAGCGAGTGTTTGTTCTACACCTTCTTTGAGTGAAGAAACCCTTTCGTTTAACCACAATAAAGTGCCCGTATTGAGTGCAACCGCATTACGATAGGCAGTCGTTCCCTTACCTTGTAACAAATCGAGAAAATGCTGACGGTTAAAGGCAAGATCACCGCCTCGGAGCGTAGCAATCGGTGAACGTGCGATGCCCACTTGTTCAGGTGTTAATGTGAAATCAGTCAGTATGCCGTCATTTAGCAGTATGCCCGTGGTCGGACCATGCAGTGCCATTTCGTCGAGTCCTTGGCCATGCACGACCAACGCCCGTTTAACACCTTGAGATTGCAGCACTTTGGCTAAACGAATGCACAGTGAAGGATGATAAACACCCACCAATAAAATATCGGGAAGGGCAGGGTTCAATAAGGGCCCTATGAGATTAAAAAGTGTGCGGGTTTTTAAACGTTTACGGATATCTTTGATCTGATTGACCGCAGGGTGATAATGCGGTGCAAACAAAAAAGTGAATCCGGTTTTAATGAGAGTGCGTTTGGCAACGTCGGGTGTCATCAAAATTTGAATGCCAACGCCTTCTAAGAGATCGGCAGTACCGCAGCTTGATGAAACCGCGCGGTTGCCATGTTTCGCTATTTTTAAGCCTAAAGCGGCGGCCATAATAGCGCTGGGAGTAGAGATATTGAGTGAGTGTTGGTTATCGCCACCTGTGCCGACACAATCAACAATATTATCGCTTTCTTTCAATTCACGCAGGCAAGGAAAAGGGATAGCGGTCTCACGCAATGCGCTGACTGCGCCCATAATTTCGCTAGTTGCTTCGCCTTTAGCCTTTAGGGCAATCAAAAGGCTTGAGATATCAATATCGTTGAGTTTGCCTTCCAGAATCTCATGAAAAATTTCTTTTGCTTGTGTTGTACTCAGATCATGTCCTTGGCAGAGCCGTTCTAAGTGCGCCATGTTAATTCCTCAAAAAATAAATGCAAAAAAAAAGCCCACCGACAGGGTGGGCTTTTTAAGAATTGGTTATTCTTTACGCTGGGTGATTATAAGACGTGCGTAGGTTTGCCCACCCGATTTGGGTGCGCCACCAAGAGGCTTGATTGATTGAATAGGATAATTTCATTTTCATTATTAGAACCTAACAAAATACTTGAGCAAAGGTCAATAGCTTGTTATATCATCAGATAGACGGTCACATTAAGAAGATAGCGCTATAGTATAAGTACAGGGATAGCGGATCTTAATCAATATTAGTTAAGTTTTTAACTATTGTAAAATGAAAAGCGCCATACGTTAAAGGGAATGAGGTGGATATGGAAGGTGTGAAGCAAGGGATCCAGAGTCTGGTGATCATGGCGGCGCTAACGAGCAGCATGGCATTTGCGCAAGACTTGAGCATCAAGCTTGAGGTATTAGAGAAGATCCATGCACAAGAACAAAGTGGTGATGAACTTTATTTTAGCGTGACAGAGTTCCCTGAAAAGAGTGCACCGCGTCATTATCGTATACCTAGCTTTCCAAGTCATTGGATGTCTGATTACCTTAAAAACGTTAAAAACATTGTTCTGTGGCAAAAAAGCTACACAACTTGTGAAAAAACTGACGTGTTGATTTCTTTGGTAGAAGCAGACCTACCGCCTTGGAATGTCGATGATTTGCTTGGCTCGGTTGAGCTTAAAGTGACCTGTGATCAAGGTAAAATGCATACCGAATGGTCGATCCCCAATAAGGATAATACCGCTAAGATGCCAAACATGGAGAATGCATTTGCCTTTACGGGCGATCATTCCGAATATCATGGTATTTTTAAATTAGATCATGCCAAGATCACGGTTAAAATTCCTGAGCTGGAAGAAAACACGATTAAGTCGTCACCTTCAAAACAACCTGCAACGAATAAAGAACCTGTCGTGAATAAAGCGCGTTAGTTAATCGCTTTCTTTTGCCTCACAATCTATGTAGATAAATCCAGGGCGGACCAAAATCCGCCCTGGCACACTAAATATAAAACCGCTGTAAGCCCATCTAATTTTGTATTAACTTACAGTATTAAGCCCTTGTTTTATCAATAAAATTTGCCATTTCAATGATTGGACCTACACTTAAGCAAACGCTTTGAGAGGGTCTATTTGTGCAAATCAATTCTAAAAAATTAAAGCGAGATTGCTTTATTGCAGTGGCTATTCCCATCTGCTTATTCGCCGTATTTCAACTTTATTCGAAGAGCCTGCCTGCTTTTGGATTGTTGGTTTTAACTACCAGTGGCGCCATGATCATTAGTTGGTACCTTTATCGATTTTTTGCCGGTCTTGAAGATATGACCTGGCGTGAACAATTAAGTTCGGTACTAAAGCGCGTGACCACCCCAGTTTTGATAACCGATCTTGATCATAACATTACCTATACCAATGAAAGCTTTTCACGTTTGCCTTTAGCCAATTTAGCGTCATCCTATACGCATTTTCCAGAACTGCTCGCTTCTTTAGATACACAAAGTGACCCCGTTGAAAAATGTAAGCAAGTAAAGCAATTTAAAGAAACATTCGACGTGCTGTCAGGAAAATT
>CAZCXZ010000092.1:0-14373 GCA_964502705.1 Uncultured Candidatus Berkiella sp. | reverse complement strand
TATCTTTTGGCATTTTACCATCAATTTAAGTGTCCAGAATCATTAAACCACTACAGGCAAGGGGGAGATGATATTATTCATAATGATGTGAATAATAGAACCTCCAATCAGATCGACTTTATTTTCGGGGGTAGCTCTGAAATCTATAATTTTAATCTAGCGCTAGATGGTTATTACGGAATATCGACCCGTTCAGATATGAGCTTAAATGCGGTGCTATACGATGGCAACGATCAGATCTGGGGACATAATGGCACTGATGTGGTATTTGGTGGTTTTGGTAACGATACACTCTATGGTGGCGGTGGAGATGATGAACTTAGAGGCGATCTTTTTGTAAACGCATTTGCATATGTATCACCGTATGCTGTTAGTACCGATTACTTATTTATACGGTTCAGTAATGTTTCAGCTTATCAGGGTAACGATGTTATCCATGGTGGTGATGGTGATGATCAAATCATCGGTGGCTTAGGCAGTGACCAGTTATTTGGTGATAATGGTGATGACGATATATTTGGCGGTGTGGATTATGTTGAATTTGCTTATGGTCTAGTCTATGTACCTAACGCACCATTTGTACAAGCGGAAACAGTGCTTTTACGCGATGGTAACGATAGTTTAAACGGTGGTGCAGGAAATGATCGAATTTATGGCGGGCTGGGTGACGATATCGCTCATGGCGGTATAGGAAATGACTTGCTTTTGGGTGATAACGTTGGTGTGCGATTTGCTCAATCAGTTGTTTTGACACCTACATTTTTTAATTTTGACTATTATTCTTTTGACTACAGCGTTGCTTCAAATAATCCACGAGATTGGCTCATTGATGGTCAGGATCACATTGAAGGCGATGAGGGAAATGACATCATTGTTGGTTTAGGAAATGACGATGTGATGGTAGGTGGTCATGGTGCGGATTTAATCGTTGGCGGTGGTGTCGATTTAGTTGATTTCAATACTGGTGGAACCGGTTTCTTTGCCGGGAACCCAAATGATACCTTAGAACATGTTGTTGAAAGTTTTTATGCTGATGGTAATGATGTTATCTGGGGTGATAATCAAATTGACTCGCCTGATAATATCAATAATTCAGATACGGTTGTTGCAGGTTTCGGTAACGATGAAGTTTACGGCGAAGAAGGCGACGATTTTATTTTAGGTGATAATATTGTATTTGGTAACCCAGCGACGATAAACCTTTTACTACCATATAATAATGCACTCCATTACATTCATGATGGCGATGACTACTTAGATGGTGGTAAGGGTAACGATCAGCTTGTAGGACAAGGCGGTAGTGATATCCTCTATGGACGTGATGGTAATGATAATCTCTATGGCGATGGTTCTGTTTATTTAATTGGTGACCCAGATATGAGTAGTAACTTTCTGGATGGTGGGCAAGGCGATGATGTTCTTGTCGGTGCCGAGGGTGATGATTACTTAATTGGTGGTGAAGGCAATGATATTTTAGTTGGAGGAGGCGGCGCTAATACCTTCGCATTTAGCTTAGCAAGCAATTTTGGGCAAGATGTGATTGTTGACTTTGGTGCAAATGATACCATTGCTTTCACTGATGTGATAGGTGATATCTCTGATTATATTTTAGGTTTTGGATTAATCGATTATTTTGGTGATAGTGTTCCTGATGCGACACTATTTATGGATTACGGCTTTGGATTAGCAACTATTTCATTTGATAACGTTGATATCGATACGCTTTTAAATTCGATATCACCCTCAACATTAACGCAAAGTGTCGATCCCCTTTGGCAGCCGGGTGTTGGTGGGCAACCATTGCCAAGCCTAATGCCTGTCAGTGCTGTAAATAGCGTCTCAAGTGACGTTCATAGCGCTCAACTATCCACGGTTGCCTCAACAACGGTCGATGGCCATAGCTTGACTTCTGCAAGTGTATCGACATCGTCTGCAGTCGTTTCTGCTAGTGCGTTAGTCGATCAAGCAAACCTAAGCATGTCAACAACGGTCTATGTTCAACAGCCATTGCAAAGCATTTTAGGTGAAGGTGGTAGCGGTAGCGATTTTGGTTAAGGCAAAGAGTACCCTATCACGGTTGGGCTTTGTTGCATAAATGATTATTCTTGCGCAATCGGAACAATCATCACAACAGTAACCGCATGTTATCTACTCTTTAGCAGCAGCTACCGCTGCTGAAGAATAAAAACTTACGGTAGTTTGGCCTTTGAACGATTTATGCAACAAAGCCGCGCGTTTACGGTGTAGTCGTTTAGTGATTCGGGGCACTTATATTAATAGTGAAATGCCAAAAGATGTGAGGTGTCTTGATTTACCTATCAGTTCATTTGCGGGTGAAATTATAATAGTAGTTGAATATTTTCGGATGAGCGCTATGAATTAACGCAATCTTATTCAGAAGCTATTCATAAATAAGCGTCGTTTTAATCAAGCCGCAGTTTGATGCTTTTGAATATATTCTTTCACAACTTGAACTTTTTTAGAGATCTTCTTGCGACTTTTTTCAGCTAGCCATAAATCATAAGTGGCTTGAAGGTTAAGCCACATTTCGCTTGATGTTTTAAGTGCGATTGATAATCGAATCGCCATTTCGGGGCTTATCCCACCTCGGCAATTGACTAGTTTTGATAAAGAAGCACGAGAAATATCTAATATTTCGGCAGCTTGCGTGATTGAAAGGTTGCTACCTTCAATCAAAACATCTTTCACAATTTCGCCTGGATGGGGAGGATTGTGCATATTCATAAAATCTGCCTCAGTGATAGTCTTCATAATTTACAAGTATAGCGTCATGGTCTTCAAATTTAAAAGTGAGTCGCCAATTTCTATTAACCGTTACTGCAAAATAACCCTTCTTCCCGCCCTTTAACTCATGAAATTTCCAACCAGGAAGGTTCATATCTTCAGGTTTAATCGCTGCATTAAGAACGCCTAATTGCAACCTAAGACGAGTGCTATGTTTGGATTGAATACCGGACGTTGATCCGGATTCAAAGAATAGCTTCAATCCTTTGTGATTCCATGTCTTAATCATAGTATAGCTTGATTATTATCGAATGTAAACTGTAAATATACAGTTTACAGATGGTGAGGTGAATATGCAATATGCATTATCAATAAATTGTGTACGTTAATAAGAACCTACATGCCTGACACGGCTTGGATAGGTGGGATGGTTCTTCACCCCAATAAGGTACTTTTATCCGCCTACGCTAGCGTTGCTAGCTTCGGCGATATGAAAAACCTTAGCTTTTCACGCTAAGGTATTTTCACCTGAACCATCCCATCTCTGACCCGCACTTCAAACACTGGCAAATCTTCAAACGCGGGTGGGCTCATGACTTCGCCGGTCTTAATGCAAAATTGTGCTCCATGATATGGGCAGGTAATAACATCGCCATTTAAGGGGCCATCGCTTAGCGGTAAGCCTTGATGAGTGCAGAGATCTTCAATGGCATAGTATTCGCCATCGAGTTGAAACAAGGCGATTGGGTGGCCGTTAATCACTTTTACAATCGGCTCAGATGATGTAATTAATTCGGTAGAGATAAAATCGAACCAGTCAGACATAAAACCTACTTTCCAAAACGGGGTTTATTTAATTAAGGCGGCTTTCAATGCGTGCCAGGGGAGTGTCGCACATTTCACACGCAGGGGAAAGTTATGCACGCTCTCGAAAACGGATAGTTTGCCCAGCTTATAGTGCTCGGGTTGTGTGCCTTTTTCTGCGAGCGACATAAAAGCGGCAAATCCGTCTTGGGCTTGGTGAACTGTTTTGCCGGTGAGATGTTCGGTGAGTAAAGAGGCTGAGGCCATGCAAATCGCGCAACCTATCCCTGTGAATTGGATAGCTATAATAACCTGGTCCGCAATGGTGAGGTAGAGCTTGATCTCATCGCCACACAGCGGGTTAACACCCTCTGCTTGATGAGTAGCATCAACCAGCTCGCCGAAGTGACGAGGATGGCGACTGTGGTCGAGTATGACTTCCTGATAAAGTGCTAGCAAATCATTCATATTCTGCTTCTTTAACGGTGGACACCTAAACTAATGTGCTGTCAATTTCAGCAAAGCTGTTATACAGGTCAAATCAAAAGCGTGCAACTACTATTTTCAAATTTACTCTTCACATTCGACTTTTAGGTGTTGTTGGCTGCGTTCATCTTGCTGCAATCATGTGCTTAAGCACACTCTTTTGCGCGAGAACTTGCCGCCTAACCTACAAGCCGACTGTTTTGAGTAAAGATCAAATATATTGACTATTTCCTCACTATAACGCCTTAAATGTCATCCAACCAGCTCCAAGCTAGGCGCTTACTGCCGCTTTGCTTCGAAGATGAGAAGGGCCAGGTTGCACATTATCCATTTCCACATCAGCCTTTTGAGCGGCTTTCATATCAAAATAGCGAGTGACTGATTTAATCTCTTGAATGGGTGCAGAACTTGCAACAGGCGTTTGCTTTTGAGTGAATTCTTGGATTCGCAAGAGATCTTCATTAAGATACAGCTCATCCAAATCCGCATCAAGTTCTTGATCAAAAGCCAATTTAAATCGATTATCGATTTGTTTGTTGCGATTAACATAGGTATAAATGCCCGCTGAGCTAACCAGGATAATCCCGACACCGCCAGCCACAATAGGTAGCAATGTTGTTGCTGCTGCTGAAAAAAGGAAAGTCGGTAAAAATGAATGTGCAGCACTTAACGTGAACATCGTTCCAAGCAAGCCGATCCCCAACAAGGGCATCTTTGTAAAACCAAAAAAATTTCGATCGCTGTTCGCACGATAGGCCGCATATTCCACTTTTTTAGTTTGTAAAACATCTGATGCATTTCTTTGATATGGGTTTGAACCGGTTGTAAAGCTTCCTTCTGGAAAATCAATCAATTGTTCCAAACGTTCTTGCTGATTTAGTTTGGCATATTGATCAACTTTTCTAGCAATTAACGGCATGGTCCCCAGTGCAACTGGGAAAACAACATTTGCAATAGGAAAGAATATGCCCGTTACTGTGGTTACCACTGCGAAAATCGCCGCTGCAATCGCAGCAGGTTCAAACGTTGCAGCGACGCCCCATGCAATTCCCTGTGCTATGGGATCGTTGGTTTCAATTAGGCTGTGTTGTTTATGTTGATGTCCAAACAAAAAGTAGGGCAAATTAGCGTCGGTTGCATAAATGTCGTTGACAATTCCATAGCTAATTGCACTTAAGTAAACCATGGCTGAAGCAAACAGACCATTGGCAATAACCATCAGCCAAGCGGGAGCCGCTAAAGCCGATATAGCTGCAAAAAAAGTGACCGCCAGTGCTGCAAGTGCAATACCGACAAATCCTAACTTCAAAAACAAACTTAAATCGCTGGTATTTTTTTCGCCCTTAATCCGCGCTTTATGATAAAACATGCGATAAAGGCCATTTTGCTGAAAATGCGCAATTAACTTTGCATGATTTTGCCGTTCAAGATCTGGGATAAAGTTTCTAATTTTATCTCGTATATTAGCTAATTTATCTGTATCAGAATGCACTGACGCTAAGATGTTACTGCAATCCTTTTCCAGGGAAACGATTAATGTTTGCTCAGTACTCGATAATGAGGCAGTGCAAGCAGCGTGTTTAATCAGATGAAGCAAGAACTGCGATTGTAAAGATGCAGAAGGTCTGTCATGCGTGCTTGCTGGGAAATCTAAACTCATCTAAGTGTGCTCTAAAAAGATATGAAATTAACATAGTTTAAGCGCTGCTCTGCAATTGCCTCAATCAGATAAAATCTTAGAAAAAACAATATGTTATGTAACTGCACGGGAACTTTCATAGCTATTAGGGAGTCTATTAGGATAAATGGCCATAAATGGTGTTACGAATGACAGACCCTAATGGGAATTTGCTAATAAAACTACAAGTCATCCTTAAGTCAGAAAAAGATGAACAGCGCAGAAAAGCGAATGAATGGCTAGACTCTTTACAGCATAATCCGGAAAAGCAAACCGCGTTAAAGAATTGTTTAAAAGCATTTGGGATCCCTTTTGAAAAATCAGAAGAAGTGATACTGAGGGCTGCGCCCATATTTCCAGCAATGCCGCCAAGTTTATTTGGAAAATATTTTAATCAAGATTTGTATCAACAAGCTTATAGATTATGTGCCTTGGCTATCATATTTGAAAAAAATGGCATTGCTGCCGAACATGCGACAAAGCTCGCGGTGATGTTTGATAATCCTAGTGCAATGTTAGGGTATTTAGTTGAATTTACTAAAGGTGCCAATACTAGCAGCTCCCCGCTGCATGATGCGTGTTTGTTTAGTTTGCCCGATTTTAATGAACCTGGCTTTTTAGATCAAAAAAACGGCTGTAAGTTCGAAGTCTTTAAATCTTTAGCGGTGAATGGTGGGAATATGCTGCGTAAAGACTTTAAGGAAATGTTACCGTTTGCATGGGAATTACAAAAATTAGTCGTAAGTAAAAAAGAAGAAGCCACAGTCAATAATCGAAAAGTTGATCCAAATAAAATCAAAGTAAAAGAGCTCGATATACGCCAAATCAGCGCCAAACTTGATGATATGGAAAGTAAAAAGGATGATGATGATTTCAACAAAGAAGAATATAAAAATCTCATTCAATCTTTAAGCCAAAATCTGCATGAATTAACAGAATTGAGTGCTGGCAAATATTTAAAAGATCTGAGTTTAATACAGCTAAAAGCCTTTTATGAAACTTATAAACTAAGTACACAAGGCGCTTATAAAATATTTATTGACAATGGCATCCCGGCGAAATATTTTGCACAATTTAAAGCGCTAAATCGTCAAATGGCAGGTAGAAATATTCCAGATGTCATGGTAGATGGAAAGACAATAGGCTATCCCGGCTATTATTTAATGAAAATTCCTGTGGCTGATGAATTACAGGCAGCAAGAGCAGCCTGCTTGGGGAAAATGACAAACTGCTGCCAATCGTTATCGGGAGAAGCTGGCCAACCTTGCGTGATCCATGGTTTAACCAGCCCTAATGGCGGCTTTTACGTGTTATGTGAAGGCGATAGTCAACAACCCAAAGTCAGCGACAAGGTGCTTGCAATGAGTTGGGCTTGGCGTAGTCGCGCCGAGGCTATTGTTTTCGATTCAATTGAAGTATCCGATACCATTGTAAACCAGCAGCAAGAAGGTAAAGTGAAAGCTTTCTTTGAATATCTTGGGCGTGAACTGGTTAACAATCATCATACGAATAAAGTTACTTGTGGCAGTCAAGCGATTATAACAGAACAAGCTGGCTTGAGGATCGAAGGATTAGTCGGTGAGGAATTCAAAGATTATGATGATTATCATGATTCACTCCAGCAAAGACTTATTTATAGCGCCGATGAACCCTATTACTTTTATGATGTCGATGAGCAATCAAGGTTGCGAACGTATACGATGGCAAATCTTGGAAAAGAGCCGCATAAAGAGAATCAAAAGGCATTTTTATTAAACATATTGCATAAACTACCCTTGAAAACAATCCAGTACCTGGTTAAACATGATGACTTTGATTTTACCGAAGAGCAAATGAATGAATTGTTTACAAACATAATAAGGCGTCAAGATGATGAATTGATTTCGGAATTTATCGAATTAAATCCAACCTATTTTTCTAGCAAAGATCACTTCGAAGCCTTGTGTTTAAATTTTATTACCCCAAATGCAACGGTTTCTTATAATGCTAATAAGTCGATTGATACATTGTTAAAAGTGATAGTAAATGAAGAAATCAATCCTGATTTTTCAGACAAACAGAAAGTGATTTTTTTTGAAATAGCTATAAATAGAGAAAACATCGATTTTATGAAATGGCTTTGGAAACAATATCCTGAGCTTGACAAGTTATTATCAAATAAAACTAAGATAGTTGCCCTTGAAAAGGTTGGTAAAGATTTTCGTCATCCTGAAATTGCCGATTTCCTCATGGAGCGATACGGTCATCAAATACCTAAATACAAGATTCTTCAAGCATTTGGTAAGACTGGGGCCGCCAAATACCTCAAAGACACTCAACTGACAGTTAAAAAGTGGCCTACAGTCGTCGTTGAGCCGCCTGAAAAAATCGTCAAACCTAAAAGACCATTACCCCAAACGCCACAACGGCATGATCATAAAATGCCAACATCGTCTACACCAGCACCTGAGGTTGTCCCTAGAAGACCTTTGCCAAACCCACCTCGTGGCAAAGCGAAATAAACGCCTAGTTTTGAAAGAATTTCACGGTGTTATACAAGCTGCTTATCAGGCGGTCGATCTCATCCGCCGTATTATAAAGCCCAAATGAAGCCCGTGCTACTGCTTTTACGCCAAAGCGCTCAATCGCAGGTTGTGCGCATAATTGACCAGAACGAATCGCAACACCTTCTCTGTCTAACGCGGTAGCAATATCATGTGGATGAATATCACCAAGGGTAAATGCAATGATGGGTGCTTTATCCTTGGCTTGACCAATAATCGTCAACCCTTCAATATTTTGTAGCTCCTTCGTAGCATACGCCAATAGCGACTGTTCATATTCAGCAATGACGTCAAGTCCAGTGGATTGAAGATAGCTAATAGCGGCACTTAGCCCGATAGCCTCTGCAATGGCTTGCGTGCCAGCCTCAAATTTATGGGGTGGTGCTTGGAAGGTGGTTTTTTCAAAAGTGACGTTGCTAATCATATCGCCGCCGCGTTGATAGGGTGGTAAACGATCTAACCATTGTGCTTTGCCATATAATACGCCAATACCCGTTGGGCCATAAAGCTTATGTCCTGAAAATGCATAAAAATCGCAATCTAAATCTTGTACATCAACTGGCACATGCGCAATTGCTTGTGCACCATCAATTAACACGGGTGTGCCGTTAGCATGTGCCAAGGTAATCATTTGCTTTATGGGGTTAATCGTGCCAATTGAATTAGCAATATGCGTAATGGCAACGAGTTTGGTATGCTCATTTAAAAGTTCTTGATATACCTGCATGTCTAGTTCGCCAAGGTCATTGCAGGGAATAACGCGAAGCTTTGCGGCTGTTTTTTCACAAATGGCCTGCCATGGCACAATGTTTGAGTGATGTTCTAGCTCAGAGATCAGGATTTCGTCTTGTTGATTAAGTCCTAATTCGAAAAAGCCATTAGCGACTAAATTAATTGCTTCAGTAGTGCCGCGAACAAACACACAGTCATCCACATTGGGGGCATTGATAAACTGTTGTACCGCTTTGCGCGCTTCTTCAAAGCGAAGGGTTGCTTTTTCGCATAAGTAATACACTCCACGATGGATATTGGCATTGTCTTGTTTATAAAACGCAGAAATACCATCGATGACAACATTCGGTTTCTGTGTCGTGGCAGCATTATCCAAATAAACAAGCAGATGGCCATGTACCTGTTGGTTTAAGCAAGGGAAATCATTGCGATTCATAAACTTTCCCCTAACAATTGCGCAACACGTCGGGTCACCTGGTGTTCCAACTGTGCCAACACCGTGGGATGAGTGATGGTTTGCGTGATTTCCTTGGTAAAGGCATGCAGCAAAATCTTTTTTGCATTGTCTTGTGAAAAACCCCGGCTTTGTAAATAGAAGAGCGTTTTTTCGTCTAATTGAGAAATAGTGGCAGCGTGGTTGCATTTTACCTCGTCAGCTAAAATTTCAAGTTGCGGTGCATTATCAGCTTGTCCTTTTTCGCCCAGCAGCAAGCTATCACTCACCATGAGAGTCGTGGTTTGCTGTGCCGCCTGATTAACGGCAATATTACCTAGGAAGGAACTATGGCCTTCATTGCCAATAACCGATCTTATTCTCTGTTCGCTATTTCCAGAGGCTGCGTAATGCGTTACTTTACTGTTCCAATCACAGTGTTCATAGGTATTTGGCAACAGTAATCCGTGACAGTGTAACGTAGAAGACGGTTCTTTGAGTGAAACGCGCATCGTTTGGCGTTGATAATGTGCTCCCCAAGCCAGTTCGATTAAGTTTAATTGGCTATTCGACATTAAACTCGCATTTAGGTGATGAAACCCCAAACTGAAGGGCGTGTGGTTGGTTGTTCTGGTAAGCTCGCAGCTTGCACCTTGTTCACACAAGACAACCGTTTGACTATTGAATAAGCTATTACAGTGTTGACTAATTGAAACGCAGCTCTCAACGATTACCGCACGGCTATTTTTTCCCATATGAATATAGGTTTGGGGGTGGATCATGGTACTTTGTTCGTTGCTATTGAATAGAATATGATAAATCATCACTATTTTATCAAACTGATGATCTTCTGGAATGATTACCACTGCACCATCGCTGCAAAATGCCTGATTTAACTCAGAAAAGAAATCATGTTCATGAAGCGGGTTTTGCAAATCCAACAGCAGTTCAGGTTGTGCTTTAGCCAGTCGAGCCAGAGATTGCAAACGAATGGATGTATGATTGTGGTTACTCAGTGAAGGCACATAGTGACCATTTAAAAAGACAATATTGATGGTATCGTTATGCTCTGCTATTAAATGTTTGATGTTCTGTAAGCTGTTTTTGTCTGAGGCATGTAAATAGGGCATATATTGATTATTAATTAGCGTGTCAAAGCGTGCGTGTTTCCAATCATCCAGTCTGACAGAGGGAATACCAAGGGTTTGTGCGCGTGCTAAAGCGTGGTGGCGCAAGGCACGTAATTCAGGTTTGCCTTGACCTGGCAAAAAAGGTTCTTGCTTATTGAATGCGGTTGTCAAGTGTTGTAGAAAAGCATTATTATCCATGCCATTACTCCTGTAACCCTTGATAACCTTTTTGCTCTAAAGAGAGTGCAAGCTCTTTGTCACCTTGCTCAACAATTTTGCCATTCACCATCACATGAACACGATCAGGCGTTAAATAAGATAATAGGCGTTGATAATGCGTGATGACTAGAAAGGTTCTGTCATGGGAACGCAAACTGTTAATAGCCTCCGCTACGGTTTTTAAAGCGTCGATATCAAGGCCTGAATCGGTTTCATCTAATATGGCCAGTTTGGGTTGTAACATTAACAATTGCAGAATTTCATTCATTTTCTTTTCGCCACCGGAAAAACCGACGTTTAGGCCACGTTCTAGTAATTGCGGTGGCATTTTGAGTTGAGACAGCTTATCTTTAATGGCATCGATAAAATCAAGCGCATCCACTTCAGGTAAATTTCTAGCTTTTAGTTGATTATTTAACGCCGCTTTAATGAAATAATTATTGGTTACACCTGGAATTTCAACGGGATATTGTAAAGCTAAAAATACGCCAGCATGGCTTCGTTGGTCGGGAGTCAATTTAAGTAAATCAATACCGTTAAAATCAATTGAGCCATGCAAGATCTTATATTGAGGGTTGCCAGCTAATACAAAGGCAAGCGTGCTTTTTCCAGAGCCATTGGGGCCCATTAAAGCATGCACCATGCCAGCCTCAAGGTTTAAATTGAAGTCTGTTAAGATGGTTTTATCATCAACTGCGACGCTAAGATCGCGAATCGTTAACATAATCGCTCCTTAACCAACCGTGCCTTCAATCGTTAGCTCAAGTAAACGTCTTGCTTCTACCGCGAACTCTAACGGCAGTTTTTGGAGAATACTCTTACAAAACCCATTAATAATTAATACCACTGCTTCTTCTTGTGTTAACCCACGTTGCTGACAATAAAACAGTTGTTCAGCAGATATTTTAGAGGTGCACGCTTCATGTGACACACGAGCGGTGGGATTCGCCACCTCTAAGTGTGGGAAGGTATGGGCACCACAATGGTTACCAATCAGCAATGAATCACATTGCGTATAGTTGCTAGCGTTCTTGGCGCGAGGCGAGACTTTGACAAGGCCACGATAACTGTTTTGTGCACGTCCTGCTGAAATGGCTTTTGAAATAATGGTGCTGCGCGTATTGCTGCCGATATGAATCATTTTGGTGCCCGTATCCGCTTGTTGGTGATCTTTCGTTACGGCAATCGAATAGAATTCACCGACTGAATCATCGCCTTTTAAAATCACACTGGGATATTTCCAAGTAATGGCAGCGCCAATTTCAACTTGTGTCCAAGAGATTTTAGAATGATTACCCTTGCACAAGCCGCGTTTAGTTACAAAATTGTAAATGCCGCCTACACCATTTTCATCGCCGGGGTACCAATTTTGCACAGTGGCATATTTAATTTCGGCATTTTCTAAGGCAATCAGTTCAACCACTGCGGCATGCAATTGATTATTATCTCGGATCGGTGCTGTGCAACCTTCTAAGTAACTGACGAAACTATCGGGCTCTGCAATAATTAAGGTTCGTTCAAATTGCCCCGTGTTGGCAGCATTAATTCTAAAATAGGTTGACAATTCCATGGGGCAGCGAACCCCTTTAGGGATGTAGCAAAACGATCCATCGCTAAATACAGCGGCATTTAAGCAGGCGTAAAAGTTGTCTTGATAAGGTACAACGGTACCTAAATATTGTTGGACCAAATTAGGATAATTCTGTACGGCCTCCGAAAAGGAACAAAAAATGATCCCAAGTTTTGCAAGTTCATCTTTAAAAGTCGTGCCAACTGATACGCTATCAAAAACAGCATCTATGGCTACGTTATTTAAGCGCTTTTGTTCATTCAGTGAGATCCCAAGCCGTTCATAGGTTTTAAGTAATTCTGGGGGCAAATCACTTAATTGTTTATTTTGATCAAAATCGCGCGGTGCACTGAAGTAGGAGATAGCCTGATAATCAATTGGATGATAGTGCACATTTGACCAATGGGGCTCTTTAAGGGTTAACCAATGGCGAAAAGCCGCCAATCTCCAGGCCAGCATAAACGCAGGTTCGTTCTTTTTGGCGGATAGCTCTTGGATTATGGTTTCGTTTAATCCTGGACGTGAGGCGGTTGTAGGGATATCGGTAACGAATCCCGCGGTATAGCTCTGATTCAGCAACGATCGTATTTCAGGTTGTTTTGCGCCTTTCATCACGTTACCTACACTGGTTGATGCCCAAATGTCCTTATATATATTTATTACTCTAACAAACATACTCTAGTTAAAAAAGTTAACGTTGATAGGTGTAGCTGCTAGAATAGCGCATTCCTCTTTTAACTCATGATGTGACCTATGTTCAAATTCATACAAATGCTGCTTTGTATAACGCTGTGTGTGAGCTTAGTAGGCGAAGCTAAAACCACCAAAGGTAAACCGATGTTAGTACTCGATGAAGAATTCACCTACGTCTTACCACGAAATTTCCGCACAACAAGTGATCCCTTTCATGTTGACGCTGAAAATACGACAGTGCCCACTCGACAAGGGCTAGATGAATTGCATGCGACAACCAGTGCACAATTTTCCGAAAAGTCCTTGAAAGAAGCTTTAAAGAAAATCAAAGCGCCTGTTTGGATTATCGATTTACGACGTGAATCACATGGATTTGTAAATGGCATACCCATCAGTTGGTACAAATTTCATAATAAAAGTAATCAAAATATGGATACGCAATCGCTATTGTTGCGTGAACAGTCCATGGTTTCGCAATTGAAAGAGCACGATCCATTAACTATCCAACGTATTACCAGCAAAACAGCTGGTGTGATCAATGAAAGTGAACCTTTTGAAGTGTCGATTGAACGATTGGAAACCGAGCAACAATTATCGAAGCGTTTAGGATTAGAATATCGACGTTTGCAAGTACAAGATCGAGGCAGACCGGATGATGCCGTTGTTGATGAGTTTGTTGCTATCGTTAAACAGCTGCCGCAGGATGCGACGCTTTATTTTCATTGTCGCGGTGGCAGAGGACGCAGCACCACGTTTATGGTTTTATACGATATGCTGAAAAATGGCAAAACGGTTTCGCTTGAAGACATCGTTTCACGTCAAGAACGAATAGGCGGAGCAAATGTGCTTAAAACCACCACCAAACCGGGTGGTGAATGGATGACACAAATGCGAATCGATCGAAAAAATCTTATCGAGCAGTTTTATCGCTATGCAACTGATCCAGAAGGATACCCTGCGAAAAGTTGGCAGCAATGGCTACAAACTTAAAATGCATCTTTGTAGTGGAGCCGGCATTTCTGCCGGCCAACACAGACTTACGCTATCAATAACGCTTGTTTTGCCATATTTTGTAACACTTGTTGGCAAGCCGCTTTAAGGTGTTCGCTGATTAGCTCTTCGTCCATAATCGGCTTTTTCTCTTTATCTAATATATTTAAACGTCCTGCTTTCAATTCCTTATAAGCATGAGCATAGAGTTGTGTGAAATCATGCGTACCATCTAATAATGGTAATAAGCTCTTTGTTAATGGATCAAGACGAACTGACTGATGTCGGCGATTGGTCGCGTAGGGCTGTGAAATGGCCATATAACGTGCATAGGCGCATGCAGTCGGCTT
>CAZCXZ010000091.1:0-14656 GCA_964502705.1 Uncultured Candidatus Berkiella sp. | reverse complement strand
TCATGATGCTTGACATAGTCTCTTCACTTCGCAGATATGAATCAGTGCAGGTTCAGCGGGTCAACCCAAATTGGTGGATTATCTCAGCGATCATTTATCGCCCCCCGAGAGTTGGTGTATAATAATCCCATTAATTGAATTTTGTAAAGGGTTTTAAAATTCGTGGATCTGGTTATATTCGATATTGATGGCACACTGATTCATTCGCATACGAAAGAAGTCGATGCTTTTGCGACTGCTGTCAAGGCGGTATTTGGTATCCCCGAAATCAATCGGGACCTTCATTGTTATGAACATATAACCGACTCAGGGATCTTAAAGGAATGTGTTTATAATGCCCTTAAGCGTTTACCAACAACATCCGAAATTCAAGCCGTTGAAGATTTCTATTTAGATCATTTTACAAGTATCATTGCACAGGAACCGATTGAGCCGATACCTGGCTCACCCAATCTGTTAGAAACACTGCATAATCATCCAAGCATTGCTTTAGCAGTCGCTACCGGATCGCATTATCGTTCTGCGCTACTCAAGCTGTCTCATGTTACTAAGCAATGGCATGAGATATCCTTGGGCTCAAGCAACGACAGTGTGGTTCGAACCAAAATTATGGAAGCCGCTCATCACAAAGCTAAACAATCTTATGGTGTAAAGCAATTTGATCGGATCATTTATATTGGCGATGGACCTTGGGATGTTAAAGCGACCAGACAGCTACAATGGGAGTTTATCGGTATCGCTAGCAATTATGCTAAAGATCAGTTGCGAGATTGGGGCGCTAAGTGTGTGATTGATAATTACCTAGCGCCAATCGATTTTTTGCATTTGCTAGAGAACGAAAATCTTGTTCTCTAGCCCGTTAAAATGCATCTTTATTAACTGCTTTTTCTTTGGCATCAAAACGTGTGATTTTTCCGTTATCGACTAAAATCTTTAATGCTTGGTCGAGCGTTTGCATGCCTTGTGCTTGACCTGTTTGAATGGTGGAATACATCTGTGCCACTTTGTTTTCGCGAATTAAATTTCGGATCGCTGGATTACAGATCATAATCTCATGCGCGGCCATACGTCCGCCCCCAACTTTTTTCAACAGTGCTTGTGAAATAACCGCTCGAAGTGATTCTGACAACATGGAACGCACCATGTCCTTTTCTTGCCCCGGAAAAACGTCAACAATACGATCGATGGTTTTAGCAGCGGAGGTTGTATGCAGTGTACCAAACACTAAGTGACCGGTTTCTGCAGCAGTAAGTGCTAAACGAATGGTTTCAAGATCGCGCATTTCACCGACTAGAATGACATCGGGATCTTCACGCAAAGCCGAGCGTAATGCTTCATTGAACCCCTTAGTGTCGGTGTGAATTTCGCGTTGGTTCACCACACTTTTTTTACTTTGATGAACAAACTCGATTGGATCTTCAACCGTTAAGATATGTCCATATTTATTGGCATTAATGTAATCAACCATGGCGGCCAGTGTCGTACTTTTACCAGAGCCGGTTGGACCGGTTACCAACACCATGCCTCGTGGATACTGTGCGATATCTGAAAATATTTTGGGCAAGGCCAATTCTTCTAATGTTAATATTTTAGACGGAATAGTACGAAATACTGCAGCAGCACCCCGGTTTTGGTTAAAAGCATTGACACGAAAACGTGCAAGACCAGGGACTTCAAATGCAAAGTCTGTTTCAAAAAATTCTTCAAAATCTCGGCGATGCTTATCACTCATAATATCGTAAATCAAGGTATGCACTGCTTTGTGATCAAGTGCTGGCACATTCAAGCGACGGATATCACCGTCCACCCGGATCATGGGAGGTAATCCAGCAGAGAGATGCAAGTCTGATGCTTTGTTTTGCACGCTAAATGTGAGTAATTCTGTTATATCCATTGCTCCCCCTTAGGGCTTACTTGACTTCTGTTCTCTATTGGCTGCAAAGTACTGCCATGACTGATATTGTAGCGAATCTTCACCTCACAAAGCGGCGTTTAGTGACTGCTTTACAAGCTTGCGGACGTACGCATGAGCCCCTCACGCTTGTTGCTGTCAGTAAATCACATCCAGCTGAGCAAATCGCCACCCTTTTTGCTGCGGGGCAGCAAGACTTTGGCGAAAATTATCTCGATGAGGCACTCCTTAAGATAGCAGCGCTCTCTCAACAAAACATTATTTGGCATTATATCGGCACCATTCAATCGAAAAAGGCACAAGAGATTGCTCAAAATTTCAGTTGGGTGCATACCGTCTGTCGTTTAAAAGAAGCTGCCCTTTTATCTCAGTACCGAGCATCTTTACCTCCCCTGAATATTTGTCTACAAGTGAGTATGGATGACTCTCCGAAACGAAATGGGGTATCAAAGGATCATCTCTTCGATCTGATTGAGCAAATCAAACCCTTACCACACCTCATTTTGCGCGGCTTAATGGTGCTACCGCCTTTTGCCCAGGATCTCGCCCAGCAACGCGCTTATTTTGCTGATTTGCGAACATTATATGAACAATGCAACAACCAAGGGGCGGGTTTCGATACGTTATCAATGGGCATGACACACGATTTTGAAGCGGCCATTAAAGAAGGTACAACAATGGTACGCATTGGCACGGGCATATTTGGACCACGCGGGAATTAACACATCATGACTTTACAGCGAATAGGCTTTATTGGTGCCGGCAATATGGGTAGCTGTCTTATCAGCGGTTTACTGAAACAAGGGTATGCACCTGAAAATCTCTGGGTGTGTGATCATCATGCTGAGATTGGCCAACGTATGGCAGCTTTGTGGGGCATTCATAATACGAACAATACCGCAGAGCTTGCTGAGAATGTTGATGTTATCGTGTTAGCCGTTAAACCTAATTCTATGCAAGCTGCTATTAACAGTTTTGCATCGCGACTTCCGACACATCACCCGTTAATACTCAGCATTGCAGCGGGCATCTCTACCACACAGATCGCCAAATGGCTTATCGCCCCTTGTCCGATTGCACGCGCGATGCCTAATACACCCGCTTTACTGGGCCAAGGTATGACAGGATTATTTGCAACGGATGCCGTTAATTCCACACAACGTGATCTGCTCTCACAACTTTTTAGTGCGGTTGGAGAAATTGTTTGGCTAACCAACGAATCTGAGATGGACATCGTTACCGCGCTATCTGGCTCTGGTCCTGCGTATTTCTTTTATTTTATGGAATGCCTGATTGAGGCAGCAAAAGCACAGGGCTTAGCTGTAGAAATTGCTAGAAAACTTACTTTTCAAACTGCACTAGGCGCTGCCGAAATGGTTCTCCATACAGAGGATTCCGTGCACGAGTTACGCCAGAAAGTCACCTCTAAAGGCGGTACCACAGAGCAGGGGATCAATACCTTAAAAGATGGTAAAATGGCAGAACTTTTACAGCAAATGCTTGATAGTGCTACCAAGCATAGCAAAACACTTCGTGAACAATATAATTGAGGCAAAAACCATTTTATGGCTCCTTTACAAACTGCCAGCAACTTTTTAATTCAAACTTTATTTGATCTTTATCTGTTTGTGCTATTGCTGCGTTTTATTTTGCAATATTTGCGAGTGGATTATTACAATCCCATGACGCAATTTATTTTAAAAGCAACCAACCCGGTTGTGGTTCCGCTGCGGCGCTTTATTCCAGGATTATGGGGTATCGATTTTGCAACGCTTATTGCCATCTTTGCGATCAGTCTTTTCAAATTAACCCTGATCACACTTATTAGCTTGCACAAGTTCCCAGGGCCTATCGGATTGTTGATTTGGTCGACGGGCGATCTGCTTAGCTTAGTATTCAAATTATTTTTATATTCTATTCTGGCGAATGTCATTTTAAGTTGGATAGCGCCAGGAGCATATTCTCCTGCGACCATCGTGTTACAGCGCTTAGTCGAGCCCATCATGCGTCCTGCTAGAAAATTCACGCCCAAAATAGGTGGCATTGATATTTCAGCTATTCCAGCCATGATAGCACTGCAACTGCTCATCATTATCTTGGCTGAGCCCACCGTCAATTTGGGAATAAAGCTTGCAACCTAATGGCTACCCATCAAACGGCTACCTGGCAAAACAGCGACCTACTGCTTTATATTTATCTGCAGCCGCAAGCAACAGAAGATAAAGTCGTAGGCCTCTTTCAAAACGCAATTAAAATTCAAATAACAGCACCGGCCGTTGAAAATAAAGCCAATCTACATTTAATGAAATGGTTAGCCAAAGCCTGCAAAGTTCCCAAACGAAACGTTACCATCGAAAGTGGCTTGCACAGTCGTTATAAATTAATACGCATAAAATCACCGAAACAAATTCCCGCTCATCTCATGGAATGGCTACCTAAGGAATCAACTTAATGCACCCCAAAGAAGTAACCTTTGAGATAAATGGTCAAATTATTGCAGCGAAAGTTTGGCATGTAAATAAAGGGCAACCAACGCTTGCCCTACATGGCTGGTTAGACAATGCAGCAACGTTTGATAAATTGGCTCCATTGTTAAAGGATACGTATCTCGTTGCCATCGATTTTCCAGGACATGGCTTATCATCACATAAGCCGCAGGCCTGCCCTATTCACCTCGTCGATATGGCAATCGATAGTATTTTAGTTGCCAATCACTTAGGCTGGGATAAATTTGCATTACTTGGACATTCATTAGGGGCCTGTATTGCAAGTCTTATCGCTGGCACTATTCCTGAACGAATAGAATACAGTATCTTAATTGATGCATTGGGCCCTTTATCAAAACCTGCGGAAGTGGCACCTAAGCAGCTGGGCGCATATATCGAACAAATGAAACGAATTCCTTTTAAATCAGCACCCCAATATCCCTCGATGGAAGAAGCCTTATTAGCACGGTTAAACGTGAATAACATGCATGCCGATTCGGGTGCTTGCATTGTCAAACGGGGACTCAAACAGCTTCCTAATCAGCAATACACTTGGCGCACGGATCCACGCTTGCTGATGCCATTGCCTATCTCGTTAATTGAAGAACAAGTACTGGCATTTTTAGCGAATATCAGTTCACCCTTATGTCTTATTCGCCCACAAAATGGCTACTCTTTTCCAGCTGAATTAATGCAAAGCCGTTTAAATGCCGTTCGATGGGCACAATTGATGAACATCCCCGGCGAGCATCATGTGCACCTTGATGATCCCACGCGTGTTGCTGAGTGTATCCATGCCTTTTTACGGACACTTAGCTAGTTTTGTGGTAGCATTTTGCAAATTAAATGAGGGGCCCATTAATGAAAGTGGTGATTGCAAGCGAAAATCCCGGTAAATTACAGGAAATTAAAGCATTTTTTCAAGAGTTACCGATTCAAGTCGTCGCGCAAAGTGATTTTGAAGTACCTTCCGTTGAAGAAACGGGACTCAGTTTTGTGGAAAATGCCATCTTAAAAGCAAGACATGCCTCACACTACAGCCAATTACCGGCTTTAGCAGATGACTCTGGTTTAGTCGTAGATGCACTCAATGGTGCGCCTGGGATCTATTCTGCACGCTATGCAGGCCCTAATGCCAATATGAAAGATAATATTGCCAAGCTTCTAAACGACATGCAGTCTATTGATGAACCGAAACGTACCGGCCATTTTTATTGTGCAATCGCTTTTGTGCGACATGCTAATGATCCCGTGCCCATTATCTGCCAAGCAAAGTGGGATGGTATTGTTTTGTCCGAACCAAAGGGCTCAAAGGGGTTTGGCTATGATCCGCTGTTTTGGATCCCCAATTTGGGTTGTACCGCAGCGGAATTAGAAGCTTCACAAAAAAACCAATTAAGTCACCGCGCACAAGCGCTTACGTTATTCGTTGCCGCCTTTTTACAAGCGTATCCGGCTAAGTTATCATGAGTCATTTGTTGCAGTTACCACCGCTTGGACTTTATATTCATTTTCCATGGTGTGTTAAAAAATGTCCTTATTGTGACTTTAATAGTCACGCATTAAAACAAGATGTCCCTGAAACGGAATATGTTGCTTGTCTTTTGCAAAATGCTGAATTGGTATTAAATGATGTACAACACCGTCCTATTCAAACTATCTTTATGGGCGGCGGCACACCCAGCTTATTTTCTGCAAAAGCACTTGATAAGCTACTTTGCGGTTTGAAAGAAATATTTACATTTTCCCCCGATATTGAAATCACGCTAGAAGCCAATCCTGGCACCGTCGAACAGCAACGATTCAATGAATATAATGCGATTGGCATTAATCGATTATCGCTAGGCATCCAAAGTTTTAATGAAAAACATCTAGAAAAGCTGGGGCGCATTCATAACGGTATTGAAGCAGAAAAAGCTATTGTAACCGTCCGAGAAGCGGGTTTTACCAACTTCAATTGCGATCTGATGTTTGGTCTTCCACAACAAACGATTGCAGAAGGCCTAGCGGATCTTGAAAAAGCGATTGCGCTCAACCCCACTCATCTGTCTTGGTATGAATTAACCGTTGAACCCAATACGTATTTTTGGCATCACCCTCCCAAATTGCCAGAAGATGATCTGGTGATTACGCTACAAGAACAAGGCCAACAATTACTGAGCGATGCGGGCTTTTCGCAATATGAAGTCTCTGCTTATAGCCAGAATATTCCTTGCCGCCATAATCTGAACTACTGGGAGTTTGGTGATTATCTCGCGATTGGTGCGGGTGGCCATGCAAAAATTACGCAGCTGCAAGAGTCTGCAATCTTACGTTACCATCACTTTCGCCACCCTAAACAGTATATGGATACTGCCCAGGGATTTATACAGGAAAAGGTTTCGGTTCCGACAACGCAATTGGCTTTTGAATTTATGCTGAATGCGCTACGCTTAAAAGCAGGCGTCCCAACTAAATTTTTTAGTGCGCGCACCGGTCTCGATCTGAAAACCATTGAAGCACCACTCAAAACGGCTTTTGAAAAAGGCCTATTACGACCTTATGAAGAGCAGCTGTGTACCACACCTTTGGGGTATCGATTTTTGAATGATGTGGTAAGCTTATTTTTGACGGAACAAATTGACTAGAGTAGCTTATGGAAATCAAAGTCACATATCAGCCAACTGCCCAAGAACTTACGAAGGCAGGTTCTCTTTTCATTGAGAAAAAGCCTTTCTTTCTTATCATGATTGGCGTCATGAATATCTTTGCTATCATCATTTTTATATTAATGTGCTTAAAATTGGCTACGATACATACACTCCATCCTGAAGAATGGATGGCCGGATTTACAGCACTGGTATGGGTGTTTGGCCGACGTCCTGCAAATGAATGGTTGATCTTGCAGCGCTTAAAGGGCAACAAGATTTTGCAACTACCGATCGAAGTTGCGTTATCTCTTAATGGAATCGCTTGGGAAGGCAAAGGCTTAACACCAGGCCATATGTCATGGAATGACATTCGTTATGTCTTCGCAGCCAAAAATGGGATTATCGTACCTAATGCCGGCGCGCGCTATTTGTGGCTCCCTTATCGGGGCTTTTCCTCTGAAAAGGATATCGTTGAACTCAAACAGCTAATCACCGATCGCAACATTATTGTGCGTAGCTATCCAAAATGGGAATGCTGATCAGTCTTCGTCTAGCCATGCTAGACTTCGCCTGACAAGCACGCTGACTCTTCACCTGCGAAGAGTCATTAGAACATGGCTTTGATCATAAGCATAACTACGATCAAGTAAAGTATCGACATCACTCCACCCGCCTTAATAAAATCGATGATCTTATATTGACCAGGCAAACTGATAAGCGCATTTGCTTGATGGGTAGGCACAATAAACGAGTTTGATGTCGCAATGGCAACCATGAGCGCAAACGCACGTGGATCATCGCCTAAGATCTGCGCTAAATGCACAGCCAATGGCACAAGGACGATGGTTGCTCCCACATTCGACAAGATAATACTCCCAATCGATGCGATAACACCCAACACCAGTAAAACCACCCATTCAGGGGAGCCTGCAAAGGCTTTTAGAATATAAGCGCCCATCCAATCTGAAGTGCCGCTATTTTGCACGGCAATACCCAGCGGAATAAGGCCTGCTAATAAAAATACGGTTTTCCAGCTCACTGCTTCATAAGCATCATCTATGCTGATCACACCCGAAAATATCATGCCTACTGCGCCAACTAATAAGCCTATTGCAACTGAAAGACCACTAAAAATGATTAAGCCAATCGCTAAGAGAAAGAAAAAGACCGCAAACCCCATTTTATCTGCATGGGTTTTTTTACGTGGATAGTCAGTGGTGACAATCACAAAATCAGGATTCTTATTTAATGAATTTAATGCGTTCCACTGGCAGAACATGCCCAGTGTATCGCCTGCACGCAGGGTTAAACCACCAATTTCCTTTTTACCACGGCGTACTTTATCGCCGCGATGTACGGCTAATACTTGTATGCCATACTCGCGACGCATATGAAGATCGCTTAAATTGGTTCCAAGCAGCTGCGAACTGGGTGGCACCACTGCCTCACACAAACCGGCATGTGGTGAACTGATGTGTTCAGGAAAAGCAGTTAAATAAGGAGACATCCGCAAACCATACTTTTTAGCAAATTCCTCAACTTCTTCTTTGGGTCCAAACATTGCTAATACGCTATTGGCTTTAATTTCGGTTTTTCGCAAGGGTGGCATTTGCAAAGTATTACCCATTTTAATACCAATAATGGCAATCGAAGGCGGTAATAACCATTCCCATTGTCGCAACGTGTTGTCCACCAGCGAGCTAGAAGCCGGAACGCGACACTCACAAAAATCTGCACCAATACCATAGATGCGTTTAAAATAATCGGGCGATCCACCATTACTTAACGTGCCAGCTTGAGGAGGTGCTTTGGGTATTACCCATTTTCCTAAAAAAAGAAAATATAAAATCCCCATGACGAGTAATGCAAAACCAATTGGAAATACACTAAATAGTCCCAGCATCGGTGCTTTGTTGCCCGCTTTATCGGTTAAACCATTGCTGTTGATCAATAAACTGTTTAATAAGATAAGTGGCCCAGTACCTAACATGGTCAAAGTACTGCCTAAAATGGCGCAGAAGCTTAAGGGTAAGAGTAAGCGTGATTTGGGTATGCCGGTTGCTTGACGAATACGGGTAATAATCGGCAGCAACAATGCAACGGTGCTAACACTGCGCAAAAAACCCGCACAGAAGCCACTAACCGCCATTAAATAGAGGCGAATTCGACTTTCACTCGATCCACCTAAACGCATGAGGTAGTAAGCCATTTTAGCCACCACTCCGCTACGCTCTAAGCCAGCGCTAATAATCATGACCCCAATCAGGGCGATTACGGCATCGCTTGAGAATCCAGAAAAGAGTTGGTCGCTGGGTACTAAGCGAGTGAGCCCAAGCAATACGAGGACAAGGCACGCAACCACGTCGACTCGAACTAATTCCGTAACAAATAGCACGATGGTGACGACAATAATGGCCACAACCAAAAAAATATCCGGTGTTAAGCCTTGGACACCTAGCACAAGTCACCTCAAAACCTTTTCCTATTTAAAGTATAGGAGAGTGCTTTGGGGGTCGCATCTTAGTGGTTTAACTGGAAAATAAGATCCCAAATGGTATGGCCCAGTTTTTCGCCGCGCTTCTCAAACTTGGTGGTATGACGCTCAAAGCCGGCAGGCGCATATAATCCTTCACCGAAGTGATTGACAAAATCAGGGCTATCTTCTAACACCGTCATCATATGCTCAGCGTAGGGCTGCCAATCGGTTGCGAGGTGGAAGAAACCGCCTGATTTTAATTTTTTGGCAATTTGTGCAACAAATGCGGGTTGCACAATGCGGCGCTTATGGTGCTTTGTTTTGGGCCAGGGATCAGGAAATAGTAAAAGTACGCGATCAAGACTCGCGTCCGGGATTGCCTTTGCCAACACTTCCAACGCATCCACACCAAATAGTTTCAGATTGGTTAAGTTAAGCTCTTTTGCTCTCGCCAACATGCGGCCAATGCCGGGTGGATGCACTTCAACACCAATAAAGTCGGCTTGTGGATTTTCGCTCGCCAATTTGGCTAAAGTGGCCCCCATGCCAAAGCCGATTTCCAATACCCGCTTTGCATCACGCCCAAACACCTGTGCCAAATCATAGGGTTGGTTGTTTTCAGGCAACTCAAGCCCATAAGCTGGCCAGTCGGTCTCGACGGCTTCTTTTTGCGCTGGCGTCATCCGCCCTTGGCGCACGACAAAACTACGGATGGGTCGTTGGATAATACTTTCTTCAGTCATTTGAATAACACTCAATGCAGAACAGTTGGCAAAGGGATACTATTTCACCAACTAGTAACACGCAAGCCATTTTGCCATAATGCTCTGCGTATTCATCTTTATAGGCCTCCAAAAGCCAAAATAGAAACTTATTCGAAGTATTTTGGTTTTAGACGAGGCGGCAAGTTCTCGAGCAAGGGAGTGTGCTTTAGCACATGACCTGTCTTCGCTTAACGATGTTAAGCTACGCCAGGCAAGCCGCAGCGAGATGAACGCAGCCAACACGTATAAGAGTTGAGAAAGAGTTTTCGATTTCCTCAAACACTATTGGCCTTAGACTAGGCGGCAAGTTCTCGAGCAAGGGAGTGTGCTTTATGCACATGACCGCTGCGAGATGAACGTAGCCAACAACGTATAAGGACAATAGAGGAAGAGGAAAAGTGCGGGTGTAGTACAATGGTAGTACCTTAGCTTCCCAAGCTAATGACGTGGGTTCGATTCCCATCACCCGCTCCAAATCAAGGAGTGACTACCATGAGAGTTCCAGGTTTTTTCCGCGTCATATTAGGGCTTTTGGGCTTGCTGGTAGGACTTGCGATTATTGTTCCTATTGCAGCTTATTTTTTCTTTGATCCGAATCATTTTAAAAACGAGATCACCCATTTTATTAATGAAAAGACCGGATTACCGCTTGAAATCCATGGCAAAATCAGCATGCAAGTTTTTCCTTGGGTGGGCTTAAATGTTCACCATGTGGATTTAGCGCAACCTTCTTCATTTGGTCAAGGCAAAATGATTGAGGTCGATGAGCTAGGGCTTAAAATGCCATTGAACGATTTATTACATAAAAAATTAAATATTGAAAGTTTAACGATCAATGGCTTAACAATAAACGCGATTCAAAATAAAGACGGTAGCACTAATTGGGCGTATTACTCTAAGCAAGTTAAAAATAAACAGACTGATGCATCACCCGCTCTGCCAACGAAAGATCAAAAGCCCAAAAAGGATGAAAAGAAACTCAGCTTCGCTTTGCAAAAATTCTCTCTTAAAAATGCTGTCGTATCATTCGAAGATCGTCAAGCAGGAAAAACCGTATCGATTGAAAAATTGAATTTTGAAGCAACGCAGAATGATTCACCGTCCGCTTACAATTTGGCAGGTTCTGTAATTGCACAAGCGAATGATATTAAAACGCAAGGCAAATTTTCAGGTCTTGTCAAAGAAGCTAACCAACACTGGTTAGCCGATATCAAAACCGATTTCTCATTGGATATGCCGAAAAATCCTGCTAACTTCCGTCAAGGAAACATTTCCACACACATAAAAGCGAATACCGCGAAAGCCATTAGCTTTAATGAACTGGTGATCAAGCTAGGTTCAATGAATGTGAATGGTTCTTGTAATGTGCCCATGGATAAACACCAACCTATTACGTTTGCTTTGGATATTAATCAATTGGATGTTGATGCTTTACAAGGCTTCGCTGACCAAACCCCAGCGCCTAAAACGACATCTTCGGCACCTGCCAATAGCGCACCGGCCAAAACGACCGCACCGAGTAATTCGAAAGCATCACAAAGCTTAATGGGCGAGATTAAAATCCAAAAAGTGCTTGCGCATAATCTGACGCTGCAAAATGTTAAAGCCAAAGTAAAACAAGACGCCAACATGCTAAATTTACGCGATGTTACAGCCAATCTTTACCAAGGCACACTTAACGTCAATGTTGCAAAAAACTTAAAAAACCCACAAGCACCTGTTACGCTACAAGGTAAACTCTCACAAATCGCATTAACACCTTTGTTAAAAGATCTTAAGCAAGAAGCGCGTGTCAGCGGCACCTCAACGCTCGACTTTAATCTCACACATCATGAAACCCAAGGTTTAAATGGTACGGTTAAGTGCCAGGTAAGTGATGGTGTTATTGAAGGCGTTGACGTTAAATACTACTTAAGCACTGCACAAGCCTTATTAAAGAAGTCTCAAACCAAAGAAACCGACACTAAGAAAACACCCTTTGGTTCTTTACAAGCAACGTTGTTATTTAATAACCATGTGATGGATAACAATGACCTTGTGATCACCTCACCCGATTTTATTGCCAAAGGTGAAGGGAGTATTAATCTCAATACTCAAACTATCGCTTATAAAATCCAGGCGTTAAAAAATTATCAAGATGGGCAAGAGCACAAAAATGCTTTGCCTTTAGCTTTACGGATTAAAGGCCCATTAGCGCATCCTAAAGTTGAACCTGACTTTGATGTGTATTTGAAAAAGCTGATGCAACAAGAAATGAAAGGCAAATTGAACGAGCAACTCGATAAACATCTAGGAAAACTGCTTGGCACGCCTAAAGAAACCGATCCGAATGCGACGCAAGAACCGCCTAGTGTTGAGGATGCCGCGAAAAAGAAACTGGAAGATAAATTAAACAAAGGGCTGAAGAAGCTCTTTAAAGAAAAGTGATCCGTCCATGGCAGTAGTCAAAATCAAGCGTGATGGGTTTTCCAAAGCGCTTTTAAATTGGTATCACAAGCACGGTCGTCATGACCTACCTTGGAAAAAGCCCCTCAGTGTCTATCGCGTGTGGGTTTCAGAAATTATGTTGCAGCAAACGCAAGTTGCCACCGTGATACCTTATTTCGCGCGCTTTATGGCGAGCTTCCCGAATGTAAAATCACTCGCCAATGCGCCGCTTGATAAGGTACTGCATCATTGGGCAGGCTTAGGCTATTACGCCAGAGCGCGTAATTTACATAAAGCCGCCAACATGATTGTCACCGATTTTTCGGGGAAATTTCCTAAAGACGTTGAAACAATCGCAACACTCCCCGGCATTGGCTTATCGACAGCGGGAGCGATTTTATCACAAGCTTATGATATGCGTGCACCGATCTTGGATGGGAATGTTAAACGCGTATTGTGCCGTGTGCATGGAATACAGGATTGGCCAGGTCAAAAGCAGGTACATGAAAAACTCTGGGAAATCGCTGACTATTACACCCCCAAAACCAACTCTGCAGATTATACGCAAGCCATTATGGATCTCGGCGCAACCTGCTGTACGCGCAGCAAGCCAGATTGTGCAAGTTGCCCACTCCAGGCACAATGTGTTGCCTTTAAAGAACAAATTCAAACACGCTGTCCAGGTAAAAAGCCTCGAAAAAAATTACCGCATAAACAGCTCTATATGTTGTGTGCACAGAATCATCGAGGCGAATTTTTGTTGCAGCAACGTCCTTTAAAAGGGATCTGGGCAGGACTTTGGAGTTTGCCTGAATTTCAAGAAGAAAGCGCCATCGCAAATTGGGTTTTACAGCATCTTGGGAAAAGCACGAACGAATTTACCGTGCTGTCACCTATATTACATACTTTTACGCATTACCACTTAACCATTCAACCTCGCGTCTTAAAACTGAAAAGCCCTCATCGATTAAAAGGCTTGGATGAAAGCATTGAGTGGTTATCTAAAACGGCTTTAAACGAACGCGGTTTACCCGCCCCCATTCAAAAAATATTAGAGAGTATGAGGTAATCAATATGACCCGTATGGTATTTTGCGCAAAGTTACAAAAGGAATTACCAGGCTTAACACGTGTGCCCTATCCTGGCCCCTTGGGTCAGCGAATTTTTGATGAGATATCCATGGAAGCATGGCAAGCCTGGCTTAAACATCAAACGCTGTTAATTAATGAAAATCGATTAAACGTGTTAGATCCCAGAGCACGTACTTTTATTGAAGGCGAGATGCAGAAATATTTCTTTGAAGAAGGGAGCAGCCTACCGGCAGGTTATAAACCACCATCTGAATAATTAAAGTACCCAACTCTGCATATATTAACTTAGTCAGTGAACCGAGATTTAAACACGCCCTTGACACCCGATGTCAGTTCACGTTTAATGATGCCCTCACTTGATGGCCAGATAGCTCAGTCGGTAGAGCAAAGGATTGAAAATCCTTGTGTCGCTGGTTCGATTCCAGCTCTGGCCACCATGCTTCGTTCGCTTCGCGAACTACGCATGGCAGGCCATCCGAATTTACCTACTTACCTTGCGCCTTATTAGCCTTTTCAATCCCTTTGACACGTAAACTGGCGATATAGCGCATCATGATCCCCGCATGCTCTGGACCTTTGGAACCAATCCTCGCATAGAAATCCATAATCAGTGGTGCAATCACTGTGGCAGGCAACTTGTCTTGCTTAGGATGAAACATCTGCTGCACAACGTCTTCACCAAATTTTTGTGCCATCTCATTTAACACGGCTTGTAGTAGTGGCCCAGCCTCTGCTTGCGTGGGCGTTGCAACGGGAGAGGCAATAGAAGTTTCAATCACTTTCATTTTCACTTCTAATAGCTGCCCTAACAAGGATTGGAAACTACTATCTGCCCAGATGGCACTGAAATCACCCGTGCTACTGGCACCA
>CAZCXZ010000090.1:0-14748 GCA_964502705.1 Uncultured Candidatus Berkiella sp. | reverse complement strand
AACATTAATTATTGGCATAGCCTCATATGAGCAATTAAAACAGCGTTCAATAGCGATTGCCAGTGGTAAATACAAGCCAAAAAAAGATGAACCCAAAGTATGGTTTACATCGATTGAATCACTTGCTCAGGTATTATCTACTGAAAATAAGCTTCTGCTAGAAATCATTAACGCTCAACAACCGGAAAGTATTACAGAGTTAGCTGCCCTTGCTGGTAGAGCTGCGAGTAATACATCTAGAACCTTAAAAACCATGAAACAATATGGACTAGTAGATTTTAAACATGGCGCACATAAAACCATGATGCCAATACTTCCCTATAAGAATTTAAGGATTGAACATCGCGTTATATAAGGCAGACCAACACTATTCAGCGATTGTAATCTTACCTCGGCTGGCAGCAAACCGCTCTGCTCACGTTATTATTCGAAAACCGACTATCTGTTAGTTTGCGGATAAGATAGCCATATCTAGATGATATTTAACGATATTTTTCAAATTTGACACTTTTCAGTTAGTGAAAAATGATTATTTTATCGTTTGACGATAAAATAATCATAATTAACTATATGATTTATATGAATTTAATTTATATATTGAAATATTAAAGCATGTCAAACTTGATTATTTTATCGTCAAACGATAAAATAATCATATGAAATACCATCGCTATCTAGAAACTGATATCAATAATATCTGCTTTAAAGCCAACAAAATGGCCTTTATTTCAGGTCCACGCCAATGCGGTAAAACCACAATGGCTAAATTGCTATTAAAGGGGAGAGGGGAAGGGGAATATTACAATTGGGATGAAATAAAATTTCGTCGACTTTGGACTAAAGATCCACAATTAATATTGCCCAAAGTGTCTAGTAAAAATAAACCCCTGATAATATTAGATGAGCTCCACAAAGCCAAAGGATGGAAGCGTAGTGTCAAAGGTTTATACGATTCTGTAGACGATGGTTATGATTTATTAGTAACAGGAAGTGCTCGTCTAAACATCTATCGTAAAGGTAGTGATAGTTTGATGGGGCGTTACTACCATTTTAAATTACACCCCTTTTCTCTGTCTGAAATTTTAGCTGAAAACACATTTATATTGCCAGACAATCTCATTAAGCAATTATTTTCAGGCGCACAATCAAATTCTTCAAAGACTCAAGAAATATTTCAAAATTTATATCAATACGGTCCTTTCCCCGAGCCGCTGCTTGCTGCTAATCCAAAAACACTCAATCTATGGCAACGCAATCGTATAGAAAAAATCATAAGAGAAGACTTACGTGATTTAAGTCGTTTACCAGAACTTAGCCAAGTAGAAATGCTGGCTAGTTTATTGCCCGAAAGAGTTGGACAGCCATTAAGTTTGCAAGCCTTGAGAGAAGATCTTGAGGTTGCTTACACCACAGTTAAGCGATGGCTAAATTATTTAAACGAATTATATTATTTCTATTCGATTAAACCTTATTCGAAATCATTGAAAAGAGCGATTAAAAAAGAACCAAAACTCTATTTATGGGATTGGAGTGAAGTCACGAGCGATGGACCACGATTTGAAAACATGATTGCTTCACATCTCTTAAAGTACTGTGATTACTTAACGGATACAGGTGTTGGAAAATTTGAATTAGCTTATTTAAAAAATACGGAAGGATATGAAATTGATTTTGTTATAGTTAAAAATGGCAAAGCATTTCTACCTATTGAAGTTAAAATGAGCAAAGAAGTTCCAAGTGATTCTTGGAAGAAAATCCTTTTACAAACAGAATGCAAGCAGGGAATTCAATTAGTCATGACTCCGAATGTATATAAGATATTCGAGTTTCCTGAATACAAAATTCTCACAGTAAGCGCAGCACATTTTTTACAAATGCTAGTTTAAGTCAAGCTGAAATGCATTTATCAAGATCGCCAACAAGGCGGTAAAATGCCCGTTTGATCAGATATACTTGAACCCAGTCGTATATCATCCATTAGTTATTTTACCCAACTTAAATAAGAGTAATCACAAGATGTTAGATTATACTCAAGTCAAAAAATATTTTGCCCGAATTAATCAATCAGCGCTGTTTGAAGCGTTTATGGCGGGTGATACAAAACCTTCGTTGGCGATGCTGCGAGAAATTTTATTCCATCATGAACTCACTTTCCCTTTTGAAAATGTGGATATGCATAACGTCATTCTTAACCCCACTATCAATCCTATTCCAATAGAATTAGGTGCTATTGTAGATAAGATGTTAGAAAAAGGCAGGGGAGGATATTGTTTTGAAACAAACGAGTTATTAAGACAGGTACTGCTGTTTCTGAAATTCGACGTAAAAGCTTTTAATGCTGGGGTTTTGTGGATGAAGCCCGCTAAACTGCCACCTGGTCACGAAGTGCTGATTGTCAATTTGGAAGGTAATGAATATTTAGTCGAGCCAGGTTTTGGATCACCAGGCCCCCTAGAGCCCCTTCTATTTAGAGAAAATGGCAAACTCTATGACCAAGAGCAAGTGTTTGAAAAACACGAAGTTAAACGCTTTCGCTTCATTGTCGATGAAGATGGCGAGTTTCAATTGCAAGGCCAGGTGAATGTCAATTGGAGGCCTGATACCTTATGGAAGCCGCTATATGCTTTTAAAACCGGTGAAGAATGCAGTGCTAGAGAATTTGCAGAATGTAATGCCGCAGCATCAGCTTCCGAACGTTCTCCATTTCTTGAACGACTTTTTGTCACCATACCTTTTCTAGTTGATGCCATAAGAACAGGCCGAAAAACGTTAACACAATCTTTCTTTAAAGTCTCAACCCCAACAAGTGTTACAGAAAGCTCAATTCAAACTCAAAAACACTTTTTTGATATGTTAGCATCGGAATTTAATATTCATTTACCTGCTGGCAGCGCTTTAACTGCAAAACAAGTGACATTCCAAGAATCTGATGATTTACAAAGTCAATTAGCAGCCATGTTATCAACACCTGCTGAAATACCGCCGCCAATCGTTGCGCCCACAATCGCCGCTGTTGCGCCTGCTTTTACAAGCGCTCAACAAAATATCTTGTCGAATGTTGTGCCAGCGGTTATGGAGCAAAACCAATCTAACGACATTGCTACAAATAGAATTTGAATCTAAGGGGGTCAAGTCCTAGTGTATAGACCGCATACATAGTTAACACCTTGTTACATAAATGATTGTTCAGACACTTAGCAGCGGTAGCTGCGTAGGATTTTAGCCCCGCGTGTAGGCCAACAACGTTGGCCGGAACGTGGGGAAAAACGACATTCACAAATAATCTAGCCCCGGAAGGGGCGTAACCTTTTAAAGAATTTCATTAATAGCTTTTGTTTCGCCGCTGCCGCGGCTCAAATAATAGGGGTTATCTTTTTACCCCACGTTTCGGCTTACTCGCCTTCGGCTCATAAACCTTCACGTGGGGCTAAAATCCTACGCAGCTACCGCTGCTGAAGAATAAGAAAACAGGGCAGATCTCATAATACAAATCGAGCTTCTATCCATCTCTTTGCATTTATTTGATTTTCTAAAAATACTGATGTGAATTCCACAGGTCTTGACCACTTAATGTTTCTCATGAAAATACATAATGACAAAATACGCTTTATCGCTTTTCGTAATGGGAGTATGTCCACTTCAATAAATACTTTAAAAGTGTATAGAATATTGAATATATAAAAATTTAAATGAGAGGAGATGCACGTGCGTACAGTTAACATCCCCTCGGTTGTTAATTTGTCCCAACGATCAGCTAAGTCGTTAAACAAGACTGTTGAGCGTCGCCAGTTTGCCGTCGTGCATGGCTTATGCATGTATCAATCAACGGGAGGAAATTCAGGTGCTGAAGGAACCTGGTTTCCATTCTTTGGCTTACACCACAAGGGACATCCTTATTATCAGTATCACGGAAAAGCTGAACCAGATGGCTTTCTTTACAAGCCAATTAGCCTTCTTAAAGCAACGGGTAAACTAAAAGATTATAATCCAGAGGATCATTTTCCACCCGCTGTTTATGCTAAAATGATGGAGGTTTTCAAGGAAATATTCAAAAACAATAAAAGAGATATCCGTAAGGAAATCGCCTTTCGCTTTTGCAGTTTTTACATAATGATGGTGTCGTCACAATTCGGTGGTGGGATATGGGATACGCCCGAGGGTAAAACCTTTAAAAAATGGCTTGAACAATCCTATCCTAATTTCTATCAAAATTTTCCTAAACTAAAACCTGAAACTGGCCCTGAAATGACAGATGGGATAGAAGTCAACCAATGGTTGCTTCACCAAGGTGGGGATTTTAAAAAAATTCCATTAAAAACAAAAGTATTTACAGCACCATTGAAGGACGCTGCTATCCTTGGTAAACCAAAAAAGGGTACACAAGAATACGTTATAAGTTGGCTTAAATTTGTTCCAGATTTAGCAAAAAAAGTTACTACCGAATTGCCTGAGATAAAGTTACCGTCATTTTCAGTGCCTTCCGTTAGCCTCCCTGCTATTGCCCTACCTTCATTCAAACTTAGAAGTGAGCCATTACCTGATAACATCGCCAAAACGGTATATGTCGATTTACAATCAACACCTCTTGAAAGAAAGGCGCTTTTAGAGCCTGCAATGGAAAAACTCATTAAGCTTTCAAAAAACAAAAAAATGGATGAGCCGACGAGAAAACAAGCGGTTATTAGAATATTAGCAGAGGTTTGCTCCTAAGTTAAACATAATGATTCCAATGATGGAAAACAAGCCTTTAGGATAGCAAATGGGGTTTGCAAGAAACATTTTGGACATCCTGCTATAGCAATTCAAGGGACAAGAAAATCGATATTATTAAATCCTAAGATTGTAATCGCTGAGAAACTGGCAGTTCACAAAGCAAATAAAGATTCGCCAGCTTCTCCTGATGGCTCAGATAAAAAGAAGCGAGCTGGTCACAATTAAAGAAATATCTAGGATCAAGTGTTTACTGCTTTATATGCGGCGCCGTTTTGTTGTAGGCTCTTCAATCCCAAATGCAAAAGAAGCACCCATTAGCAATTCTCTGCTTTGAGCCGATACTCTGTATCGGCTATAAAGCTCCAGCTTTTCAGGTGATTTGGAACACTGCTCAATCAATTCTATCGGCAAGTGCAAATCATTTAGATTAGTACCCGTCCTCTGTGTTTCTTGATAGACGACAGCTGCAGTCTTTTCAGTTGGCGTAGGTGTCGCTTGGGCCTGCTGTCATGCTATTTTGGTTGTCGACGTCCGGCATACCGAAATTAGTTGTGAGACTTGCGGGACATTATCTCTTACCTGCCCAGCCGAGTTCAAAGCATTCTAATTTGCTTAATTTGTCCGGTTTTCATTTTAAAAGGCCCCTCACCTTCAGAATAAAGATAGATAATAGGTTCTAAGGTGTCAGGATGCTCTTTCCAAGCTTCTCTAAAATCAGCATTCAATCGGAGTAATCCGTCGATAATCGTTTGTTTAAATTTTCGTTCTAAGATGGCGCTAGGATTTATACTGACCTCAAAATAAAAAGCAGGTCTAACATCATCATAAATTTCATTCACAGTTTGGCAAAAGGATCGGGTTATTTTGGCCAATTCAACGTCTTCATAAATAATTTGCTCGATATCTTCAGGGTAGATATTGGCGCCCATAATACTTATCGTGTAATCGCGTCGTCCATAAATCCACATAAAAGGTAGCTTGATAAGAGGATTAGTGCTTTGCGTAATGGTTGAGATATCAAAGCCTAATTTTGCAAGTGTTTCTGCCATTTCATCAAAACGAGCAATGCCACCTTCATCATGAAGATTATATCTTATCCTTGGTGACAATCTTGATGCACGGTTTATGGTAAATATCAGTTCGCCGTTTTCATTTACCTCAATATAATGAATTAATGGATTATATTGAAATAACATGGGTAACCGAGAATCATCGCCAAATAATTGTTCTCGAACGCTTTGATTAGATCGTGCTAATCTGCGAATCGCAACAGATAAAGGTGTTTCACCAGCAACGCCTATTTCAATATCAGTAGCGCCATAGCCGCTGTATACCTGCTTGAAATGAGGTAAAAGATAATCTCTCAATCCTTCGGACATACCTTCACCGCCGACCAGCGCAGAAAGCTGATAGCAATCTATAGGAAAACCTTCTAAATGCGCAACGTCAATAAAGTATTTGATAAAAGGCGGGTATCCCAGAATGAGATATTTATAATTTGGTCCAAAAAACTTTAATGTGTGAAATATTTTTTGAATATCAGGCCCGGTATTTTTTACAATAAAATCACGTTCGAGGGCTGCCCCCATATTCATCCCAGTAGCCCATGAACCAAGAGAAAAGGCATTGATCACTATATCGACTTCTTTATCAAAGCAGTATTTTGTAAAATGTCGAATCGATGTGTGAGACTGCTTTCGTTCTTTATAGGTTCTGACCCAATTGTAGGGGGTTCCAGTGCTGCCGGAGGACTCATCAATTGTCACTAAACGTGATGGGATTTTTCCATTTAGACAACGGTCTTCAATACTAAATTTCTTAACATAATTATCTTTAGACGTTTCTGGAACATGGCTTGATGAACAAGTTTCAAGAAATTGTTGGTAAGCAGGGACTCGAACACTCGCACGATAATAAGCACGTTTTGCGTATAGCATGCTAATGTTTTGCATGATAACAGGAGAGAAAAATTGAAAAATCCACAAGAAAAGGAAGTAATTTTTAGAAATGAAAAACAAGCCTACATCGATTACTGATAGTAGATAAAACAAAATATGCTCAAAAAATGACATTTGCTTTTTCATGGTGTTATAGTTTCCAATATACGGGAAAATCCTGACATTGAATTTTCTACCCAAACGCAATAGTCATGAAAAGTAGCAAAAAAAGTTGAAATAAGAAATTTAATAACGACAAGCGTGATCAAGTTGGCGATGAGAAATAGATATCCATTGTGTTAAATTTTGTGGGGGATAGACTCAGCACCGTTTTAAAACATACCAAGAAGCATGTATATAATAACCACTTACCTCTTTTAATTAAAAAATAAGGAAGTTACGATGAAGTTTTTGAAAATATGCCTTCTAACGCTACTTTGCAGTGCAGTTATTAATGTCCATGCAATAGAAACACCTATCAACCAATGGCAAGGCGCAGCTTACAATCAAAACGCGCAATTACAGTCACACTGGGCAGATCGCTTTTTCTTTAAACATTATGCTTTTAAAGGAAATGAACAAGTATTAGATATTGGCTCGGGCGATGGCAAATTAACCGCGAGAATTGCAACCCTTGTACCACAAGGAAAGGTTATTGGTATTGATAATTCAGAATCAATGCTAAAACAATCAACGAGCAATTATGCATATCCCAATTTGCACTTCAAATATCAAAATGCACAAGATATTGCATTCTACCAAGCTCAGCAGAATCACTTTGATCTGATAGTGTCATTTTCTACCCTGCATTGGGTAAAAGAGCAACATGAAGTTTTACAGGGCATCCATCATGCGTTAAAAAATCAAGGAAAGTGCTATTTGAAATTATCGTCTAAAGGTGGCGATCCGATACAAGATATTGCGGATAAGCTGAAAGCCTCGAGTAAATATCAGGCATTATTCAATACATTTAATGATCCTATGACGCGCTATTCGCAAGAAGAATATCAAGCGCTGTTACAAAATGCTAATTTAACGCTAATCAGCATAAAGGATGTCGAAGAAAAGGATGCTATTCTAGGTAAAGAGAATTTGATTAAGCAAATCAAAAGCTGGTTGCCACATTATCACTATTTAAAACAGCATTCGCCTGAAAATGCCGAAACGTATATCGCTGAGGTGATTGATACTTACCTTAAACAATATGCGCCAGATCAAAATGGCACTATTACGCTGTATGATCATTACTTAGAAGTGGTTGCACAGAAGATATAAACATAAATCAGCATATGGGGTCTCTCAGGGGCAGGTAGGCATGCCTGCCCCTGAGAGACGCAAAGTCGACCTCACACTAAGTACGTAAACCTTAAGATACAGCGGCCCGCTATGAAAAGTTCCCTAAACATGAAGTAATAAGAATCTATCAATACTCGCATTCCTAAGTGAAAATACAGTTAGGAAAGTTGAATATTATGCAGTTTAACGTCTTTGTAATAAAGATTGTCTTGGTAAAAATGGCATATCAATACTATTGAGCATAAGCTTTTTTTGTTCTTCTAATTCACGAAAGTGGGGTACGTAAGTTCGATCTTGTAAAAGGCGATTCAAATCAATCGCATTATGAAGCATCGTATGAATGTTCGCGCTATAAGCATTTTGTTGAATATTAACCTCGATAATTCTTCTGTTATTTATCACAAACTCAATCAAGGCTTGTGCGCTTTTATTGGTAAGCTGACAATTTTGCAAATTCAGCGTAGAAACGATATTTTTCTGATTATTCTGCAAGGCTACCAGTATGAATAGTAAACTATCATCTCCATCTAGACGTCCATTTAAGTCAAGAACCTCGATCGTTGAGCTTGTTACTAATTTGACTTTGTCAACGAATGAAATCGTTTCTTGAGTTTGATGTATTTGTGTGCTTTCAAACATTTTAATCTCCAATGATAAACGTGTGTATGCCTTAATCTTTAAATAGCTTTCGAACCACGCTCGGTTTCATATGTTTATGTTCAAAGCTAATCGCTTTGTTAGGGCTTTCTGCCATAGGTAGCGGTTTCTTAGTACCTGTGCAATTTCTAAATAAATGCAAAATATGTAACGCTTGAGGAAAGGCTTCATCACAATGCGCATTATCTTTCAATGTTTGTTCAAAAGTTTCATTGAACAATGCAGGCGTATCAAGATTTGTATTTGGCATTTCAGTAATGGCTACCTTTAATAACAAAACCATGCCCTTGCTATCAAAAGTATTTTCATCAGCAGCTAATTCGTGTTTTGCTCGCGCTTCAATATCTTGTTTAAGCTTTTTAAAGAGCTGGCCTTTTCGTTTTAGGGTCGCTAAGCGATCGGGTTGCATATTCCCTAGTTTTTTCGCGGCTACATACTGTGCCTTAAATGGATTAACGGGCGGTGTTGCAACGAGCGTCACTGGCTTGAGAGGTGTTGCTGGGTATTTAGCTTGAATGAAACTAGAATAGACTGCACCCAAACGTCCAAAATTAAATTCACGTGCCGGATCTAGCAAGCATAGTTTAACAAACTTGCGACCAATATCATCAAGGGGTGCTAGCCCCTTCTCTTGTAACAGCTTATCAATGTCTTGATAGAATGCTTTTCGATTTTGAGAAAGAACTTGCGTGAATGCATTGCGTATAGGTAGCAAATTTTCCGGGTAATCTATTTTATTTAGAACGACGTGTTTTGCTTGTGTCAGCGTTAACCATGATAGCGCTTGTAAAAGCTGTTCACAGAACTCAGCTGAAGTGCATTCCTGAAGAACGCTGGTAAACTCTTGCAAAATGATAGGAGATAAATATTCCATTATCACTGTTTTGGGCGTAACTAAGTGCTGGCTTAGTGAATGTCCAAAACTTAAGTTAAGCGCTCTACCGAAATAGCCTGGATAACAAGAAGGGGCATCTTCTCCGCTCCAGTCTGCTTGATGTGCGAGTCGTAAATCGGCCAATTCAACAATAAAATTGGTTTTACGCAAAATAAGCATTTCTGGTTCATTAGGGTCGGTGGCTAATAAATAATAAAATGCCATCATTTTTCGGATTTCATCACTTGCTGTCGCCGATAACACTTCTTTATCACTAGAAGCACGTGTTGAGAATATGGGTACATTTTCAGGAGGAGGCGTTAATAAATTGAAATGATCGCCTTTATAACGTGCATTAACATCATAACCGCGCCAGGCTGCATGAGCGGCGGATTGTGTATTGAAATATTTTTCACGCGCAATTTTCATGATGCGTTCATCTGAGCAGGAAGTTAACTTTTTACGGTTTAGCGTTATAAATATCCTTTGTTCTTCGTTGGTCGTTTCGGATTCTATGGCATCCAAGATCATGCCTCGGATCTGCTTTTCAATGCCAATCACGCGCGCTAAATCGCTGTCACCGTATTGATTAAACGTGCTAATATAATGTGCGCGCACGATCTCGAAGAACTGACGGGATTTGACAACTTTGCTGTCTTCCATGGCGCTTTCATCTTCATCGGCCATAGCACTAAGCTGTTTCTTCTCTAATTTATGAATTAAATCTTGTAACATCAGCATTTCTAAAGCAGCGCATTGGGCATCTGTCGCCATACTTATTTTGCTGATATATTCTTTAGGGTCATCTAGGAAAGTTCCAATATGGTCTAACAGAACGCTATCTTCTAAGGCGAGGTCAAAAAAGGTTGTCCATGGAACGCCAGCAATTTTTAAATGCGGTAGAAGTAGTTTAACAATATCACTGTGGCCTTCTGCAAGCGCACAGAACATGGGGGCATTTCCGCAAGCAGAGGGATTAACGCGAGGGTTTTCCAGCAACAACCTAACGGCTTCAGTATTACCAAAACCTGAAGATAAGCGAATGGGTGCATTATCTCTTACCGCTGGATTGACTCTAGAATCCGCTAAAAGGATTGCCAGAAGGTTATTTTTTTGGAAAAAGATGGTATTCATTAAAGCAAGATTATCATCCAATGATGGATCAAAACGTTTTTTTTCATCTGCTAATAAAATGGATAATATTTCTGCACAGTTTCTGTCAACTGCCGCTTCAATAGCCAATTTCTTTTCATCTTCTGATGGGGTGTAATCCTTGTTGAGAAGCAGTGCCAAAACGGCTTCGCAATCACTGTCGAGGACATGCTGAATTAAAATCATAATGAAAAACCTTGATGAATTAAACAATTATCAATTTGCGATCTAAATAGTGAAAGACTTGAGAGGGCGCTTAGAAATAGCCCGCAAACATTTGAATACTGGGATTAAGAGAAAAGAAGAGCTTGCTGCGGCTAAAAGCCTGCAAGAAAAGCAGATACTGGCGAAACATCAAAATACCATCGAACGATAAACTATCATTTAACGCGGTGTATGTTATGAGACATACTTCAGCAAGTCAAGAAAATGCTCATATAAAATAGGATGTGTAGTTACACTCTCTAGTTTCATAGCTGATGCAAGAAAATTGTATAGAAACCTCAGCAATAAATAGAGAACAAAATCCTTTGCTGTCGCGTTTATGGAAAATTGCTACATTGTTGTCTGGGGTGTGATAACGGCGTTTCGTCAATATTGGGTGTTGTTCTATAGCTTGATAATGGCTTCCAACCCGTGGATTGTTCTCGTTTTCTTGCGTGTTCAATGACAGGGATACGTTTTTCTTCCTTGCATGCTTGAGGATGATTGTGTGATTCAAGCGCGCGAGTCAGTGTTTGAATTTGTTCTTGCATCTCTGTGAGTTGTTCGTCTTGAGCCTTTTTCTCTAATTTATTCTGTTCAACCATCGCTTTATAGAGCTTAACTGTTTGTGTTGTTTTTTCGTGGATGGTGATTAGCGCTTTTGTATAATTTTCAAATGAAAATATCATCTGTTTGTTGTGCTCTTCGCTTGCAGAAAAGCTCATACTTAACTGTTGATGCTGGGATTGCAATTGACTGTATGCCTTTGCCAGCATTTGATATTGGTGCATAAATAGACTTAATTGTTCACTGGCTACAGCTTCTCTTGCTTTGAAAAATTCTGATTGTGCATTAAATTGCATTTTTAACTCATCATTTTCTGCCTTGAAGTGATGGCAGCGCGATCTTAAGCTTTCGCAGGTTGTCTCTAAATCGGTGGCAGTTTGCGATAATGCACGATTACTTTCAACCAGGGATTTACAGAGTGATTCTAATCGAAGATTTTCAGCTTGTAGGTATTCAAATGGTAATTGATTGATCTCACATGTACCGGATGGTGGCAAAGCAGGCATGACGCCTTTTTTCAATGCACGATTCTCTACACTGAGTTCCTCAACTTTAAGTTGATCTTCAAGTTCCTGGATACGCCTATTATAACGACTTAGTTGAGCGGAACGCTTTTGCTTTATTTTTCTTACCCAAGTCTTTTGTTCTTTTGAACTTAATTCACTCGGGGCAACCAGTGGTTCACTGTCGCATTTATCTTGATAATCCTTAAGGGCTGCAGTAATTTTTTGAATTTGTTGAACAAGATACGCAATTTTATCATCATTCGGGGTGGACTTGTTTGGTGCAGATGGTAAATAGGTGTCCGCTGAATCGACAGTAGGCAAAAGTATCGATTTGAGAGGTGATGAGTGAGTCGCACACTGGCTTGGGATATCCAATAATTCAAAGGACACCATATTTTCAGGATAACCACTAAAAGCAGATGTGCACGCATTCGCCAAATCGTTATCGCCAGGTGTATTGCCGGTAAACAGGCTTTCTATTGCGCTCAAGGGATAGGGAGTAGGGAATAAATTATCAAACTCATCGATTGGACCATTGGAAGCCATGCTGCGCGCCTTACTCGGTTTTTATGAGAGCGGCAGAGGTTATCTGGACTCAATATTTAAGTCAACTTTATTAGAGACTAATATATTGTAAATGCACTTGGTTTGTTTAAATATAAAGTGAACATGCAATCTGGAAACAGAGCTCTTCTGGATACTTCAGCCTTCGCTTTTGTGGCTCTTGCCTGGGTGCTAGCAGAATCGCTCTCACCAGGCATCCCTCTACGTAGATCTTCGGTATTTTTGCTTGCTACTGCCTTCTTGCTGTGAGTTTGATGCTTTGGAAGATGAATAATAAGACGTGGTAGTGGTTTCGCGATGTCGTTCGAAGGTGCACGTAATGAATGACGGCGATGCGCTTTGATGAGTAACGGGTTGCTGATTGATATCTTGTGGTTTAGATCGAATTCGAGCAAAGGCCTGATTCATATGATATTTAAGCATACAAGTACTAAAATATTTTTCTCTGCGCGATAAATCATCATGATATTGTTCATGATGTATCGTCGCAACTTTAAGCGCTTTTAACGTTTGTTCATCGTTCAGAGCAGATTTGTCAAAATACGCTCCGATAAGTAGCGCTATTTCATCTCTAACAGCAAAATATTGCAGTATGTCTGACTTATAGAGATATAAGCCGCTTTCAAATTTATGCTGAATTTCTTCTAGGCGAGATTGTGCCGCAATGGCTTCAATGTCAATAATGACTTCTTCGTTATAGCAGTCATCTGCTAAGGTAGTAGCACCATTCACTGACATAGAAAACCTTATCTAGCTAAAAGCCGGATATTTTAATAAAATAGCTCAATCAATAATATAAGAAAAACGCTTAAAATAGTAAGCAAAGGACGCCATCATGAAGCGTATTCTGATTTCTCTGTTGATTACATTTTGCACAACAGCATATTCGGGAACCTATTTCGATTCTTTGCTAAATGATTCCATCACAGCGATTAAGGATCTACCCGCTGCCGAGAAAAACCTTTCCACGCAACGAAACCGAGCGTGTAAAGCGTTTTTGAAAGAATTGGTACTTGTGAAGGTTAAGTATTGGGGCTTCGATGATAAAGAACATTCAGGCTATCTGATTGTTCACTCATCATTAGGTGAAGATGTCGTCGCGATATTTAAGGAATTACTAGCGCTACGTTTCCCTATCCAAGCTTTGCAGCCTATTCCCAAACAATTACAGAAAATGCCAAATATTTATGACAACACCACAGACAGCTTTAGTTGCCGGGCCGTTACCGATCAGCCTGGAATTATGTCACAACACAGCTATGGACGAGCAATAGACATTAATCCCCTTTTGAACCCTTATGTAAAGGGATGCCTAATTGTGCCAGGTAATGCGCGAAAGCATATTGATAGAATTAGACCTGAGAAAGGGAAAATAATACCAAACAGCGCTGTTACTGCCATTTTTAACAAATATGGTTGGGATTGGGGTGGCAACTGGCATGATGTGAAGGATTATCAACATATTGAAAAAAGAGCGAACAATGAAAGGCGCGATCCCTTTGGTTACGTGACGGGGCATTTTCGCTATCAATCCATGATCAACACTTGTGAATAGGTTAATAGATAAAGGAGCAGTCATGTCTAATGAACAGATGCCTCATTCAGGTCACTATTTTGGTGATCAGCGTGATTTATGGTGGAACTATGATTTCATGGAATTGATGGCGAAACGATGGGATCTTAGGACAGTTCAACGAGTTCTAGACGTAGGATGTGGGGTGGGCCATTGGGGTTTTACGTTGGCGCCATTTCTTAACAAAGATGCACAAGTTATTGGGATTGATCCTGAAGCAACCTGGGTGAAAAAGGCAACCGAGCGCGCTAAGGAGAGAGGATTGGGACAGAATTACCATTACCAAGTCGGCACGGTTGAACGTTTGCCATTTGAAGATAACGCATTCGATATGGTTACTTGCCAAACAGTGCTGATTCATGTCGCAGATATTGATATCGCTTTAAAAGAAATGATAAGGGTGTTAAAGCCAGGTGGATTATTAGCGGTCGCAGAACCTAACAATATTGCGCCGCTTTTAATTTTTAACACGCTGAATGTTGACGAGCCTTTAGATAACTTGCTAGAGCAGATCCGGTTTCAAGCCATATGCGAGAGAGGAAAAAAAGCGTTAAAACTCGGATATAATTCGGTGGGCGATATTCTGCCGTTTGCATTTTCTAAACAAAAATTAAATAACATTCAGGTCTATTTATCTGACAAGACATCAACCATGATACCGCCTTACCGCACTAATGAAGAACAAATTTTATTAAAACAAATTAT
>CAZCXZ010000089.1:0-14855 GCA_964502705.1 Uncultured Candidatus Berkiella sp. | reverse complement strand
TTGGGTGTGATGGTGACCCCGAGGGCCGCGAGCTGTTTTTGCGCATCCGGTGCGGCCACAGCGCGCAGCACATCCCGGTTCAGCTTGTCAATCACCGCTGGGGGTGTTCCAGCCGGCGCGGCCAGCGTCCACCACGATGTCCCTGCATATGCAGGTACACCCGACTCCGCAATGGTCGGCACATTCGGCAGGATGGCATTGCGTTTGGCGCTGGTGACGGCCAGCGCGCGCAGCTTTCCACTCTGGATGTGGGGCACGCTGGACGACATGTTGTCGAACATGAGGTCCACCTGCCCGCCGATCAGGTCGATCAGTGCCGGACCGCTGCCCTTGTAAGGCACATGGTTCATTTTTACGCCGCTTTCCAGCTCGAACAGCGCCGTGACCATATGCACCGACGAGCCGGGTCCGGCCGACGCATAGTTGAGTTTGCCGGGGTTGGCCTTGGCGAAAGCCAGCAGTTCAGGAAAGGTCTTGAATGGCGAGCTTGCGGGAACCAGCACGATGTTGGGCGCTTCCCCAAGGATCAAAACCGGCTGCAGCTCGGACGCCGGCGAGTAGGTGAGCTTGCTGTAACTCGCGTAGGCCGCGTGAATGCCAATGGTTCCGACCATCAGCGTGTAACCGTCCGGCGGTGCCTTGGACACCAGCTGCGCGCCCAGATGGCCGCTGGCCCCAGGCCGGTTGTCCACCACAATCGACTGGCCGTAGGGCGTTGCCAGCCGCTGCGACAGCATGCGGCCCAGGATGTCGGCCACACCGGCCGGGGGGAAGGGCACCACCAGCCGAATAGTCTGGGTAGGGTAGTCCTGCGCCATGGCTGCCCCGCCGCCCAGCAGCGTGGCGGTCAGCAGGCCGCAGCCAAGCCTCTTCAGGAATGTTCTTGTCTTCATGTCTTGTTCCTCAGTTGTTCAAGCGTAATCACGGGTCGTTGCGCATAGGGCTGGTCCCATTGCCTGTAATTGCCGCTGTCCACGATTTGCACCGGCAGTTCGATGGTGGCGGGCACGCCTGTTTCGCCGCGCAGGTGGCGTACAGCGCATTCAGTCGCTAGGCAGGCGATTTGCATGGCGTTGAAATCGGCCGTGGCCAGCATGCGCCCCGCGGAGATGGCTTCAATGGCCTGCGGAATCGCGTTAACGCCGACCACCGCCGCCTGGTGTCCGGAGGCATCCAGCGCGTCCAGCACGCCGATGGCCATGATGTCGTTGGCTACCAGACAGGCATCCGGACCCGCGTTGGCCTGCAGCCAATGCCCCATGCGTTCGCACGCCACGTCCCGCACATAGTCGCCGGCGATGACGCCAGCGATCGTGATGCCGGGGTGCCCGGTCGCGGCGTCCCGGAAACCACGCAGGCGCGCCAGGCTGGTGACCGAATCCACAGGACCGGTGACGATCAGAACCCTCCCGCGCCCCTGCAAATGCCTGAACAGGTAATCCGCGATCGCGAGGGCCAGCTGATAGTCGTCCGAACTCACATAACTGACCATGGGCGCAGCAGCTATCGGATTGACAAACCCGATCATGGGAATGCCGACAGCCGCGATGCGGCGCACCGCCGCATCGACTTTGCTGGCATGCACCGGCGAAAACACAAAGGCGTCAGGCCGGGGCCGCAGCGCCAGCGCCTGGTCAACCAGCTGACTCTGCTCGTCTGGGTCATCGCCTTTTTCCGGCACGAAGTGCAGCACCTCGGCATCCAGCGCCGCCGCCGCGCGCTCGGCGCCGAGGCGGGCCGCGCCGTAAGCCGGGTTGCTCAGGTTTTTGGTGAAAACCGCCAGGCGCAAGGTCATATTCAGACCATGCCGCCGTTGGGCTGGATCACTTGGCCGTGCACCCACGACGCCTTGTCAGACGCAAGGAAGCTGACAACCTCGGCCACCTCCTCCGGTGTGCCGATGCGGTTGAACGGGCTCATGGCGGCCGAGCGCGCCTTGGCTTCATCGTTCTTGCCGGCGCGGAACAGGTCGGTGTCCACCGGGCCCGGCGCCACCGCGTTGACACGCACCTTGCGCGGCGCCAGCTCTTTCGCCATGGAGCGCACCAGACTTTCCACTGCCGCCTTGGTCGCAGTATAGGGGCCGCCGCCGGGTACGCCGATGCGCACCATGGACGTCGTCAGCGCAACAATGTTGCCGCCGTCGGCCACGTGTCTGGCCGCGGCGCTGAGTACATGGAAGGCGCCCACGATGTTGACCTCGACCAGCTTGCGGAAATCCTCGGGCTTGAACTGCGCCATGGGACCGGGCGGCACATTGATGCCGGCGTTGGCCACCACGCAGTGCGGTGCCGCGCCGAAGTCACGCGCCACATCGGCAAACACTTGCTCGACCTGCGAAGGCTCGCAGATGTCAACGGCATAACCGCGGGTGCGGGCATCGCCGATTTTTTCCGGAAGATCCGGGGCGCTACTGACATAGGTGTAGGCGACGTCATAGCCGCTTTCGGCCAGCTTCTGCACGCAGGCCGCGCCAATGCCGCGGGTGCCGCCGAAAACCAGTGCTGTCTTGTTGCTCATGTGAAATCCTTCAAGGTCGTGAATACAAACGGTCAAGCCTTCCAGGGCTTGCCGAAAACCGGTTCCTTGTAGGGAATCGGGGGGAGTTGCCAGGTACCGGTGGACGGTGGCCGTACATCGGCGTCCACATGGACATCGATCAGGCAGGGGCGCCGGTTCTTCAGCGCCTGATCAACCGCCGCAGCCAGGTCCTGTGGCCGCGTCACGGTGGTGCCGTCGGCACCGCAGGCACGGGCCCAGGCGGCAAAGTCCGGGTTGTAACGTTCACCGGTCTGGCCCTTGTAGAAGGCGGTACCGATCTCGCGGCCGTTGAACAGGCCGTACTGCAGGTCGCGGATCGCACCCCAGGCGAAGTTGTTCCAGACGATCCAGACCACCGGCAGGTTGTATTCCACCGCAGTGCAGAGCACATAGGGCGCCATGGTGAAACCGCCGTCACCGACAACGGCCACGCAGGGCCGGTCGGGCGCAGCCAGTTGCGCGCCCAGCACCCCGCACACACCAAAACCCATGCTCGAGTAGCCCCAGCTGTTGAGCATGCTCTGCGGGCGGCGTGCTTTCCAGAACTGCATGAACCAGTTGTGGTGCACACCGGAGTCGAGGCAGAGGATCACATCCTCGGGCAATACTTTTTGCAAGGTCCCGACCACAAACTCGGGCCGCAGCGGGTTGGTCGAGTCGCCGAAATGCGGTCGCACAAAGGCCTCCCACTCGGCCTGCCAGCCCTGCACCTGGCCCAGCCACGGCGCATAGGCTGCGGCGCTGATTTCGGCGCGGGCATCGAGGGCGGTGAGCAGTTGCCGCACAAACACCTGGACGTCGGCAATGATGCCCACGGTTGGCACATAGTTGCGGCCCAGTTCCTGCGGGTCAATGTCGACATGCACCAGTTGGGTCTTGGGGAAATTCCATGAATAACCGTCGTGCCAGCTCGAGGAACTGCGGTCGTCGAAACGGGTTCCCAAGGTGATCACCAGGTCGGCGCGGCGGCCAGCCTCGTTGGCCGGATAGGCGCCGTTACGGCCGATGAAGCCCAGCGCAAGCGGGTGGTCACCCGCAATGCAACCCATGCCGTTGGGCGATGTGATCACGGGAATGCCCAGGCGCTGCGCGAACTCGGTGATTTCCGCACCGGCTTCGGACAGGGTGGCGCCGTGGCCGATGAACAGCACCGGTTTGCGCGCAGCAGCCAGCAGGTCCAGGGTGGCCGCCACGTCGGCATCGCTGGCGCCCGGGCGGTGCGCGCAGTGCAGGGCCGAGGCCGGAGGCAGTTCGACGTCTGCCTCCTCCTGGTAGACGTTGTAGGGAATGTCCAGGTTCACTGGACCAGGGCGGCCCGTGACCATGGTGTCCATGGCCTGGCGCAGCGCCAGCGGCAGCATGTCCACGCGTGTCGGCTGGAACGCGCGTTTGACCACCGGCCGCAGCACCTGCGCAAAATCCGCCTGGTTATGTGCGTAAAGCTCCTGGAACGGGCCACGATTGTGCTGCGATGTCGGCACGTTGGAGGTGATGGCCATGAAGGCCGAGGAGTCCGACAGTGCCGTCGCCAGCGACATCACCATGTTGGCCGAACCCGGGCCGGTGGATGTCAGCGTGGCGACCGGCTTGTGCTTGACGCGGAAATAAGCGTCGGCCATGTGGCCGGCACATTGCTCGTGGCGCGGCGAGATCAGCTGGATCTTGTCGCGCACGTCGTAGAGCGCATCGAGAATGCCGACGTTGCCGTGGCCGCAGATGCCGAACACATAGGGCATTTTTTCCTGGACCAGGTAGTTGGCGATGAGTTCGCCACCCTTCATTTTTGCCATTTGTCAGATTTCCGTTTTTTTGGGGTGTTGTTTCAACAGGTGGTGAACGTCACGATGCGTTCTTCGGTCATTTCATGCACCGCATAATGTGGCCCTTCACGGCCAAAGCCGCTGTCTTTGGAGCCGCCGTAAGGCATCAGGTCCACGCGTGAACTCGATGTTTCATTGATATGCACGCCGCCGACTTCCAGCCGCTGAGCCGCCGCAAACGCGTCGCCAAGCCGGTTGGTGAAGATGCCGCTGGCCAGGCCGAAAGGTGTGGCGTTGACACGTTCAATCGCCTGGTCCAGCGTGCTGAAGGGTGCGATGCAGACGACCGGCCCGAAAATCTCGCTGCAGCCGACCTTCATCGAATCGCTGATGTTGCTTAGCAAGGTCGGCGGCACCACCGCGCCTTGCCGCGCGCCGCCGGCCAGGCAGGTCGCGCCGCCGGCAACAGCTTCCTCAATCCAGGCCTCGATACGGATAGCCGCATCCTCGCTGATGACCGGACCGACCACGGTGGCCGGATCATGCGGGTCACCGAAAGGCAGTGCCTTGACCAGCGCCGACAGGCGGGACTCCACCTCGGCCAGCCGCGACATATGCACCAGCAGCAGCTGCACCGAGGTGCAGACCTGGCCGGCCTTGCGGTAGCCGGCATTGACGATTTTCGGCAGCGCCGCATCGAGCTGCGCATCCTCGCACAGGATGGTGCAGGCAATCGAGCCGAGCTCCATCTGGGTGCGGCGCAGGCCGGCAGCCTGCTGGATCTTGCGGCCCACCTCGGTGCTGCCGGTGAACGCAAAGAAGCGGACACGCTCGTCGTTCTGCAGCCACTGGACCACCTCCGCGCTGCCGTGCAGCACCGAGAGGAAGCCGCGCGGCATGCCGGCATCAAGCAGCACCTGGGCGAGTTTGCAAGCTGTCAGCGGCGTGTGGGTCGAGGGCTTGAGAATCACGGCGTTGCCGGCGGCAAACGCCGGTGCCACCTTGTGCGTGACGGTATTGAGAGGCGAGTTGAAGGGCGTGATTGCAGCGACCACACCCAGCGGCACGCGCAAGGTGAAAGCCAGTCGGCCCGCCTGGTTGGGCGCGCCTTCGAGCGGGATCACGTCGCCGGCGAGGCGGCGCGCCTCTTCGGCCGACAGCTTGAGCGTCTGGATGCAGCGGCGCACCTCACCGGCGGCGTCCGATTCCGTGAAGCCGGCTTCCAGCTGCATGGTGCGCACGAAGTCGTCCAGTCGCTGATCCATCAGCACGGCGGCACGCTCCAGCACGGTCCCGCGCTCATAGGCCACCGGCCCGCGCCTGCGAAACGCGGCGTAGGCGGCATCCACTGCCGCCATGACCTGCGCAGCATCAGCCAGGGTGATGGTGGCAAATGGCTGCAGGCGGTATTTGTCATGCACCGGAAGCTGGGGACCCGCACCGTCGATCCATTGACCGTCTATCAGCAGGCGTGCGGAGACCTGTGGCGCCACGTCTTCAACCTGGTTGACCTGAGGGCTCATCAAAGCGTCTCCCCGTCGTCTTTGGCCGGCGTGGTGATCACCAGGAACACCAGGCCGGACAAGCCGGTGTTGGTGAAGCTGTGGCGGACGCCGGGAGGCACATAAACGTAATCGTGCGGTCGCATCAGGTGCTTGTCGTCATCCAGCGTGAGAACACCTTCGCCTTCGAGCACGTAGTACACCTGCTCCTGGATCTTGTGCACGTGTTCGCCCACATAGGCCGCGGGTGCGTAACGGGAAATGCGGAAGTCGATGCGGCTGCTGCCGGTGTTCTCGGGGGCCGCGAGCGCCTTCGACAGCGCGCCGCCGAAGTGCCCCGGATACTCCTTCCAGGGGAGGTTGGCCATCTTCTCGACGAGCGCCTTGCCTTTCATGGCGTTGGATGTGGTCATGATTGATCCTGTTTTGAATGATGTGATGCGTTGCGTGGTGTCATGGGTCAAAGCCAGAGAATTTTTTTACGGTAGTCGAGGTCGGTCAGCAGGGGTTGCGCCGGACCTTCATGGAAAACCGCGCCGCGTTCCAGCGCATAAACACGGTCCGACAGGGCCAGCACCAGATCCAGGTTGTGCTCGACGATCACAATAGATACATGCTGGCGCAGCTTGTCGAACACGGTGAACAGTTCCTGCACCACGGTCGGGGCCAGTCCCTCAAACGGTTCATCGAGCAGCAGCAGTCTGACATTGCCGGACAGCGCACGCGCGACGGCCACCATTTGCTGTTCGCCGCCGGACAGGTAGTCCGCCGCGACATTCATGCGCGCTTTCAGGCGCGGAAAATATTCGAGAATCTGCGCTTCGCTCCAGACGATTCCCTGGCTGCCATCGGTCGCGCGGGCGAGGCGCCCCAGCGCCAGGTTTTCCGCCACTGTCATGCCCGCAAACAGCCCGCGGCCCTGTGGCACGTAACCGATGCCGAGCCGGGCGATGTCGGGCGCGCTCATGCCGGCGATGTTGCGACCGGCGTAATCGATCTTGCCGGATGCGGGTTTGAGCAGGCCGGTCAGGGCCTTGAGCAGGGTCGATTTGCCGGCGCCGTTGCGCCCGAGCAGTGCCACGATTTCGCCCTCACGCACCTGCAGGCTGGCATCGTTGAGGATGTGGCTCTTGCCGTAGAAGGCGTTGACCCCGTGAAAATCGAGCACCAGCGGCCGCTCGCCCGAGGTCACACCGGAACGCCCCGTCACCGGCGGTGTGCCGGTTCCAGTGTAGATCTCCTGCACCCGGGGATCCTCGCGCACCTCGTCGGGCGAACCGCTCATCAGTACCTCGCCCTGGTTCATCACCGTGACGCGGTGCGACAGCGACAACACGCGGTCGATATCGTGCTCGACGATCAACACCGGAATGTTGCAGGCAATCGTCGTTACCAGGCGCGAGACACGTTCGCGCTCGGCCGCGGCCAAGCCCGCCAGCGGCTCATCCATCAGCAACACCTGCGGCTTGGAACCCAGGGCGATACCCAGGTCCACCAGGCGCTGGCCGCCATAAGACAGGTCGCCGCCGCCGACCTCCTCCATGCCTTCGAGGCCGAGGAATTTCATCAGTTCGGCGGTCTCGGCATGAATCTCCGGATAACTGTCAATGTCGCGCCAGACATTGAAACGCGCAGCATGTTGCGCCTGAAGGGACAAGCGCAGGTTTTCGTAAATTGTCAGTCCCTGAAACAGGTTGGTGATCTGGAAGGAGCGCGCCAGACCCTGGCGGCAAATCTGCTCGGGCGACAGGAACTGGATCTCCGTGCCGTGCAGGCGCACGCTGCCGGTATCGGCCATGAACATGCCCGAGATCAGGTTGAACGTGGTGGTCTTGCCTGCGCCGTTAGGGCCGATCAGGGCGTGGATTTGCCCGGCCTCGATGCTCAGGCTGTTATCACGCACCGCCTGGATGCCGCCGAAGCGCTTGCTGATGCCCTGTACCTCGAGCACTGCACCTTCGCGGCGCGCCGGACGCAGGAATGCGGGCAGGGGCAGGCCTTCATAAATCTTCCGCTTGCTCATGGCCGCGCCATCCTCGGGCGGCGGGCGAAAACGCCTGTGCAGCTGGGCCCAGATGCCACTCAGGCCGGCTGGCGAAAAAATGATGAAAGCCACGAAGATCAGACCGAAATACAGCAGCCAGTTGTCGGTCCAGATAGAAAACAGCTCGCGAAACAGCAGAAAAAACAACGCGCCAAGGGCTGGGCCCAGGAAGGTGTGCATGCCGCCGATCACCACCATGGCCAGCAGCTCCCCCGAGAAGTGCACGGCGGTCGACTCGGCGGCCGCCAGCCGGTGCAAAAACACCATCAGCGCGCCGGCCAGTCCGGTCACTGTGGCCGACAGCACAAACGCCAGCAGCTTGTATTTGTCGGTGTCATAGCCCTGGAAGGTGGCGCGCTGCTGGTTCTCGCGGATCGCCACCAGCACGTGGCCGAAGGGAGAACGCACGACGCGCTGCAGCGCGTAAACCACCACCAGCGTGATGACCGCGACCAGCGCGTAGTAAGTCAGGTGGTCGTCCAGGCTCAACGGGCCCAAGCTGCCGCGCTCGATGCCGCCCAGGCCGCCCTCGCCGCCGGTCAGGCTGGTCCAACGGAAGGCTGTGGCAAAGGTCAAGGCGCACAGCGCCAGTGTCAACAGCGAGAAGTAGACGCCGCGGCGGCGCAGGATCAGCAGACCGACGATCAGCGACAACACTGCCGTGAACAGGATGGAAAAAGCAAAAGGCAGAAACATCTGGCCCTTGAACCAGTGCAGTTGGGCCAGCGCGGCGGCATACCCGCCGATACCAAACCAGGCAGCATGACCGAAGGACACCAGGCCGGTGTAACCCACCAGCAGGTTCAGACCCATGGCCGCCATGGCCAGGATGACCACCACAGTGGCGGCGTCCAGCGTCAGGCCAATGAGCTGGAAAGCAATCGGTAGCAGCACCAAGCTGGCCGCCGCGATCCACAGGAAGCGGTATTTGGTATTGAAGAAGGTAGTCATTGTTATCGTTCTCATTCGAAGCGCTCGATGCGCTCACCCAACAGGCCGCGCGGCCGAAACATCAGCACGAGGAACATCAGCACATACATGGAGGCTTCGCTGGCCGCCGGCAGGAAGTGGGTGGTGATGCCTCGCACCACACCCACCAGCAAGGCCGCCAGCACCACACCCCAGAAGCTGCCCAAGCCGCCGATCACCACCACCACGAAGGCCACCGTCATGATCTCCATGCCCATGGCCGGATGCACGATGGCAATCGGGCCGAACAACACGCCGCCCAGTGCGGCCGTGGCTACGCCCATCATGACCACGGCGGTCATGTAAGGCTGCAGCTTGATGCCCAGTACCGCCACCATGTCCGGCTTTTGCACACCCGCGCGCACTACGCGGCCAAAAGAGGTTTTGTGCAACAACAGCCAGATGCCGGCCATCACCACAGTCACCACGCCCAGGATGAAGAGCCGGTATCTGGAAAACATAAAGTCGCCCAGGATCACGCTGCCCTTGAATTCGGGCGGCATGGTGGACGGCAGCGGCGCCGAACCCCAGATCATGCGCAGCGCCTGCTCGGCCACCAGAGCCAGGCCGAAGGTGACCAGCAGGCTGAGAATGGGGTCGGCCGTGTAGAAGCGGCGCAGCAGGTAGCGCTCGAACAGGATGCCCAGCAGGCCCACCAGCAAAGGGGTGATGAAGATGCTGCCGCCGAAGCCGGTGTACTTGATGACTTCCAGCGACAGGTAGGCGCCCAGCGCATAAAAGGCGCCATGCGCCAGGTTGACGATGCCGCCGACGCTGAAGATCAATGACAGGCCCAGCGCCAGCAGCAGGTAATACCCGCCCAGCACCAGGCCGTTGACGACCTGCTCGAGCAAAAACATGATTTCCATGGCGATCCAGAGAGAAAGAGAGGGAGGTAAGCAGGTCCGCACGCCGCTGGGGCGCGCAGAGGTTTCAGTCAGACAAAAGAAGAAGGCCGCCCGCTACGGCGGGCGGCACCGCGCTGGCGACTTACATCTTGCAGGCACTCTCCGACTTGGGCGGCGCGAGTTTGTCCAGCGGTTCATTCGCTGCCGGCACGGCCTCGCCAAACTGCAGGAAGTCCTGCTTGTTTTTGGACTGGCCCTTGGGCTTGACCGTGAACGGGTAGGCCTCCTGCATCAGCTGGTGGTCCCAGCTGCGGAAGTAGGCCTTGCGCGCCTTGAGCACATCGAACTGGGCTTCCGACTCGAAGTAGGCAATCAGCTTTTCGCTGTCGGTCGACTTGGTGGCGGTCATGGCCTGGGCCATCATCTTGAGCGAGACGTACTCGATCCAGGCGTGGTTCTCGGGGATGCGGCCGTATTTCTTGGTGAACTTCTCGACGAAGGCCTGCGAGCCTGGGGTCTTGAGCTCGTGGTGCCAGACCGTCGGCCAGATGCCGCCGAGATTGCCCTCGCCGGCCGCCCAGGCGTCGGCGGTGTTCAGGTTGAACCCGGCCACAGGGAACTGCAGGCCGAACTCGGCGTACTGCTTGACGAAGTTGGTCACCTGGTTGCCGCCGAGGTTGGTGGCGATCAGATCCGGTTTGGCTTGTCGGATCTTGAGCAGCTGCGCGCTGAAGTCGGTCAGGTCGGTCGGCACCAGCTCGTCACCGATGACCGTGCCGCCGTTGGCAGCGAAGAACCGTTTAGCCTGGCGCGACAGATCGTGGCCGAACAGGTAATCGGAGGTCAGGGCATAAATCTTCTTTCCCTTGACCAGGCCTTCGCGCAGCAGCGCCTCGCCGGCGGCGTTGACCATCACTGTCACCGGAATGTCGACGTGGAAGGTGTAGCGGTTGCAGTCCTTGCCGCGCAGCGCATCGGAGCGCGCGCCGATGCTCATGAACAGGGTCTTGTTGCGCGCCGCGACCTGGGCGATGGTCAGGGCCGAAGCGGAGTTGATCTCGCCCATCAGCACCGTCACCTTGTCGCGCTCTATCATGCGCTGCGCCTTGGAAGAAGCCGTCTGCGGATTGACCGAGTCTTCGCTGATGACGTCGAGCTGGCGGCCCATCACGCCGCCAGCGGCATTGATCTCCTCGGCGGCCATCTTGATGCCCTGAACGGCATAGTCGCCGAGCGCACCGAGGAAGCCGGTCAGTGGCGTCAGGTGGCCGATTTTGATCTTCTCCGCCTGTGCGGCAACCAGCGCCGGTAGGCCCAGCGCTGAAACGCCGGCAACCGCCGCGCCTGCTTTCAAGGCCCTGCGCCGCTCCGGCGACTGCAATGCGGCCATGCCAGCCTTGTTGTCCTGTTTCATGTCTTGTCTCCTTGTTGTAGTGGCCGAAGCGGCCAAATCTTTGATGGCCTGCGAATTCTAGGAAGATGGGCTGCAAAGCGAAAATACTGTTTTCCGAGATGGGCTATAGCTATTTCTTATATGCTCTCGGCATCGCCACCGGAGACAGGCCCATGGACCTCAGACAACTCAAGTACTTTGTGCAGATCATTGAAAGCGGCAGCCTTGCAAAAGCCTCGCGCCAGCTTTACATTGCGCAGCCGGCGCTGAGCCAGCAACTCGCGAAACTCGAGGCAGAAGTGGGCAAGCCGTTGCTGATCCGCACCTCCAAGGGCGTCACGCCTACCGAAAACGGTACGGCACTGCATCACCATGCGCGTTTCATGCTGCGCCAGCTCGACCAGGCACTCTCGGTTGCGCGTCAGGAGGCAGGCACAGTCCACGGTATGGTCTCCGTCGGTCTCGCCGCCACCACCATCTGTGCCGTGGGTGTGCCCTTCGTGCGAAGAATCCGCGAAAAATACCCCGGCATCGTGCTCAACGTGGTCGAGGGCATGAGCGGGCACCTGCGGCAGATGATGCAGCTTGGCCAGCTGGACTTGGTGATTCTTTTCGGTCGCGACGCCATTCCTGAGCTGCCGGCCGATCCATTGGTCGAGGAGGAGTTGTTTGTGCTGTTGCCCACACATAGCGACCTGGTGGCCGAGCGGCGCGTCAAGCTCAGCATCTCTGAAGCCGCTCAGTTGCCACTGATCCTGCCTACCGGCATCCACGGCCTGCGCCGGCGCATCACTGCGGAGTTCGAACAACGCAACCTGTCGGCGCAAGTCGTGGCCGAGATCGACTCCCTATCACTTCTAATGGCCTGTGTCTACGAGGGCATGGGCGCAACCATCAAACCGATGGCTGCGGCGCTGCTGGCCGGCCAACTGCGCGAAGGCTGGCGCTGCCTGCCCATTTCGGATGCCAATCTGAAGCGCCAGAACTACCTGTACTCGGTGGTTCCCGAACGCTTGTCCCCCGCCGCCGCGGCAGTGCGGGCCGAGCTCAAGGAGACTATCCGGCAATTGGTGGTGTCGGGTGCATGGGAGGGTGTCGACCTTCTCTATTGAGATTGCCCGGGTTCATTCAATCTGCGTCGATTTTGGAACGCCTAGACATCGCATCTCGCAATGCCCAAGTCTGATGGCATTCAATGTCGCTACGTCTAGCGCTGCTTGTCGGACCGGCCGTTCGTCTGACTAAGCTCGAGCAAAGCGGTGACTGGTAGACGGCCGAAAGCACGAGATCGGTCGGAGCGGCCGAACAACTGTATCCGGTAACTAGCGGACGTTGGCTGAAGACATGGCAGTCGGTAGTGCCCGTTTGTAGTTCGAGTCTGATCCTGGCGATGGAAGTGCGAGCTGCCCCCACGCTCGACGTGCCCGGAACGCGCGAAGTGCTCTTGGTATCGATGCTTGCTGAGGGCCCCGTGGTGTCCAGTTAGCTCAGGTGCTTGCCCACCAGCCCGGTCATCTCGAACATGGTGACTTCATCCTTTCCGAAGACGGCCTTGAGCTTGGCGTCAGCCAAGATGTTTCGCTTGTTCTTCGGGTTCTGCAGGTTATTAGCCTTGATGTACTCCCACATGAGCTTTACCACTTCTGTGCGGGGTTGAGGCGTTGCACCAATCACAGCGGCCAGCTCGGCGCTGGGAGTGAGGGCACGGTTGAATGCTGTTTGCTTCTTGGCAGTGGTCATCTGAGGCTCATCATTTGAAACCACCATTCTAGGGTGAGCTTCCAATCCCTCCGTAACCGCCTGGCACCGAGAATACGGGTTCCGGAATCTTGTTACCCAGAGTGGCAGCGTTTTTGATGACTGCTTTCCGCAGAATCCAAGGACAGTAACGGGCCCAGTTCAGAAGGAGTCACCATGACACAATTCGGCCACTTGCGGTCGGTCGCGAGAGGCGGCTTTCGGGCAAACCACTTTTGCCTTCTTCCAGACGCGGGACGTCTGCCTCAGCGGCTGCTCCTGCTGCAAAGCGGCCCGAGCGCAATAGGGAAAACGGCGGCCGGCGACCGCAGACCTAAACCTCCCGCCGATCATTTGACGGACCGGGCGACCACAATCACCTTCAACCGTCGCCGCTGTGCGGGTGGGAGCTCTGAACGTTTTCCCTCGCTTCTGCAAGGCGCTTCTTGAGCGCGACCAGCGTCTCTGGCCTATCTCGGTCGAGCGCGTCCAAGCCCAACGTTTCCCATAGGTTGGAGAGAGTGAAAAAATCTCTGCCTTCGATGACATGAGCCTGATTCAGCTGATTGTTGAACGTGGTCCCGATGCTGCTGAGCAAAAGCTCAAGGCCATATTGAAGCGCGACGAGGCCGTGGCTGAAGCCATTGAAAACAATGTGCGCAAACTGATCATCAATGAGTCTCCGGTAGACCCCGCCTACTACGACAAGATGTCCAAGCTGCTGGATGCCTTGATCGAACAGCGGCGCAAGGGCGTGGTGAGCTACAAGGAATATCTTGAAAAAATAGCCAACCTGACCAGAGACGCGACCATGCCTGGCGGCGGACCGGGAGGCTACCCGGCCAGCATGAAAACAGCGGCACAGCGGGCGCTGTACAACAATCTGGGCAAAGACGAAGCACTGGCTTTGTCGGTAGACGCCGGCGTCAACAGCAACCGCATGGATGGTTGGCGCAACAACACCATCAAGACCCGGAAAGTCAGGCCGGCGATTCGCTTCGTTCTTGCCGCTGCGGTACCTCCTGCGTCTACCCAGCTCGCACGCGATTCCGGCGATTCTCAGCCTGTGCCGACACTGGGCGCAGAAACCGACCGCATTCTGGGCATCGTGAAACACCAGCATGAGTACTGAAACCCGCCCTGCGCACAACATTCGCATCGGTGCGCTGTCGATCGAAGTGGTTCGCAAGGACATCAAGAACCTGCATCTGGGGGTGTACCCCCCTAATGGCCGGGTACGGGTGGCTGCACCGCTGGTAGTTGATGACGACGCGGTCAGGTTGGCTGTGATCGACAAGCTGGGCTGGATCAAACGCCAGAAGGCCAGGTTTGTCGAACAACCTCGCCAGAGTCAGAGGGAGATGGTCAATGGAGAAAGCCACTACTTTCTGGGCAAGCGTTATCGCCTGCGGGTGCATACGGGCAAGGCCGCGTCCGCAGTAGCGGTGCGTGGCATCGCAACTTTAGATCTGTTCGTGCGGCCGGATACTGTCGCTGCGCAGCGTGAAACCGTCCTGCTGCGCTGGTATCGCGAGCAGCTTAAAGCCCTGATTCCGCCCCTGATGGAGAAATGGGAGCATCTGCTGGGGGTCCGGGCCACCAGTTGGGGAATCAAAAAGATGAAGACCAAGTGGGGAAGCTGCAACACCGCTACAGCGCGAATATGGCTGAACTTGGAGCTTGCCAAAAAGCCAGTGCAATGCCTCGAATACATCGTGGTGCATGAATTGGTGCACCTGCTGGAGCGTAACCATACGGAGCGATTTGGCGCTCTGATGGATCGTTTCCTGTCAGATTGGCGCATGCGCCGTGAGGCTCTCAATAGCGGCATTCTTGGCCATGAAGTCTGGGACTATTGAAGCTAGGCTTTGCAGGTGAGTGGGTATTTGACAGTAACTTTGGATTATTTGCGACATAGCAGCACCCTAGCCGACACTAACTATGCATCCCTACATCCCTACACTGCTCTCTGATCTTTGTTAAAAAGTCAAAGCCACTCCACTGGCTTGCGTAGATCCACGTACTAGGGTTTTCCCCTTGGACGACCTACAATCGCAGACC
>CAZCXZ010000088.1:0-14991 GCA_964502705.1 Uncultured Candidatus Berkiella sp. | reverse complement strand
CATTAAATTCTGCACGCACATGTTCTGGATGGGTTGGGCTGATTTTACCAAATCGATTGGCTGAAGGGGCTGCCAGAGGGCTTCCGACCTGTTCAATTAGCTGTAATGCGAGTGGATGATTTGGAATGCGAATGCCTACGGTGTCTTGTCCACCGGTAACCCAATCCCCTACCAAATCAGATTTAAATAAGACTAAGGTTAATGGTCCTGGCCAAAAGTGCCTGGCTAATTGCAAAGCATAATCGGGGATCTGCACGGCATAATCTGTTAGTTGTTCAATATTGCTAATATGAATAATCAGAGGATGATTTTCAGGGCGCCCTTTTAGGGCAAAAATCTGTTTAACAGCTTGTTTGTTTGCAATATCTGCAGCCAAACCATAAACCGTTTCCGTTGGAATGGCGATGACCTGCCCTGACTTTAGTAAGTCTGCGGCAAATACAATGTTGCTTGGCTGAATAATATTGTTCATAGCGCAATATTTTACAGGGTTTACTTGCGATGACCAGGGCTTAGCACTGAGTAATCCCCTTAAATTTTTTGAATATTAAGTAAATACAAAGAGATGGCTAGATGTGCTTAGCTAGAGCGATTGTTCCTACGCCCCGATGGGGCGAAGATCAAAATTAATCTGTTCAGCGGCGGCAGCCGCGTAGGATTTTAGCCCCGCGTAAGAATGGAGCGCGTAGCGCGACATTCGCAGCGTGGGGTTACTTATCATCCCCACAAATCCTAAGCCCCGGTAGGGGCGCAGGAAATAAGTAACGGCGATCTATCAGGGCTTAGCCCTCGTTGGCAATTGTCCGATATTTGGAGTACACTCCAAATATATGCCGATTATTTTGGAATACACTCCAATGCTAGACTCTCTTAAGGGTACCTACACGCGATTAATCAACAATCAACAAATGAGCCAATTTAGATATTTGTATGATGAATTTACCCTAAACGAAAGATTGACGGGGATTATAGGCCCTCGTGGCGTTGGAAAAACAACTTTAATGTTGCAGTACATTAAATCACATTTTCCTAATCTTAATGATGTATTTTATTTCTCGGCTGATCATCTCTATTTTAATACAAACACGATTTATCAATTTATTGAATATCTATACGAACATGAGAGTATTAAGGTGTTTTTTATAGATGAAATTCATAAATATCAGAATTGGGATCAAGAACTTAAAAATATTTACGATGGGTTTCCTGACATTAAAATCGTTTTTTCGGGAAGCTCCAGCTTAGATCTGGTAAAAGGTAGTTATGATCTTTCAAGAAGAGCAGCATTACATACTTTAGTAGGATTATCGTTTCGTGAATATTTGAATTTTAAAACAAACTCAAATTATAAGCCCATAGATTATAATCATCTTATTAAAAAACCAACGGATTATAATGAGATTTTAACTAATATACTGAAAATTAAAGCATTGTTTAAATCTTATTTAATGGAAGGCTATTATCCCTTTTTTCTTGAGGGTGAATCAGCATTTTATGAGAAAATATTGCGAGTAGTAGACAAAACAATTCATGAAGATATCGCAGGGTTTTATAATTTAAAAACGCAAAATCTATCTTTTTTTAAAAAAATAATAAATTATCTATCGACTATCGAGCCTGGAAAGTTTAGCTATCATAATTTATCGAAAAATCTTGGTATAGATGATAAAACAGCCGTACATTACGTAACAATTTTACAAGATACAGGCCTTATAAGAGCTATATTGCCTTATGCAAAAGGTAATCAAATATTAAGAAAACCTGAAAAAGTATTTTTAAGCAATACAACACTCACTTATGCTGTAAATGATGCTTTAGGAGAAAACTGCTCTCTTGGACTTGTTCGCGAATTATATTTCCTACAAAGTTTACAAAGCAACCCAGGGACAATATTTTATTCTGAAACAGGAGACTATCGTTTAAATGATGTTATTTTTGAAATTGGTGGTAAAAATAAAACAGGCAAACAATTAAAAGGCGCTTTAGTTCCTTCATTTATTGTTAAAGATGATATACTTTTTGCTAGCACTAAAGAAATACCTTTAATGCTTTTTGGCTTTCTTTATTAATGGTTTTTTTATTTAGGCTTAATATTTAATAATTTGATGATTTCAGCATAATCTAACGTTTCTTTTTCTAATAGCGCTTTAGCCAGAATATGCAGCTTATCGATGTTTTTCTCAAGGATCTCCTTTGCTTCTTTATAATCCCGATTTAAAATATCTTCCGCTGCGGGTACGTAAGCGCCGGTGTCAGGGAAAATTTCGCTTACCAGCAGCAATTGTTTATCTGCCATGCCATATTTGGTGACCATTTGTTTAGCAATTCGATTGGCATTGACGAGATCACTGGATGCGCCCACGCTGATATTTTCTTTACCAAAGATCAATTCTTCTGCCACATAGCCGCCAAATGATGTCGCAATCAGTGCTTCGAGTTCACGCTTCGTAAGTGAGTATTCTTCAGATTGAGGCTGGAAATGAGTTACACCCAACGAATAATCTCGCAATCCAATGGTTAATTTATGTAATATGCGAGGATGACTGGGGTGTAATAAGCCTACTAAAGCATGCCCTGCTTCATGATATGCGGTGCGTTTTTTGTCTTCATCGCTATATCCCAGACTCTGTTGTTTAACACCGAGTGATATTTTATCGTTCGCTTCTTCAAAAGAAGCCATATCTACCGATTTTTTATTGGCACGCGTTGCATCAATTGCTGCCTCATTAACCAAATTAGCCAGATCCGCACCTGAGAATCCCATGGTGACTTTTGCTAGGGATTTAACGTTTACATCCTTAGCAATATGGACATTCTTCATATGCTCTTCAAGAATGGCTTCGCGTTCTTCAATCGTTGGCAAGCGAAAAAACACTTTGCGGTCAAATCGACCTGGTCTTAATAATGCCTTATCGATAATATCTAGGCGGTTTGTGGCACCAATGAAAATAATGCCTTCATTGATATTGCTTTGTATATTGTCCATTTCACTCAAAAACTGATTGATTGTTTGATCTTTACCTGCTGAATCACTGCCATTTCCGCCGCGTTGTGGTGCTAAGGCATCAATTTCATCAATAAAGACAATACAGGGCTTATATTTTCTGGCCAGTTTAAACAGCTCTTTTACTCTCGCTGCCCCTACACCTACATATCTTTCATCAAAATCAGCCCCTGAAACTGAAATAAAGTTCGCTTTGGCCTCACCTGCAATTGCTCGGGCCATAAGGGTTTTGCCGGTGCCGGGTGGGCCATAAATCATGATCCCAGTGGGAGGTTTTGCACCAAGACGCGTAAAAGAAGTTGGATCTTTTAAGAAATCGATAATTTCCGTGACTTCGCGTTTAGCTTCGTTCATACCTGCGATATCAGCCAAACTGGTGTTTAGTTGTTTACCAGACAATATCTTGGCTGAAAATTGCGGATTCACGTCCTTTTCATAACTTGATACTTTTTTAAAGGCCAGCGCAAAGGATTCAGCATCCACCGAACTTTTATTATCCTGCGCGGCATAGATAGCTGCTTCATTGACTAAATTCACAAGGTCTGCCCCTGAATAGCCCGCGCTATCAATCACTAATTGATCGACGTTAAGATCATTGGCTGCCACTATCTTTTTTAATTGTTGCGTTAGAATGGCTTTTCTATCTTCATCGTTGGGCAGTCTGATTTCAATTTGCCAATCGAAACGACCAGGTCGCAAAATAGCGGAATCAAGCGCCTCTATACGGTTGGTCGCAGCCAAAACGGCAATATCGGCATTTTTAGATTCATCCAAATTTTGCATTTCAGAGAGTAATTGATTCAATGTTTGAATATGACTTGCAGAGAGATCAGGCGTATTACGTGCGGGGGCTAATGCGTCAATTTCATCGATAAAAATAATAGCAGGCTTATTTTTGCGTGCTAATTCAAATAGTTCACGGATCCTGGAGGCCCCTTTTCCAACAAACATTTCTTCAAATGCTGAACCTGATACCGAAATAAACGTCCGATTTGCTTCGCCAGCGATAGCCCGCGCTAAAAATGTCTTTCCTGTTCCAGGCGGGCCATACAGTAGAATACCTTTTGGGGGGACAGCCCCTAATTTGGTAAATTTTTCGGGATCAGTCATAAATTCTAAGTATTTTTTGATTTCGCCTTTTGCTTGGCTCATGCCAGAAATATCATCTAATTTTGTTTTGATTTGATTAGCTGGGATCACATCGACAGCAAAACCGGGTTTCCCGCCTTGCGATGCACCGTCATTAGATGAGGTTTTTTCAATTTCGTATCCCAAAAGCTGAATAAATTTTTCCGATTGCTTATGCCCTTGTTGAGCAGCAAGTAAAAACCAGTTCAGCGCTTGTAGATTGTCTTTAGGTAGGTTTTGTCCTAAATAGAAGGCTTTACCAATTTTGAACTGCACATCTGGGTCAAGAAAATTTTGACCGGTAAAAGCGGTTTGCACGCTGGAAGATGCATGAGTTGTTGGCGTGGGTACAAAGGTTAAGGTAATTAATTGGTAAGCACCGACGAATGCAAAACTGATAATAAGGGCCAAAATCGCTTGATGCCAGGTTTTTTGTTCGCTGTTATTGCTAAAAAGCTGTCGTTTGCAAAACAGCAAAAGCCCTGCGAGTAGTAGTGCGCATAGAACTGTAACAAAAAACATGTTTTACCAACTTACTTATATGCTCTGACTCTTTATCGACCTCGTCTCTTCTCTTGCTAAGCTGTTATTCTAGATAGTGGCAGTGATACTATTAAATGCAATGAAATACATCATTATGATAATGGTATAATCTATGAAGGGCTTTATAAGACCGATCTTTGAGTCTAATGACTCTATGGATTTTGGCAACCTAACCCAGGCTTTAGGTAATACGCCAGGCTACAATCTGAAGGAAGGTTCCAATATGCTCAAAGCCAGCAGCGATGCTGAGGCTTTAAAATCCTTTTTGCTCGGTTATCAAAACAGCCCTCTCACCTATCAGGCTTATTTAAAAGAGTTAGAACGCTTGGTTCTATGGTGCACCCACGTACGAAAGGTTTCTATTTCTGATATTGCCTCCGATGATATTGTCGCTTACCAGCAGTTTCTGGCTTCTCCTGAACCCAAAGCACAATGGTGTGGCAATAAACGCTCTAAGCGCTTAAAAACAGGGGAATTGAATCCACAATGGCGCCCCTTTGCGAGTGACCTTAGCCCCTCTTCTATCAAGAAGACATTCAGCATCCTCGATAGTTTTTTTAATTATCTGGTGCAAACGCAATATTTAAAAGGGAATCCCTTGAGCGTGAATAAACGCCGCAAAAAGCGAGCGACACCACAGACAATCGAACGATGGCTAGAGAAGGTTGAAATCAATACCATCTTAGACGCACTCAATGCCGAACCTGATATCGATGCCTTTAGCGTGATCAGGGCTAAATACATTATACATACGTTATTTTATACGGGCTTACGCTTATCTGAACTAACCAACCATGCGATGGGTGATTTTACGCTCATAGAAAGCGCTTGGTACCTTAAAGTGGTGGGTAAAGGCGAGAAACCGCGCAATATTGTCGTGGTTGATGAATATCTGGATGCACTGCGCGCCTTTAGAATGGCAATCGGCTGTCAACCTTTACCCATGTTTAATGAAAAGATGCCTCTGATCCCGATGCAAGATAAGCTTTCCCCTATTCAACAACGGCGTATCGATCAGATCCTCAAATGGGCCTTTGAACTGGGTGCTAAACGATATGAAGCAATGGCTGCAACCGACTTAGAAGAAAGCCCTAAGCATTTGCGACGTGCCTCAAAGTTACGTAAAGCCTCTGCTCACTGGTTGCGCCACTCATATGGAACGTATTTGGTAAAGTCGGGTTGCCCAATCGAGAAAGTGAAAGCCCTAATGGGGCACTCGGATATCTCAACCACCATGATCTATGTCCATATAGCCACTCATGACTTATTTGACTCAGCCCAAGGGCTCACCTTACAAGAAGAAGCATAAATGTCGAACAAAGCTCCAATTATCGTCTGGTTTAGACAAAATTTACGGATGCATGATAACCCTGCGTTCCATGCTGCTGCCGCTCAAAAAGCCCCTCTGATCTTGGTTTATATTGATGATGACACCAAGCAAGCTTGGCCCCATGGTGGCGCAAGTCGCTGGTGGTTGCATCACAGTTTGCAGGATTTCTCAGCAAGTTTGAGCGCAAAATATGACACATCGCTCTTGATCTATCAGGGTAAGCCACTGGCCATTCTTGAAGAACTAATCGATAAAACCCAAGCACAGGGTGTTTACTGGGACCGCTGCTATGAACCTTATGCGATTAAGCGTGATACCGAAATCAAAGCCAACTTAACCAACAGCGGTATTGAAGCCAAAAGTTTTAATTGTGCCCTGCTGAAAGAACCTTGGGAAACCCTCAATAAATCGCAATCCCCTTTTAAAGTGTTCACACCCTTTTGGCGTAATTTACAAAAAATGGTCATGCGTGACATTTTGCCGTTACCTACTAAATTTAACGCGCTTACCTTAAAAGACAGTCTCTCAATTGATGCTTGCGTCCCTTTACCCACTATTCCCTGGTATGAAACCATGGAAAAAACATGGTGCCCTGGAGAAAAGGGGGCTAAAGACAATTTAGCACGCTTTTTAAAGAACACGCTTAAAGACTATAAGCTACTGCGTAATCGCCCTGATTTAGTACATACATCAAGACTTTCGCCGCATTTACATTTTGGTGAAATCAGCCCAATTCAGATCTGGCATGCCGCCATGAGCCAGCAAACTTATCAAAATGATCGTGATTGCTTTCTTTCCGAACTCAGCTGGCGTGAATTTTCATACCATCTGCTTTTTCACTTTAAAGATTTACCCACTAAAGCGTTTAAAGAATCCTTTAATGCATTCCCATGGAAGAAAGACAAAAAGCTATTAAAAGCCTGGCAGCAAGGCCAAACTGGTTACCCGATTGTCGATGCGGGTATGCGTGAATTGTGGCATACCGGATGGATGCATAACCGCGTACGAATGGTGGTCGCCTCTTTCTTAATTAAACATTTACTACAACCTTGGCAAGATGGCGAAGCCTGGTTTTGGGATACCTTAGTGGATGCGGATTTGGCGAATAATGCCGCTTCTTGGCAATGGGTTGCAGGTTGTGGTGCCGATGCTGCACCCTATTTCAGAATCTTTAACCCCGTTTTACAGGGAGAAAAGTTCGATACTAATGGTGACTATGTCAGAAAATGGGTACCAGAAATTGCGAAGCTTCCCAATAAATTTATCCACGCACCGTGGGAGGCGCCTACAGATGTGTTAGTGGCAGCGGGTGTGCGACTAGGCAAAACCTACCCGCACCCAGCTGTAGAACATGCTAAAGCGCGCGAAGGCGCTTTAGCTGCCTATCAAGAGATCCGAACACAAACTTAGTGTAGAGAAATCTTGTTGTCTGATTTTTTATCTGAATCAACAACGGGTGGTTGTGTCTTAAATTTAGCTTCTGCTGCCCGTGTTTTATGCGCCGTAGTAATAGCAGGACCCACTTGAATGCTTTCAGCATCTTTTGCAGGATCTACTTTTTTGGTGAGCTCTTTGAGTCGTTCTTTCAATTCACCAGCTTCAGGCGAAACAGGCGCTTTTGATGGAGCTGCGTTTCTTCTTGTATTCCACCATTCTTTACCTAAATCGATTAATTGACCACTACGGGTACCAATAAAGCTTGCAGCCTTAACTGATATTTCCGGCAACTCGGTTACTAATCGTGCTGAAGCAACAACTGCCGCAGGCAAAAATGCACTTGTAGCGATTACTTCAGGCAAAGCCAAACCCGTTTGTGCTACTAAGCTCACAACTTCGGCGTTACCGAAATAAAACGCTACAGCACCCGCGGCAACCGCAAATCCATTTTTAACAAGATTTTTGGTAGAAGGCACATACGGAGCAACACGTTCAACAACGGGAGCAGCCTTCGCAGACGCAGTTGCAGCAACTTTACTATTTGCTGCTAATTTAGCACCTTTGGCAGCAAGCTCAGGTACTTCTGTCGCCAACCGCGCGGTTGTTCCAACAACTAACGGTAGTGCAGCACTAGCCGCTAACATTTCAGGAACCACGACACTGGCTTTAGTAGCGAGATCAACCACTGCTTCGTTGCCAAAATAATATGCCGCACCGGTTGCACCAATCGCCAATCCATTTTTAACTAGTGCTTTAGATGAAGGGACATACTGTGACATCGCAGCCAAGCGACTAGGTTTGGTTGCCATAATTGGTGCAGCTTCTACTTTGGGTTCTTCAGGTTTTTCTTCATCTGAAGCTTCTAGTTCTTCTTCTTCTGCTTCTTCTGCTGCTTGTGCAGCCACTTCTAATTCTTCTTCAACTTCTTCTGCTTGCGCAGCAATTTCAATGTCTAATTCTTCTTTTTCTTCATCACTCGAAGATTCTAATTCTTGCTCTTCTTCAGCTTCATAGCTGGGGAAATTCACATCATCATATGCTGCATCAATATGATCTAAGTATGCTGATTCAACACTTTCGATTTGTTCTGGCTTAATACTAATGGCATTTAACTTTAAGCCATTTTCTAACGCGTATTTTGCTTTGCGGCCTTTTACATGATCCGCAACATTGACAACAAAAATAGGGAAAAAATCGGTTTCTTCATCAAAATCAACGCCGTCTAAAGCGGCGGCTTGGGCATCTTCTAAAGTCGAAAATAGTTTTACGGATTTAACATCTTCATCAATCTCGGCTGCTTCGCGCAGGTCTTCTAGCGAAACATCAGTCCATTCTTGCTGCTCATTTTTGAATTTAACGTCTTTATTAACCATGAAAAATTGTTTCATAACACACCCTTGTGATAGTTAATTAATTCAGTTTTAAAAAAAAACCCTGCTACTTAAAAAATAGCAGGGTCTAAGATTAGCAACAGCTAAACTTACTTAGGAGCAGCAGGCTTTGGACCTTTGCGAACTTCGTCAAGAAGTCCTTTACGGTCTTTTTCTTCTGCAGCTACAACTTTATCTAATTGTGCATGCGCCCACTGGGTCATCGCTAAACGGTTACCATCTTTAGGTTCGTCTTTAGCAAATACGCCTTTGTCATCAAAGGTCACTTCAGGAGCAGCATCTAACAATTTGTTAAGATCAAGAACAAATGAGCTGTTTTCTTGCAAGCCAAGCTTGTCTTTTTCAAGCGCAGCAATTGCAGTGTTTTCAGCAGCTAAATCATCAACATACTTTTCTTTGTTAGTACGGTTGAATTTCTTCCAAGCGCTAGAAACGAAATTGCCAACAGCTTTAGCAGCCATCCAAGAAACAGAACCTGCAGCATAAGCAAGTAAACCAACAGCAGCAGGAATAGCAATTTGTGTTGCTAATGAAGCAGCTGGTAATACAAGACCTACTTTAGCTAAAGCAGCAACAGCAGCAGGAACGAGACCTTGATACCAGAATGCGGTACCGATCGCGCCAGCGCTTAATACTGGAGTAGCAAGTTTCTTGATGAGGTCTAAAGCAGCGCTGGTTTTAGTAGCTTTATCATCTGCTTTGTCTGCAGGTGCAGCAGGTGCTTCAGTGGTAGCAGCAACAGCAGGTGCTTCAGTGGTAGCAGCAACAGCAGGTGCTTCAGTAGTAGCAGCAACAGCAGGTGCTTCAGTGGTAGCAGCAACAGCAGGTGCTTCAGTGGTAGCAACTGGTGCAGCAGCATAAACAACATCATTCACCTTGTTGCCAGCAACATGTGAGAAAGATGCTTTTTCTATTGTGAAATTGTTTACAGGAACTGAATAGCATGGAATTATTTTAATTAATTTATTTTTGTCATCAGTTATTTTAGGAGCATCGCGTCCTTTGGTGATTTCGGGGAATGCTTTCAACTCAGCTTCTGTGAGTTTGGTTTCTAATGTCAAAACCGCGTGTTGATTTGGGTTTGCAGCGCCATCTTTAATACCGAAACTTGCCCATTCACTAGCATCCGCTTCAGTTAAGAAAATACCACCTTGTTCGGTAGATTTGCCATCAAACGTTCTACCTAAAGCAGCGTCAATCACTTCTTTGGTAATTTCTTTAGTAACATCAACCGGATTTACAGATACAAAAAATAACTTCATAGTCAACCTCTTTTTACGAACATCATGAAACAGCTACAACTAATACTACTTTGACAACTTCTTAAATATCGAAATAAGAACATCCATATATATCTTGGTTCGCTCCTCCTTATTTTAAGCTTTTTCTAAGGTTCTCTTAGAAGACCAGCTCACGTTTGCTTGTTGGCGCTTATTACCACCGTTAGACCATAGTGGCAAAAGCATAATGAAAATAACTGCAGAGCAAACAAGCATTGTTGTAAAGAAACCATGCCAGCCCCAGACTTCAATCATTACCCCAATAGGGTAACCTGCAACGGCTGCTCCAAAATAACCTAAAAATCCTGCAAACCCATTAGAGGTTGCCGCAGCACGTTTATCAACGAACTCAGCAGCAGCTAGCCCCACAATCATTTGCGGACCAAACACAAAGGCACCAATTAGTGCTAACAATGTCATGTCTAACACAGCAAAGTTAACGGGAACATATTTCAGCGCGATTAGTGAACAAATCAGCCCTAAAGCACAAACCACCATCGCTGGAACTCGATTACCTTTCCAAAAGTAATCCGAACCCCAACCCGCGGCTATCATACCAATAAAGCCACCCACTTCAAACCAAAACACGCCACTACTGGCCATTAAATCTTCCATGTGCTTGGCTTCAGTTAAGTAGTAGAAAGTCCAATCGTTAATTGCGGTTCTGACAACATAAATAAAGAAATAGGAAAGTGAGAAAATCCAGACATATTTATTGTTTAAAACTTGTTTGAATAGTATTTCGCGAACTGACAATAAAGAATGCTTGGTGGCTTTGGCCTCTTCCGCATTTTGCAGTGGTTCGTTTTTATATTCTTCAACCGTAGGCAAACCAAGTGTACGTGGTACATCTCGCAAACGGTTGATCAAAACGAAACCCATGATAATGCTCATCACTGCGGGTATGAACATCGCATAACGCCAACCAAATTGAATTGCACAAAAGACGACAATAATTGGAATCAGTGCGCCGCCCAAATTATGAGAAGTGCTACAAATGCTATACCAAAGCCCTCTTTCTGATTGTGCAAACCAATAATTAAGTTGCTTGCAGCATGCAGGCCATCCCCATGCTTGAAACAAACCATTAAGACCCCAAAATATTGCAAAGGTCCATAACGAAGATGAAAGCCCAAAGAAAATATTCAAGACGCCGGTAATAATCAGCCCTACTGCCATGAAATAGCGAGGATTCGATCGATCGGATAACACGCCACTCAGAAATTTGCTCACACCGTAGCTCAGGTAAAGAATGGAACCTAACATACCGAGTTCAGGTTTACTGAAGCCTAAATCGCTAGCAATGTAAGGCATTGCAAATGTGAAGCTTTTACGTGTGAAGTAGAAAAATGCGTAACCCAAAAATATTGAATAGCAGATCCGCATCCGCCAATATTTGTAATCGGTCTGTATTTGGGCTTGATCACTCATGACAGGCTGATACGGCGCGGGTTTTAGAAAATCCAAGCTCATCCAGCTCACTATGCATTCTCCTTCATTGGGTGATTACAGTTCTGATGTTCTTCTAATTGCGGATAAGAGTGATAGGCAGGGTCAGATAAGCAGCTATGGGAATCGCCGACCCCCCAGGCTACGATAGAATTAACGTTGATTTGGCTACAATATAAGTTACTCAATCAAATAAATTTCTATCAATGTTTGGTAGGCGCAAAAGATACCACGGACTCCATCAAACACCAAAACAAAGTTCGAAATCTAAAGTCAGATAACTGATATAGCTTCAATTTCAACTAGCGCCCCCAAGGGTAGTGCTGAAATTTCCACCACCGAGCGCGCAGGATAAGGTTGCGTGAAGTGATTTTTCATGACTTCATTCACGAGAGCATAATCCGTAAGGTCTTTTAAGAAGACCGTTAACTTTACAATATGCGTAAAATCTCCCCCCACCGATGCAAGTACTGCCTTCATATTTCGCATAATTTGCTCTAATTCCGGCTTTGCTCCCCCTTCCACTAATTGCATGGTTTGCGGATTGAGTCCAACCTGTCCCGATAAATAGACAGCGTTACCAGAACGAATTCCTTGAGAATAGGCTCCGATAGCCTGAGGCGCTTGATCTGTTTGAATACGATGTTTAGTAACCATATTAACCCCTATTGCTTACCACGCCCTGGAAAAGGAAAAATGTTATCGGTGTTTGGCGTATACAAATCAGGGAAGCTGTCTTCTTTTAGTACAAAGATCAGCATAATGGTATCCGCGCGTAGATAGGTATCGCCGGTATATTGGCGGGCACTGTCTTCGCCTTTACCCAATACACAAACGGCTTCATCTAAAAACCAGTAGGTCTTTTCTAAGCGAATGGCACAGTCTGTCAGTTCACCGCGAGTCCAAGCATCGAGATCCGATCGATTCAGTTGGCCTCGAAAGACAGTGATGCCATCGGTGTATTTATTAACCTCGACTTCGACCCACACTTTTTTTTCTGTGCTTTTAGATTGCTTTTTCATCTAAAGAATAATCCTGACAAATAACATAGTTCAAAAACTAACTACAAACTGCTTTTCAGCGTCAGCATAGAGTAGCATCATTAATCACGATATATAACAATCAGAGTGGACGATTTGCACAGGTCGCCTTTGGCGCCTCATGATTCACCTGTGCAGAACGCGCATGCGTAATCGCATGAGGATATTGCAAGAGCAACTCTCTTGAAGGTTGCTGTGTCGGACTTGGAAGCCTCTCGAACAATTCTGCTTGCAAATTCAAGGCAAAGCGACGGATTTTGACTGGCGTATCAAATAAATGAGCCCGGCCTTCACGACCTTGCAACGCGGGCTCCAAGCCTCCTTCGATCACTTCCCGCACAGCGGTTGAGCAATTGAAAAGGAATTTATGGAATTCAAAAGGCCCATTAACAATCTGATGCATGGTTTTTAGCATTTTTTCCGGCGATAACTTGCTCTTGATTGAAAGATGCACAACTTGAGGCTGGGATCCGACACTCACAACTTGCTCACAAATATGGCGGCGCATAGTAATGAGTTTCTGTTTAAGTTTTTGGTGATTATCCAGCAATGGATCAAGTTGCTCCGACAACTTATCGATTTTATCTAGTATTTCTTGGCATTTTTCAGTCATGTTTTGCTGAATGCCTATTTCTTCAGCTTCACTCAAGCAATGCTCCAGCTGACGCTTGGCTCTTAAAAACAAATAGTACATGCGCTGCTCTAACATTTCGACTGTACTCAACGACGTAAACAGTTCGCATTCTTGTTGTGCATACTGCAACTCTTGTTGCTCTAAGACACGGATTTCTTGTAATACCTGTGCTTGCTCTTGGCTTGGATGCACAATGTAACTAATTGGTTTTGGGATCTGTTTGGGTTTGCCAAATACCATGTCATAGAGAAATCCAAAACGATGACGCAAGTAGCCTGTGCTTTCAGTCATCGTTTCACTAAATTGAGACTGCCATTGTTTTGCATATTGAATACGGGCACCAAGATTTACTGCCATGCGATCGTCATACTCTTCTTGGAGCTCACCTGGCCACCAACTAAAGTAAACAATCCACTGAGAAACTGTTTGACCGGATTGATTTCGTGTCACCTGATAATGTGGGATCAGGCTTTTATCACCTTTTTGGCAATATCGTTTTATCCATCCATCAACTTCTGGATTGCAAGGCAGCGTTAGCTTCAATGCTGAATGCCCCATACTGCCACCCCATAGGTAGTGGTAAACGGGATAATAGTAAGCACTGTCGTGCCCATCTGTACCCCAGGTTAAAACTTCAAGACCAATCATAGCTAAACACCTAACTGCAATATTTCGTTATTTTTTATATCACACTATTTTGGGGCAAGCCATGAATGCCTGCGCCGACTTGCAGCGAACTATCCTACTTTACACTAGATATGAGAATGAGTATCATTTGCAAACACAAATCAATGGAAGTAAGTAAATGAACACAGTTAACAAACCAATCGAAATCTCTGATACCCAGTGCCAACAGATCAATGGCGGCATAGTGGCGACAATCGTACAAATTGTTGAATTTGCTCACGGCGTGCTGATAGCACGTGAAGCAACGAATTGGGTTGGAAAATTATGGGTTGAAGGATGCCAAGGCGTCGATGAAAGCGATTATTTTACGCGGTTTTTCTGCCTGCCCTTTTCCGCGTCGCTCTAACGAGCAACGCAGAAAAGAGATTGTGCATTAGGACTCAGCAGGGTCTTCTGCTGCCCACTGTGTTAACACATTAATAATTTGCTGAGCTTGGTCTTTACTGGAAATATTAAATTTAGATTTAGGTCGATACTCGTTATTCTTCTTCTGATAACGACGAATACTGTATTTAACAGGGCCGTAGACTTCTTTTTTCTTATCCCAATCTTGATACTTGAACATAATCGTTGCCCAGGCACCCTTGGTGAGTACAACTTTACCCAATTCTTTGACAGTGGTTACACCACCATCGACATATTCTATGGTAACTTCATCAACAGTTGATGCCATGTTCTTATTCTCCTTTCATATCTCGCGTTCATTGACTTCGACGCGATACCAAATAGCAAGTTAGTAAACCAGAAAATACAGCAAAGACCAATCCTCCTCGCAATATAAAGAAGGCGGCTTCTTTGAAGCCTAGTGTGGCTTCGCGGGAAAGGACCGTGATAATAGCGAGTATCGCTAGGGGAATAAAGGCACCTAAAGCAAATAATTTTCTATATCGCATCGACACTGCTGATAACACAACAAATGCCACGGCCACAACGAGCACGTTAATAATAATTAGTATCGGCGGCATTTAGAGCGCATTTTTATCTGACGGATCATAATCTTTTGAAATTATCCTTTGAGTAATTTGTTCAGCTAATTGTTGTCCCGTTGCCAATTCTTGGGGGGTGAGT
>CAZCXZ010000087.1:0-15175 GCA_964502705.1 Uncultured Candidatus Berkiella sp. | reverse complement strand
AGAGCTTCTGAGACCTTATTTCCCAGCCAATCAAGCCGTTAAAGGGTTATTCGAAGTTGTGCGGCGATTATATGGTTTGAATATCGTTGAAGATACTAAGGTTGAAACGTGGCACAGTGATGTGCGCTTTTTCTTGATCTATGATGACAAAAATGAATTACTTGGCAAATTTTATTTAGATCTCTATGCCCGCAATCAAAAGCGCGGTGGGGCTTGGATGGATGAAGCATTGGTACGCAGACGAGAAGCAGGAAAATTACAGCATCCCGTGGCTTATTTAACCTGCAATTTTCGTGCTCCTTTGAATGATGAGCCGGCATTACTCACACATGATGAAGTGATTACGCTGTTTCATGAATTCGGTCATGGCTTACATCATATGCTAACAAAAATTGATTACCCGAGTGTGTCGGGTATTAATGGCGTGCCTTGGGATGCCGTAGAGCTACCTAGTCAATTTATGGAAAACTGGTGTTGGCAGATTGAAGCTTTAGCCTTTATTTCAAGCCATTATCAAACACAAGAACCGTTACCAGAAGATTTATTAGCTAAAATGATGAAAGCCAAAAACTTTCAATCAGCCATGATGCTCATGCGTCAATTGGAATTTGCGTTATTTGATTTTAGAATTCATCTAGAATTCAATCCGAAGGCGGGTGGCAGAATTCAAGAAATACTAAAAGAAGTACGTACACAATATAGCGTGGTGCCCGCAGCAACCTATTCTCGATTTCCGCAAAGTTTTAGCCATATCTTTTCAGGCGGATATGCAGCGGGATATTACAGCTATCTATGGGCGGAAGTATTATCCAGCGATGCTTTTTCAAAATTTGAAGAAGAAGGCATATTTAATCAAAATACGGGCCTTTCCTTTTTGCATAAAATACTGGAAAAGGGTGGCAGTGAAGATCCTGATATTTTATTTAGGGATTTTCGAGGACGTGATCCTGAATTAACGCCTTTACTAAAACATCGTGGGCTTGTCGACTAAAATCCCTGAATGGCGCAGGATATATGGACATTTTGCGCCGTTCATTCTGGGTTGAATAACTTTCGCTTTATTTGTCATAAATAGCATGTAGGCGCTGCAAACAGTGATCTGAGCAGACTATACACCGATTTGGCGATAAGCTTGCACTATAGTTTTAAAATATAGGAAGCATAAAAAACGAGGTAATCAACTATTTTTTCTTTGCTAGGAAAAGTATACTGGAATTTGTGACACTCTATGTTCACAAGCCAAGGTTACAAACATGCTTACCCAACCAAATACATGTTTGCAGTAAAGTCAGTAGTTTTAGACTAAATCGAGGTAACCATGAAAAGAGTTAAGCGAGATATGACCCACCGCGCGTATAAACTAGGATACAATCAAGGAGTCAAAGGCCACACCAAAGAAAGATGCCCTTTCTTTGAATCTGATAAACGTGGTCAATGGATGGGAGGCTGGCGAATAGGCCATGCCGATTATGTGGCGGGTTATCGAACGTTATCAGAACTGTAAAGGAGCCAAAACCCCGCATCCTGCGGGGTTTTTCATTTAAGCTCTCAAATCAATATGTTTAGTTAATTCAGCTTCGACAACAGTATCTAGGTTGGTATTGTCTGTTGGTTTCTTTTGTGAGTCTTGAGAGGCATGATGCTCTTTTCGCCGATGCGGCGAGGTCTGTGATTTGGCTGATATTTTTTGCGCTGATTGAGCTGTCAGTGCGTTTTCAATCGCGCGACTAGCAATCATTAAATTGTCAGAGATGGATGGCATATGTGTACTCTCCAATAACTGAAACTTAATATTAAGACCCTTATGACAAGAAAATAGTTCGTGATTTATTAGTGAGCGTCCGCGAGATTATAAGGCATTTAGCCGAGGAATTTTATTTCCAGGGATCCTAACCACACCTTCATTATCTTCAGGATATAAATAGCGAGGTTCTTGCTGCCAGGCATGACCATAGATCACTTCATAGCTTGCCGGAAGCCGACCATTAGGTTGTTTAAAATTTTCGTAAGCCTCTAGCATGCGTAAATAATGTTGTTTACTGAGGCACCCTGCAGGGCGGTTCAGATTAACATTATGAGCACCGGTGCCTTTAAGATCTTCAAGTAGCGTTTTAACGTCAGGATATTCAATGGTGATCATTTCCATGTCAATGACAGGGTCACTAAAACGCAAATTAAGCAAATGATCGCCTATATCATGCATGTCGATGAAATCATTGACGTGCGTCTTGGTATCAACTTGTGCGAAGCTCGATTTTAATTCATGGAGGGTTTGAGGGCCTAGCGTCGAAAAAAAGATCATTCCATCCGATCGTAATACACGTTTAAATTCTGTGAAGGTACGTGCAAGATCAACACACCATTGCAAGGTGAAATTTGAAAAAATCAAATCGACACTGTTGTTTGCAAATGGCAAATTCTCCGCATCAGCACATAGATAATGCGGATTGTTTTTCCAAAGGCGCCATGATTGTTTGCTTCTAGCGTAATGCGTCATGCCATGAGCAATATCAATTCCGAGCACACGACTTTCAGGAAATTTTTGTTGGAGTGCGCGAGTCTGAAAACCGGTCCCTGCACCGACGTCTAAAATGGTGCTGGGCTTTTTTTGTAAATAATCGAGCCGCTCTAATAAACGATTGCCCACTTCTTGCTGCACGAATGCATGTTGATCATAGGTTTTTGCTGCTCTGCTAAAAGATCGTGCGATCTCGCTTTTATTCATACGTTAACCTGGCAAGGGATGGTTCTAGCAGCCAGTGATGCAGGCTCAGGGGTGATCCCTAAGCTTTTAAAAAGTTTAGTGTCTTGTCTCATATCAACATTTTCGGTGACCAAGAGCTTTAAACTATGGTGAATCGAGTTGGCACCTGCCATAAAGCACCAGGCTTGCATGGTATTTGACATCTGTACACGGCCACCAGAGAGACGTACATAAGCCTTAGGCATCATAATACGTGCTAATGCCACACAGCGAATAAATTCAAATTCATCTACAATAGGTTCATTTTCAAGCGGTGTACCTTCGATGGCGACCAGTTGATTGATTGGAACGCTTTGCGGATGTTCAGGTTGATTCGCCAATGTCACGAACAATTGCAACCGATCGTTAAGGGTTTCACCCATACCTAAAATGCCGCCACTACAGACCTTAATACCGGTTTGACGAACAATTTCGAGCGTGTCCAATCTGTCCTGATATTGGCGTGTGGTGGATACCTTTGAAAAATGTTCTTCAGAGCTTTCGAGATTATGATTGTAATAATCAAGGCCTGCTTCTTTGAGTGCTGCAGCTTGAGAAGGCTTCAGTTTTCCAATCGTGATACAAGCTTCTAAACCAAATGATTTAATGGTTTTTACCATTTCTAGCACATTGGCTAAATTGCGTTCAGTAGGGCCGCGCCAAGAAGCAGCAAGACACAGTCGCGTTGCGCCGCTTGCTTTTGCAGCCTTTGCTTCTTTAACGATGGTTGATAGATCGGCCAGTGGCTCATTTTCGACACCGGTTTGATTATAAATACTTTGTCCACACCAAGCACAATCCTCTGGACAACCACCGACTTTAATATTATACAAACCCGACACCTGAACCGTGTTTGCAGGAAATGTAGCGCGATGAATGTTCTGCGCTTGCAAGATCAAATCCATAAAAGGTTGGTGATAAAGCGCACTCGCTTCTTCAATGGTCCAATCATGACGTAGGTTTGGCATAGGATATTGGGCTCGTTTTATAGTCATCAAGGCGCACATCGTAGGCTGCCCCTCACGATGGATCAACGTCGTAAGGCTAGATGGTGAACAACTGGTTAAAAATTGTACAATGCATGGCGAAGCAATGTCTACAATTACCCTCGTATTGTCTATTATGCTGTCAGCGTAGTGGTCGAGCATTTGCGCTATGTGTTAGCTGCGAACGCAGTCTCCCATGGCTAGGCGTTACCTGTCCTCGTTGTGCATTACCTCAAAATGATCATGCCAATGGTTGCCAATGTGCGGTGAAATTACCCTCATATGACGCGTTACAGGCCGTTTTTGACTATGCTTGGCCTATCAATCGATTTATTGCTAAATGGAAATATGGTGGACAATTACATTTCACAAGATTGTTAGCCAATTTCATGGTTGAGCAACTAACACTGTGTTTTCCTGTGGATTGCATTATTCCTGTGCCATTACATCCGCAAAAGTTGCGAGCACGTGGTTTCAATCAAAGTATCGAACTTGCCTCTGTCATTGCTAAACACCACGGTATTACGCTTGATAAGTGGAGTTGCACGAGAATCAGCTACACCCACACTCAATCACAATTAAGTGCACAGCAACGGATAAAAAATCTTCACGCAGCTACTTTTCAGATCAATACCGCTTTTAAGGCTAAACATGTGTTGATTATTGAAGATATCGTAACCACAGGAGCAACCATGCAAGCACTCAGTACCGCATTGAAACGTCATGGCGTACAGACTGTTGAAATATGGTGTTGTTGCCGTACGCTTAAAACTGCTAAGACATATAGAGTTGTTTGAATAAAGCAGGCTACGGTATGAATGCATTGTATGCAAATTTTGGGTTACAAGGACGAGCTTTGGCAACGTTGCCAGATTTGAAACGCTATCAATTATTCAAGCAAAAAGAAAAAGGGTTAATAACCTTAGATATTCAAAAAGAATTAGCCATTTTAGCGGGTAGTCCTTCTTCTACACTCAGTGTGACAGTGCCGACATTAGGATTTACCGATCCCTTGCTTGATTACTCTCCCGCACCTAGATTTGCATTTCCTGTTAGTGTCAATGGATTTGTCGCAGACGAAGACAATCATAGTGCAGCTAAAGCTGCGGTCTTTGGAACTGATCTGGCAAATAATCAGTATCCATTACTGCGTGATCAACAAAATCGGGTCGATTATCCTTTGATTCAAGCTCAAACCAAGGGCACAGCGATTTACTCAACCTTGCGCGCCATCACCTATATGTTTCAAAGTGAAAGCATTCTTCATGGAAATCATTTAGCGAAAATTGCACACCCTGAATTGAAAGGCATGATGGAGTTCTGGCTCTGCTATCCTACAAAAATGCCGATTACTTTTACCCTCACAGTGAAAGATAAACAAGGTTTGGAAGTGCTCAGTCGAAAAATGTGTTATTACCCCACCCAGTCGACGCTGTCGCAAGCCAGCTTTCAGGGGAACACATTAATTCATTGTGAAGCAAAGGTCAGTGATCCATTTCATTTTTATCGAGCAAGTTGGATCTGTGATGTTGAATGTATCAACACAAGCCTGCGATTAACGCACCATGCGGGATTAAGTTATCCATTCATGCGTGCATTACTGGAACATTTGATGCCACAAGCGCATTTCTTTGAAATTTTTTCGCAAAAAAATCACAAGCAATTATCATTGAACCGTTATGATAGCGATGCTGCGCTGCAGTCGGTTTTTTATCATCATGTCATCGATAGTATTATTAATCAATCACTGCCCCTCATGGCTATGCAAGATTTTTTTATACCGGATGCACATGATGCGGACAAGCTTAAGGCAATCAGTAAAAAATTTGACGATCAAGATCAGCTGGTTTTTAAACGCTCACAAAGATTACCCTCATTAGATGCTTTTGTTGATGCGCTAGATGAACTGATTGCCTTGCGTGATCCTCTATTTGCGGCCCAGCTACAATTGCCGACCGATCAAGATAACGACCATATCAAGAGCTTACAGGTGAGCTTGTCTTTAGAAGACAAAGAAGGGCAATGGAGCAGGATTTCAGTGTTACATCAGCCTGATATTCAAGAAGATATCAGTACATTTTCTCGTATAGCAAATGTAAATCAATATCGGGGGCTGCGTCGAAAATGAATGAGCCCATTGATTTAAATGAAGTGACGAAAATGTATCAAATTTTGGGGCTTCCGATGACTGCCAGCAAAGTAGAAGTACGTCATGCCCGTAATAAATTATTAGCAAGGTTTCATCCGGACAAACAACAAAGCGTTGAAGGCAACGACGAAGTCATGTTTAATGAGCGAACACGATTTATTCAAACGGCATTTCTTTACATCAATGAACACTATAGTGCGATTCAGAAAGTGCTGGAATTCTTACCGAACGCAACATTATCAAACAATATTCCTGTGAATATTCGTAGTTACTGGGTTTATACGAGTATTGAGCGTTTAGTACCACCCGATCAAGAAGCTTGATCCAAAAAGCGTTTTTTGCCATTCTAAGGTCTTGCGCAACAACAGGGATGGTTCCATGCGCTATTTAAAGATGAGTTTCTTAACTCTTTTATTCGCTGTCAGCCAAGTATACGCCAGCGATGATGAAGTGCACTTAGCGGTTTCCACCACCATTCAAGGTCCCCTTGATATTATTTGTGCTAAGTTTAGCCAAGCAACACCTTACCGCTGCAAAATGACTACCGCACCAACCGGACACTTATATGCACATGTCATGCATGGTATGGCTTATGATTTGTTTCTTTCTTCAGATGAAGAGTATACCCAAGGATTAATCAATGCGAATAAGGTTGATCCCTTGAGTCGATTAGTATTGGCGATGGGAAAAATTGTTTTGTGGAGCGCAGATCCTGCAATTGATCCTCAAGTTTTACAAACCACATTATTGCATGAATCCAATGCGCCGATTGCGCTAGCGAATCCGGGGGCGTCCAGTTATGGCGCTGCTGCAAAAGAAGTATTACAAAAATATAATTTGTGGACGCATATTCAAGGACGATTGATCTACGGTAAAAATATTCGTCACACCTACGAACTTATCGAAAGCCAGAAGGCTTCATTAGGATTTGTCTCTCTTGCTCAATTATCGCCAGATGAAAGAGCGAGTCATCATTACTGGGAGCCGGATCCAAAATCGTATAAACCGGTGGTGCATGAAATCATTACTTTAAAGCAACCGCAACACCCAAAAGCAACTGCAGCGTTTATGCTCTTTTTGAAAAGTAATCAGACGCGTCAGATTTTACAAGAAGCAGGCTTTGAGCACGTAGCTGGGATGATATAAACATCAAAGCGATGGCTGCGGCCTTTATAGGCGACATCCGGCTTTTTGATTAGCCAGGGTGCACTGTTAGGCCTTTTAACGACGACACGATGTTTTGCTCGCGTTAAACACAATGCAACCAATGACTCGCTATCGCTATCGGTGCCTACGACCGTTTGCAACCATTGCATTTCCTTTTTAACCTTTGCTGATTTCGTTTTAACCGGAAACATCGGATCGCAATAGATCACGTCGGGTTGCTCTTCGGGATGCGCTTGCAAATATTGAATAGCACAAATTTCTTTGAGCTGCATTCTTGCGATAATGGGGGCTAATTCAAGGAGATTGGTGGCGCTAAGCATGCCTTCTTTTAGTAAAGCGGCGGTTGCGGGGTGGCGTTCAAATAGCGTTACTTGGCAGCCTAAAGCGGCTAATAAAAATGCTTCTTTGCCAAAACCTGCGGTGGTGTCATAAACCTGGCAAGGGCCAGACTTCTTTAAACCTATCGCTTTGGCGATCAGTTCATTCGTGCCTTGTAAGTGTTGTAGACGATAGCGTAAGCGGCTATCTGTAAAATCCACTCGCATAGCAGCTAAAAGAACCTTTCCCATTGGTTAAAGCATTCAATGCCAATCACGGTGATGAAAAAAAGTATGGTCAGAATAATGGCCGGCTTACCTAAGAAGGGTGTAAGCGGTTGTTCCAGCTTTAACCGATAACGACCCTGCCAGACCATCAGTGCCGGCAGAATACCAAGCAGTAATGCAACGAATAAACCCGCAAAGCTTAATGCAAAATTAAATCCGCGTGGAAAAAACAATACAAAGATGAGAGGAGGCGCAAAGGTGATAATGGCTAATAGCACTTTGCCTTTGAGATTCTTTTGCATGTGCAGACCATCGGCCAAAAAATCAAATAGTGAGAGGCTCACGCCTAATAAAGAAGTGATCAACGCAAAGATCGAAAAATAAGAAGACGCCGTTGTCAGAAGGGGATTCTGTAAAATTTGCTCTAAGGCTTTAGGAACATCTGTCACGGGGTGGCCATGTTGTTGGATTTGCAACAACCCATTCGGGCCGTTTAAAGGAATAATCCCCACAATGCAAAATTCCCATAACAAATAGACGAATAAGGGAATTAAGCTACCAATTAATACCACATGATAAAGCTGCTTTTGTTTGCCATGTAAGTACTCAGTTAAACTTGGGATCACAATGGCGGAGCCAAATGCCGTAATCATTAGCGGGATAGGGCGCAGATCAACTTTGGCGCCTTGTGAGTAGAGTAATGCAGGTTCAACGTGATTGATTGTAAAAAAGAGCAATGTGCCAAAAGCACCGATTAAGCCAATCATCAGAACGCGATTCACCCAATCAGTAACTGCGGCTCCAAGTCCAATCACAATAATAGTTAATAAAGTACCGATAAGCGCTGCACTAAAAGCAGAGGGGTTGCCATAGTTTTGTAGACCTTGTTGTAGCCAAGCGCCGAGACCACCAAGGTAGGCGGCTGTTAGAGCATAGAGCAAAATGAGATACACAAGCCATGTAAACAATTTACCGGGCTTGCCTAAGGTCGTTTCTGCCATCGAAATCAAATTGGAGCCGTAGCCTACAGCAAGATTGGCCTCTAGCAAAAACAGCGCGCCAAGCGTCATAAACAGCCAACAAACAATATAAATAACGGTTGTTTGAGCAAATCCTAAGTGTGCAGTTGCAACGGGCAATGCAAGCACGGCGGCACCGATTGCGGTGCCCGCAATTAATGCTACGCCACCGACAGCGTTTTTCAGAGACATTGTAAACCTTAAATTTTAATAAGCGTTGAGCGTTCGGCGCTGTTGCATAAAAGCCACTACCGCCCCTAACCAGCCCAAAGTGATACTGGCAGCTAAGAAGGCCACTGTATCGTAGAATGTGAGGTTTTCCAAGGTGAATATCCCCTGATACAGCGAGACCAGCTGATTCGTTGGGGTGCTCAAGGTATAAATGGCGATATACGTCACTAACAACGCAATAATGCCGCCAAAGGCGCCATATAACATGCCACGATAGAGGAAGGGGCGTCGAATAAAAGCTTTGGTGGCGCCGACCAGGTTTAGCACATCCATTTCATCGCGATGACGTTCTAATGCAAGTCGAATGGTATTGCCGACCATGAGCGTAACGCCAAAGCCAATTATGAAATATAAGAAATGTGCAAGAGTTTTGCCAAATACCAGGAAAACGGCTAATTTTTCTAACCAGTCATAATCGAAGGCCGCACTGCGTACGGAGCTCATTTTGCTCAAGGTTTCTTTCATGACCATCAATTCAGCTTGCGTCGCCTCGTTGGGATTTAACTCCATGGTAATGACCGCAGGTAAAGGGTTTTCACCGAGCAAAGCCAGCGTATCTTTTAGTCCAGATGCGGCCTCGAATTCTTGCAGTGTTTGTTCAGGACCTATAAAGGTTGCTTTTTTAACATAGGGGTACTGCTTGATTTTGCTTAAAATGGCATCAACTTCTTTCGTGTTGGCCGTAGGGTTAAGATAGAGCGTAATTGCTGAGCCTTGATCAAATCCTTGGCTGAGGTGGGAAATATTTTTCACGAACAGATAGAGACTCATGGGCAATGATAAGCAGATCCCCATGGCAAAAATGGAAAAGAAAGAGGCTAAGGGTGCATTCATTAGATTTCTAAAACTGAGTTTGCAAGCCATGTAGTGCGAAGTGCAATAGCGTTGGAATGATTCGCGCCAGTTTCCTTGCTTGATGTGATTGCGTTTCTTCATGGTGGCCTTAGCCATGAGCGATAACCTCCTCTTGGGATTCTGCAGCTGATACAAGTTGTCCATGAGCGAGGTGTATTTTTCGATAGGGAAAGGTTTCTAGCAGCCGCACATCGTGAGAAGCAATAAGCACGGTAACGCCAACTTGGTGAAAGCGTTCGAATAATTTCATGATTTCGAGTGACAATTCGGGATCAAGGTTTCCAGTAGGCTCATCTGCGAGTAAAAAGCGCGGTTTGTGTACCACGGCTCGAGCGATCCCAACGCGCTGTTGTTCACCTTCAGAAAGCATCGGTGGCTTACAATGTTCTTTATCGAGCAGCCCCACTCGTTCTAATGCTGCACGTACGCGCCTTGCGGTATCGAACCTATCAAAACCTGCAATCATGAGAGGCATGGCAACGTTTTCAAAAATACTATAATTGTTAAGCAATTTAGGATTCTGCGTAATAAAACCCAACTTACGGCGGTAGTAAGGGGCTTTATTGGGTTTAATGTGGGATAAATTTTTACCGCTGACGACAATGTGGCCACGGCTAGGTTCGTCAATTAATGCAATCAACTTTAGCAAAGTGGATTTGCCTGCTCCGGAATGTCCTTGTAAGAAGACCATTTCACCGCTATTGATTTCCAGAGAAACATTACTGAGTGCAATATGACCATTGGGATACTTTTTCGTAACGTTGAAAAATGTGATCACGAGTGCCTTCCTTGGGGTTTTGTCGATATTTTAATCATACCTATAGTTACGCATAAATACCAAGGCGCAGCTAAATGTTAGAAGAAAAACTCACATTTAACTGCTACTAGGATCAAATAATGCGCTTACAAAGGCTTTGGCTTCGAATGGGCGTAAATCATCGACTTTTTCACCCACCCCAATAAAGCGAATCGGAAGTTTAAGTTTATTGGCGATGGCAAAAATAATCCCGCCTTTAGCAGTGCCATCAAGCTTGGTTAACACAAGCCCGGTCACACCCATGGTTTCATGGAATTTTAGCGCTTGGTTCAGTGCATTTTGTCCGGTGTTGGCGTCCAGTACGAGCAGAACTTCATGGGGTGCGTTGGCATCTTGTTTTTGTAAGACGCGTTTAACCTTTTTAAGCTCATCCATAAGGTTATCGCGGGTGTGTAACCGCCCCGCTGTATCTGCGATCAAGACATCGATTTTTTTTGCTTTTGCAGATTGTAGCGCGTCAAAAATCACCGAAGCGCTATCGGCACCGGTGTGTTGCGCCGTTACGCTGACTTGATTGCGTTCACCCCAAACCGCCAATTGCTCAATGGCTGCTGCACGGAAGGTATCGCCTGCAGCCAGCATCACACTGTGGCCATCTAGTTGGAATTTTTTGGCTAATTTGCCGATGGTGGTGGTTTTACCAGCACCATTGACACCAATCATTAAGATCACGAAGGGTTTGTCATTGCCTAAGCTCAATGGTTTCTCGCAAGGTAACAGCATATCGGTCAACGCCTTTTGCAAGGCTAGATAGACCGCATTGGGGTCTTTCAATTCTTTGCGTGAGATCCCTTTCGTTAATGTTTCAATAATTAATTTTGTGGCATCGACGCCAACATCGGCCATCAATAGTTGTGATTCAATTTGTTCAAGCAGGGCGTCGTCAATTTCTTTCTTGCCCAAAAATAAGGTTGCTAACCCTTCGCCAAGTGCAGAGCGCGTTCGAGACAGAGAACTTTTGAGGCGTGAAAACCAAGATGTAGTTTGCGTTGTGACTTCTGGTGCCGCTTGGACAGCGATGTTGGTGTCTTCTTCTGCTATGTGGGTTTCTACAGCAGGTGTTGCTGCTAAGTCGCTGGTATCCGTTGTTTCATTATCCCCAGGATTTTTAGGGGAAGAACCCTCGTTTTTGTTACGCCTAAAAAATTTGAACATACTTGCCTTCAAGGTGATGGTGCTGGCTAAACCAAGAAAATAGGGTATCCTACCATTAGTGAATGATAGGTAAAGAGCCAAAGGTGGTTTAATCGCATGAAAGCAAGGATGATGAAAGCAACTAGCTTATTTTTAGGGGCCTTATTAGCGTGGAGTTTACAAAGCGTGGCAACGGAAAAACCCGTAACAAAAGAACATGTGTTATCTAATGGACTAAAAGTTTTGGTCAGAGAAGACCACAGAGCACCCGTTGTGGTCTCGCAGATCTGGTACAAAGTGGGCTCTTCAGATGAGCATCGCGGTATTACAGGCATTTCCCATGCACTAGAGCATATGATGTTTCAGGGCACCCCAAGCTTACCTGGCGATGGTTTTGCACAGCTGATTTCAGAATATGGTGGACAAAATAATGCTTTCACCGGCGACGATTATACCGCGTATTACGAAGAGCTTGATGCTTCTCATCTTGATGTGAGCTTCAAATCTGAAGCAGACAGAATGACCAACCTCATTATTTCGCCTGAGGCTTTTGCCAAAGAAATTAAAGTGGTGATGGAAGAAAGACGGATGCGCACAGACGATAATCCGCAAAATGTTACTTTTGAACGTTTTATGGCAGCAGCGAATGTCATGGGGCCTTACCATCACCCCGTGATTGGTTGGCAAGACGATTTGGATCACATGACAGCGGATCATTTAAAAAGCTGGTATCAAAAATGGTATACCCCAAGCAATGCAACCATTGTGGTCGTAGGGGATGTGGATGCTGAAAAAGTGTTTGCACTAGCAGAAGAACATTTTGGCAAAATTCCATCAAAACCCGCGCCCAAAATGAAAACGGTTAACGAAATACCTGCGTTAGGTGAAAAGCGCATCAAAGTGCACTTGCCTGCAAAATTGCCCTATGCCATTTGGGGGTTTGACGTACCCAGCGTTAAAACTGCCAAAGATGAAAAAGAAGCTTATGCATTGTTAGTGGCAAGCGCCATCTTAGATGGGGGCGAAAGTTCACGCTTCTCAAGAGATCTGGTGCGAGGTGAGCAAATCGCTGCTGCATTAAGTGCACACTACGATATTTTTAAACAATATGGTTCGCAATTTATTATTACTGGCATACCAACGCAAAATCACACCATCGCAGAGTTGGAAAAGAAAATGCTGAGCCAGCTTGAAAAATTGAAGAACGAACCCGTAACGCAAGCTGAATTACAAAAGGTTAAAACACAATTGCTGGCCCAAGAAATCTTTGAGAAAGATTCCATGGCACAGCAAGCAACCTTTTTAGGCATGCTAGAAACGGTTGGATTGCCTTGGCAACTAGCAGATGAATTTACCACAAAAATACAAGCTGTCACCGCGGAACAAATCCAAGCTGCAGCTAAAAAGTATTTTGACGTGCAGCGTATTTCGGTCGCTGAACTTATTCCTGAAAAAGAAATGGTTAACTAAGGAACGGTACCATGACAAGTGAAACACCTGTAAAAAGTCACTGTATGCGTTGGATCCAAATTGCGGTTATTGCGGTAGTCATTGTTGGCGCGTTGATATTCGCCAAATATAAATTTTATCCATCGCAAGAATCACTGCCGGCACAAGGGGGAGAATTAGCAAAAATGATGGGTATACAAAATAAGGCGCCTCAAAAATTGGAATCGTTTAAAGAAGTAAAAGGCGTTCTCGATATCCAACATTGGATTACCCCGCAAGGCGTACCGGTTTACTTTGTTCCCGTGCGCACTTTGCCAATGGTCGATATTCAAGTGGTATTTGACGCAGGTGCTGCGCGTAATGGTAAAAAAGGTGGCTTGGCATACCTGACCAACACGATGTTAGCGGAAGGCACAGCTAAACTGAGCGCTGATCAAGTTGCTGAGAATTTTGAAAAATTGGGTGCACAATTTAGCGCTGAATCACAGCGCGATATGGCATCTTTGCATTTGCGCAGTTTATCGGAGCCAACGCAGTTAATCCCTGCGGTGCAAACCATGGCCGAACTCCTTAGCCAACCGTCATTCCCTGAACAAGGATTCAAACGCGAGCAACAAAATGCGTTGAGCGCATTAAAGCAGCAATCCCAAAGTCCAAATCAAGTTGCTAGCAAAGCATTCTACACCGCACTTTATCCTAATCAGCCTTACGCGAATTGGGTATTGGGTGATGAAGCTTCTATGAGTGCGCTAACTGTTGAAGACGTAAAAGCGTTCTTTAAGCAATACTATGTTACTAAAAATATGGCAGTCACGATTGTTGGTGATTTGAGCGCAACGGAAGCTGATGCCATTGCGCAATCATTGGCAAAAGATATGGCTACGGGTGAAAAGCCTGCGTCTTTACAAGAGGTTAGCAATTTAAGTGAAAATGTCGTTAAGAAGGTGAATTTCCCTTCCGCTCAAACGCATATTTTAGTTGGCGAGCCTGGCGTGAAACACGGCGATCCGGATTACTACGCCTTATATTTAGGTAATCATATTCTAGGCGGCAATGGTTCAGTGACGCGGATCTTTGACATCATCCGTAACAAAAATGGTTTAGCTTATTCTGCGTACAGCTACTTTGTACCGATGCGTGAACGCGGTCCTTTTGTATTGGGTTGCCAAACAAGAAATGATCAGGCTGAAAAAGCATTGAGCATGATGCAAGGATTACTGCAAGAATTTGTTGAAAAAGGCCCAACTGAAGCAGAGCTCGCGCAAGCAAAGAAAAATCTGTTAGGCGGGTATGCTTTACGATTTGATAGCAATGCTTCAATTAGCCAGCAAATCACCGCATTAGCTTTTTATGATTTACCGCTGAACTATTTTGACTTGTTTAAACCCGCTATCGAAAAGATCGATGCTGACGCAGTTAAACAAGCGTTTAATAAACGCATTTTAACCAAGAATATGGTAATTGTGATGGTGGGCGGGGAACCACAAGCAGGTGGCGAAAAGATCGAACCTGCTACGCCATCCCGACCGCACGCGTAAATGCGCACGAAAGATCAAGGTACCATTCGCATCATTGCCGGAAAATGGCGTGGTCGACAAATTAAAGTATTACCGCATATCGGCGTAAGACCTACGCCGTCGCGGGTGCGAGAAACTGTTTTTAATTGGCTGATGGGTAGCATTGTTGATGCAACCTGCCTTGATCTTTTCGCTGGTAGTGGTGCGTTGGGCTTTGAATCGCTGTCACGCGGTGCTAAGCATGTTACCTTTGTGGATGCACAAATTCCGATTATCAAAGCCATAAAAAGCACAGCGACGCTCTTAAATGCAACGCATGAATGTGACACCGTGCTTTCTGATGGCCTGAGCTTTTTGCGGCATGCTAAAACGAATCAAAAGCCTTTGGATATTATTTTTCTCGACCCCCCATTTGCCACTGATTTACTGAGTAAAACCTTAGCGTTACTTGCAAACCACTCGTTTGTAAGCGAAAAAACCCTGCTTTATATTGAATCAGAAAAAGCATTGGCACCGGATTCGTTACCGGTGGGCTGGCAAATACTTAAACAAAAAATTGCCGG
>CAZCXZ010000086.1:9554-15375 GCA_964502705.1 Uncultured Candidatus Berkiella sp. | reverse complement strand
ATCTGATATTCGCATAACAGCTGAAACAGATGCATTCTTTTATCAACTAGGAACCATCAGCTCATTCCCAAAATCATTTTTTTTGAAAAACGCAAGAAATCCTTTGATTAAACCTTTGCTACATTCAACGATTCGAAGTAATCGCCACCTAACAGCAATGACAACCAATACCAAATCCATAACTGGGTTTCGTACCACAGAAGGTGAAGGTGGAGAAAATGTAATCGCAGGAGAAGCTTCTGGCAGATTGGACATCCGAACGTTACCTGGTGTGGATATAATAGAATTCTCTAATAAGGTAAAAACAATTGCAGAAAAGTACAAAGCAGAGATCACTTTTACAGATATCAATCCGACAGACGTGTCTCCCATCAATACAAAGTTTTTTAGTACTTTGGCCGCCGTATCGGTGAATAAATTTCCCAACAGTACAGTGACGCCATTTCTTTCTCCAGGAAAAACGGATAATTCTTACCTACGGCGTGTAGGGATTAAAGCTTACGGACTTATTCCCGCAGTTCTCAAAACGGAAGATATTGATGGGATGCATGGAAAGAATGAAAATATGACAATTGATAATTTGGAACTGGGTACAAAGATTCTTTTTGAGACCTTAGTAGAGATGAATCAGTAGAGGGAAAAGGTTTCGTAGAAACTTGTAGTTTTCTTAATTTTTCATTGAGTTTTTACTTTGGCTAGTTTTACCCATTCGGATAAAGCAAGCTCGACTAGCACGGAGTAAGCGAGGCCTTGTGTCGAAGTGAGTAAGACGTTGTTATGCGACGTGAGGTAAGTCAGTTTAATATTACTGTTCTTTTAGTTTTCCAGTAACATATTGATGCAAAATACTTGAAACTAGAGTTTGATATGGAATTCCTATTTCAAGAGCCTTTGTTTTTAATAATTGAATATCTTTTCCCGCAATTCGAATATTCATTCTTTTGTCTTTGGCCAAAGTATTTTTTGCTGCAATTTTAAACTTATTTAAATAGCTTTTTTTATTTGAAACAGACTTCCATTCGTTTCTTTCAAAAGATAATTCTAATTCTTTTTCTTCATCCGTAAGTTTAAGTTTCATGTATGTTTACCTCTGGAAAATATATTTTAGTGTGTTTTCGTGAAGGGGATGCAGTTTTTAAAAAGAATGAATTTTCGTTTTCAATTGCAGGGACAATCCAGACATAATTATCAATATTAATTACTATAATTATTTGGTTCGGATACTTTTTACTATTTGGATGTTCTAAGATATCTAGTATAGCTCCTGCTTCAACTTCGATGACTATTCTTTCGAAGGAAATATTTCGCTGAGTACTGAGTAGTTTGTTTTTCTCATTATCCCAATCAAAAATCACATATATAATTATAGACTCGTGTGTGCCTTTTGTCAATACGTTATTTTTTAGTAAATAATCAAATTTTTACCACATGTCGCATAACAATTTACAAACGCACGATTCACTTCATTCGTTAGTTGGCCTTTTTATTTTAGTGAACCTAGATATTTGAGAATTCCCTCTTCTCCCCGTTCTTCGGCAAGTTCCGCCACGCTGATCCCACCCACTGTTTTGACTTTGGTTTCTGCACCGGCCGCCACTAACATTTTGACCAAGTCCAAATTCCCACGATACACAGCACGGTAGAGGGCTGTTTCCCCTGTCGTATTGCGAAGATTGACATTCGCACCTTTCTGGATTAAAAATTTTGCGATCGCCAATTCTTCTTCGTCCACGGCTTTGATTAGGCAGGAATTTCCTAAGGAATCCTTGGCATTAATGGAAACCCCTTCTGCTAAAAGCTCTTTAACTAGTTCTAAGTTTCCTTTTTCAAGGGCCTGGAAAAGGCGTAGTTCCCGACTCATAGGAGCTTTCACTACAGTTTCATCTTCGATACAAGAGAAACTGAATCCAACCAGTAACAAAAAAATGACGAAGGAAGGGGTTTGGATTAAAAATCGGCTGGATAGAAATTGTAACATCGGTTTTAGTCTAATGGTTTAACTATGAAACGTCGATCCATTTTTCCAACCAGTTTCCAGTTCCTTACCATTTTGGGTATGAGTCTATTTTCTATATCTTGCCTCTCCATCATTAGCCCAGGGGAAGTTGGACTCATGTGGCGGCCCTATAGCACTGGTCTTAGCCAGAAACCCTTGGAGTCCCGGGTCCAAACCTATATGCCTTGGAACAGTGTTTACGTCTACTCAATCCAATGGATGAGCCACCAAGAGAAAGTGGAGGTACTGACGAGGGATGATTTAACAATTACGGTCAGTGCGGCGATCATCATCCGACCGATCCAAAACGAAATTTATGAATTAGAAATGGAGATTGGCAGGGACTATTATGAAAAGGTAGTTAAACCTCAATTTCGAACTGCCATTAGAAATATTCTCTCTGCTTACAACATGGTATCTATCTCTAAAGAGACACCAAATGTTTCGGCTCAAATTAAAAAGTCTCTCGCAGAAAAGTTAAAAGACAAACATGTCGAAATAGATGATGTGATTATAGATGATGTTGAATATAGTCCTTCGATTTTGAAAGCAATTGAAAGTAAACTCACCAAACAACAAGAACAGGAACAAATGAAGTTCGAAATTAACATTGCCAAACGCGATGCGGAAATCCAGCAAATCTCAGCTGAGGGTAGATCCAAAGCCGTACTCATTGAAGCCGAAGCGCAAGCAAAAGCTCAAAGGATGATTTCAGAATCTTTGACACCTAAGTACATTCAATTGAAGGCAATGGAGAACCCCAATAACAAATTGATCTTTGTACCGAATGGAAAGGATGGTTTGCCAATCATAGTGAATGCAGATGGGAAATAGGATTTCCCATCATAGGGATTCGTATTTTAAATTGAATTTGGGAAATTAATTCATCGGGATTCCCAAATTCTTAAGATTTGGATTTAAGTCAGTTGGTTCCACTTCTGATCGTAGATTTCTATCTTTTAAAAACATCTTCAATGGATTTTTTGGATTTGGAGATTTCGATAAAGACCTAGAGAGTGATTTTGTCAGTGGTTGTAGTATTGCAACAATTTGACTATGTCCTCTAAGATCCGCTAGTTGAAGAGAGTTCCAACCATCTACTGAAAAATTTATATTTGCTTGGTGGGAAATGAGTGCTTTTACAGAATCGGTTCGCCCAAAATAAGCTGCATATAATAAGGCGGACCAACCTTCATAAATAGTATTTGGATCGGCGCCTTGATTCAAAAGTGAAATTGCTTCCTTTTCATTACCTTCATAAATGGCAACTATCATTGGTTTGCCGAGGGTCGGATTTATTTTTACTTTTGTAGGCTGTGGTTCTGGATTTTCAGTAGGGGAAACAATATCTGATTCCTTTTGGAATGGAGAAATCAAAACGATTTCCAATTGGTCTGCTAAACCAGTCAAATCATTGACCCAACCAAACCTACCATCGGGCAAATAAAAAAAACGAGCGGCCGCTCGAAACGACAAACCTTTACCTGAACCAAAGTTTTGTGGTTTTGAAATGATAGTTCCATCCTTTTTGATCAAACATGCTTCCAAATTCATTTTTGCAATTTTTGGAAACCATTTGTCTTTTTCTGTACCATCGTCAGTCATCCACATAAGAAATAAATGGTCTTTTCCTAGGGGAACAATCCTTGGGATCCTTTCTCTTTGTTTGGTAGTGTTCGTTAAAAAAATTGGTTTAGAAAGACCTTCATTACTTTTAATCAGTAAACCAATATCATAAGAGGAACGATCCAAATTGGAATCAAAAGTAATCCAGGTTGTACCATCCTTTGCATATAAATCACCCGTGGATATCGGTACGTATTGATACGTTTCATTTGGCCCAGCCTTCGGCACTACAATTGGCAACTCACGTTTTTTGGAGGGAAAACTATCGACAACCAAACCTCTTGGATAAGCATCACCTACAGTTACCATCACCAATTGTTTTCCATCGTTAATGAACCTGGGTCGAAAACTATGGCTCACATTCCATGTAAATCCTTCTTGTGATTTACCATCTGGTTTCATCATTCGTTTGCCAGCCTTATCAAACAAAGCCAGATATTCGCTCTGGTGAGTGACGCCATCATCCCATTTTCGATATGTTGAAAAATAAGTCGCATAATCATTGTCAGCTGTTTTTGCCAATGTCAAAGTTCCAAAAGTTGTATCAATGCCTTGGTCACCAACTTTTTTGTATTCCTTTGTACCAACGATCTTTGTACTGAAGTTTAATTTACCAGAAGTTGCATATTGGTTGATATAAGCAGAGTGGAAATTTTTTGATTCATAGTTTCCTTTTTTTTCAATATCAAATGCTGTTAATAAAACTGTAATTCCATTGGAATCCGCCAATATGTCTTCAATACGAAAACTTTTTAGACTCACAATTTCTTTTATCATTTTGAAATTTGGATCTAAAGTTACAATTTTACCATTTGAATTTGCGTCATTATATGCGAGAAAGTATTCTCCCGATTCGATATACACGAGCTTCGGGGCAGGAGCTCCATCAGACATTGCATTCGTATAAGAAATCGATGTAGCCGCTAAATAGGAATGATCAGTAGGCAATTTTACTGAAATACGTTCTGTTTTTTCGGCGATTTGACTGGTATTTAAAATAACATCAGAGTCTGCCGAAAGAGAAGAGAACTGAGGGAACAGAAGACAAACAGAGAAGAATATAATTTTGCTTAAAATATTAATGTTCCCAGGATGATTAACCACGTTCATTCTTTTTTTCATTTCAGAATTTTGTAGGATTGGTTCAAGAAAAACAAGAAAGAAATTTCTGGAGGAAGGGATCACAACTCGCTGAGTGAATGTCGTTCCAATAGCGAGAATAATCAAATTTTTGAAGAAACGAGATGGTTGGTGCTTTTGGAAGGAGACCCCGCGTTTGCGGGGTTTTTGGAAGTGTGAGAAATATTCTATTGAGAAGTCAGTTTGTAAACACGATAATATTTTTCTATTTTAACCTTTTCAATTTTCTCAATGTCTGTGAACATTAGAGGATGACTAGGATTAGCTATATTGCGTGTACAGTCATTTCCAGTATTAATACTTTCCTCGCCGAGAAAATTTGCACTTCTGGTTTCTTCCATTATTACGCAATTGAAGGGGAAAATCACTTTCGCCCAAACACCTAAATTACAACGTTTGAATGTATATTTACAAGTAAGTGTTGCGTACTTTGATTGGTGATACACTCTCGCATGATTATAATATCCATAAATATGTTCATCAGTATTTACTGATCGAGTCGATTCTGGAACATACCTTAGACTCGCTGTTGTTACATTTTTTACTTTTATTAAAAGTGATTTATTGATTATTGGAAAATGATTCTCGCAATTTCCTTTTTGATCCAAATAGGAATAATTCACATTAAACTCTTTTGTACCGTAAAGCAAATCATAAGAATGAAGTAAAAATCTTCTCAGAAATGGAGTTCCACTTTTTGAAACTGGAGGAACAGGATTGACACCGACTATCGATAACGAATCATCTAAATTTGTTTTTTGGCAAGTTTCTGCCATGGGATCATTGACATAGGACTCCAATCCAATAAAATCTGGATTCCATCTATAATCATAAATGAATGGTGCCCAGATTCTTGAATATCGATTCAGTATTGCGTTTTCACCATAGGGATACTTAAGGCCGACATCTGAACCTTGGTAAAATGCGATTGGATTTTTCAATGAAAACGTAATTTTGGGGGTTAGGTTAGTCTTCGAATCTGAACTGAGTCTCCTTAAAAAGGAGAATTCAGTGTTTTCTCCAATATATTGTAAATTTTCAGTAAAATCACCAGCACTG
>CAZCXZ010000086.1:0-9454 GCA_964502705.1 Uncultured Candidatus Berkiella sp. | reverse complement strand
GAATTCAGTGTTTTCTCCAATATATTGTAAATTTTCAGTAAAATCACCAGCACTGTAAATTGCAATTTTTTGACCCATCCCATTGTGTAGAAAAAGAATGTTTGCTGATGGATCCATTTCCATCGAATTGTATGAATCAGACAAAACAACAGAATCAACTACATCTATGTCGCCAGTATTGTTTATAATATTTGCTCTTAACAAACTATACTGATTGGGATTTATTTTAGATCTGCCAATTATATAAAGCTGATTGCCTTTTTGGTTAACGAGACAATATACAACATCATAGTTAGGAACTATGATTTCCTTTCCTCCGGAGATCCCTCCATTAACTTGATCAATTAAAAAAGTACCAAATTTGCCCGTAGATCCATTTCGATAATATCCAAACTTACCTTCCGGGTGAAATTCAAAACGGTATACTTCATACGCCAAATTACCAGCGCTTGGATTCAATTCTCCGTTGTTTGCTAAATCTACAATTTGTATAAGACCATTATCAAATTTATTGGGGTATGCATACCGTCCACTAGGATGAAACATTAAAGATTCGAATTGTTTCTGGGACAATAATGGAGAGGTGGATGCAAGAGTTAGTTCCCCTGTTAGTTCATTCAGTCTATACGCCCTAACGCGGTCGTAATATAGGGAAGGTCTATCATAAGATACGACTACAAAATATTTTCCATCAGGACTATAGCTGAATACTCCTGGAAATTCAAGGCTAAATGAATTTACTTTCGTTAAGTCACCTGTTTCTGAGTCTACTCTGACAGATGTAAACTTTGTCATACCATCATTTGAATATTCTGTCAAAGTTAAAAATTTGCCCGACGGATGTAGGTCACCATAACCTTCATTTGTTAATAAGTTATGACTCTTCTTTAAGACGAAATTGTTTTGATTTATATCAAATGCATAGATCATTAGAGTTTTATTTGTATGATCTATTTTAACTGTAATTTTCGGAATACTTACCGGATCTAAAGTTACTTGTAAAGGACTTACCGATTCAGAAATATTGCCAGCTTCATCCTTTACCCAAATATATATTTTATTGAGACCTGACTTAAGTGGCAAATACTGAGAAACATTGGTTGTCCAACCTACTTGAGAACTTCTAGGTTTTTTATCGATGTTTGATACAAAGTAACCAACTACTGCAATATTATCACTGGCATTTAGATTTACCTTGGCCATTGGATAGGAAGTTTGATTTTTACTTAATAACTGAAAATCTTGAACCACAGGTTTTACTACATCGTTAATGGTAGGATCTGTTCCATTGATGATTTCCCATAAATCTGAAGTTCCGTCTTGGTCTGTGTCAGAATTATTTATATTTGTTTTTAAATCATTCTTATAGGTATGAAGATCACTCATTTCATAGATATCACTTAGACCATCGCCGTCTGAATCCGGTTGAGTCGTTACTGAAATTGTCTTAGATGGTGAAAGCACACCGCTTGTATTGTATGTAAAAAATGAGTAAAAATATTTAGTATTACTTTCTAAACCCTCATCAATGAATCCTCGCGTTTCAATGTCTGTAGCATTTACTGGGCTTCCATCTGCTAGACTGATACTAGGAACATTTATTTTTCTTCTAACAATCACATTACTGACGGATGAATTAGCTAAATCGTCCCAAAGAAATGTAATTTTATTACCACCTTCAATGTATCGTATATCGGATAGTTTATTTTCATAATTTATTGACTGAACCAAACATGAAGAAGAATCAGACAGGTTTGTTGGTTTCACGACCACCCAATAATTAGTTGAAACTTGTGTGTTCGTTGGTAAACCTAAGCGATTTCCATGTAGCGAAACTGCTTCACCTTTTAAAAATTTCTTTTCATAAATTTTGTAATGACCAACGGCATCAGATGATTCAATTTTCTTATCTAATAAAGTCCAACCATCTCTATTAAACCAAATTGCATCAGATGAACCACGAGAGTCATACATAATGAATACCGAAATATCTGTTTCCGCAAGAAAGCTGATATAGTTTTCAGATTGGTTGTATTTATGGTCATCAAAAGAACCGCAAAAATTCGAGCCGGGTGATGGGACACCTCCGTTACAAGTTGAAATGCCATAGGCTTGGTTAAATCCTAAGGAATAAAAATCATTATTAGGTTTAATAACGTAATTTCTATCTTGATAATAATTATAGTTAGCATCAACTAAAACCCATTTCGAACCAGGTGTTCCTGAAATTGGGGAATTAGTATCCAGACAAGCTGGTGCTGAAATTGTGTTATCTGTCGAATTACTCGGTATACTAGAAAGAACAAAGGGAGTGAAATGAGTTGTTTTTACTTTTACAGACTGCTTTTCAAAATCAACTTCTACTCCTGTCAATTCTATCCACTTGTTTTCTAATGAATCAAAATAATGAACTTTAAATTCTTCAATAAATCCTGCTTCAGATAAAGTTTTCCTATCATATTGATACACTAATTCGACTGGTTCCGGCAACTGTAATGAAATCACTTCCTCTTTTTTAATTTCTTGCGATGCTGCCCAATGCAATCCAACTTCATAAACTTTTCCAATTGGTACTGAAACTCCGTCAAGAACTGCTGGTGTCGGAATTGTTTCAGTTGTTTCGACGGCAAAGGCATCGGTTGCACCAGAATAAAGTGAATTTTCTGGATAGGAAATACTTGGAGGAGGTGTTATATCAACAGGTTGAGGATAATTAGAACTATCAGCTGACCAACCAACAGCAGCGCCTAATGCGAGAAAAAGATTTTTAGAAAACGATGTATTCTTCAACAGACCGCAATTAAGCGATAATAACATAATAAGCGTTATCTTAAATTTTTTCATATAAGTTATTCCAGTTAGGCGATTTTCATCACTGGAGATGACTTAGTCAAATATTTTAATGGAAACTTTAAAGGAATGAATTGTTACATTTTGGTTACAAAGCTTCTTTGTCTAAACATATTATTGCAAAGAATCATGAATAACCTGAAAACAATTGAATAAAATAAGGTTTAAAAAGAACTGTGAGCTTTCAAACCTTTAATGCAAAGATTTAAAGCTCACGAGGATTTTAATTTAGATATTTAAAACTTATATCCCATTGACATAGAGAAAGATACGCCTTCTCTATAGGATCGGAAAAGTTTTTCTTCGTTGAGCAGCTCATCCTTAACATAGATTTTAAATCTTTGGTCTGTCACGTTTTTAGCAGCAAATTTAAAATCTAATTTGTCATCGATTTTGTGAGAGAACACAATGTCCGTCAATCCAACACCACGTTCGTAAGCATCAGGAGTTCCGTTAGCCCCTACGACGAAGATCCGATCACCAAAGTAGTTATAGTATAAACCAATTGTAGTTGTCTTTAGTTTATTCAAATAAACATCAAACTTTAAGTTCGCGACAAAGTCAGACTGTCCTTGTAATGGTCTTCGAATGTTTGTTGGATCGTAAGAGAAACTTCTGTCAATCGGATCTAACAATCCAGCCTTCGAAATTGTATACTGTTCCCAAGACACAACATTCACGAGAGATTTGATAAAGAACACATTGGTTTCAAATCGGAACCTATCAAAAAATTCTCTTCTGAAATCTAGTTCCACTCCACGAATGGTAGCACGACTTGCATTTGCATAGGTAAAGAATGGTGAAATTTGACCAGCAACTGGCTGGCCAATCAACTCAATTGGATTGGAAAGGTCTTTATGGAAGACACCGGCACCCACATAATTTGCTCCACCCATAAAGTATTCATATCGAAAATCAAAGTTGTGAATGTAAGTTCTTTGAAGATTTGGATTACCTCGAATTCTATCACCGCCGAAATAGGGCGTAAATGCAAACGGGGACATTTCACGAAAATCGGGTCTGGTTAAAGTCTGAGTATATCCAAATCGTAAGTTTTGATCCTGTAAAAATTCATAAACGAAATTTGCACTCGGAAGAACATCTTTCGTTCTAATCTCTCCCACACCATTATTATCAGCGGAACAGATATTATTTTTTACTAATAGAATTCTTTCTCCTTCCGATCCCGTATCACATCCATAACCAGGTCGTCTAACATCGAATTGTTCTTTTAGAACAAAAGTTTTAACTTTTTGATAGGAATCTTCGTACCGTGCTCCTCCAATAAATCTAAACTTCGGAAATAAAGGAACATCAAACTGGGTAAAATAGGAGTGCAACTTTTGATATGCGTCATAAGCATTTGGTTCCACTTGTCTCTCAGAAAAAGTTCTGTTAGCAAGACCAGTGCTATTTGTCCTTAAGAATTCTAAAGGATTATAAACAATTTCACCAGGAACTAAATATAAGTCAGTGTTTGTTGTTCCTATATTTGATTTGGATCCAAATTCTCGGAAGGTAAATGATTTAAAGCGATCCAAGGCGGAGCCACCAAACTTAAATGAAGACTTAAGTCCGTTCCATTGGTCAAAAGGAACTTCGTAAGCAACACTAAAACTTCGAACGGTATCATTCGATGTGGAGTAAAACCTGGAACCATCAGGGTTATTTCCTAACCTTGTTGGAATAGTTGTTACTGAACTTGTTTGGGATCTTCGCCAAACTTGTTGCGTCAGATTCGGTTCATCTCTTTTCGCTTCCCCATAATTCATTTGCCAATCAAGTGTATGTGGTCTACTCAAAGAACCCAAGTTGATTGCATGTTTTCCCCCGAAACTTGAGTTAAACAATTGTCTACTAATGAAGTCATTGGTTTGAGAGAAGAATTGAAAATTATCAATATTATTTGTACCTACAGATTCTCTGACCGATTTCTCAGAAGAAACCGAATAAAAATTCTTTAAGAAGAATTGTTGGCCGCTCATTGGTTCATAGGCAAAGTTTAAATTGTTTCCGAACAAGCGATCTTCGACGTAAATGTCTGCATCTTGAGTTTGCAACGGAGAAACAGTAGTTAAATCCTTAACAGATAGAGAAACAGGATTCCCTGGAATATATCGCACGTCTTTCTGGCGCCTAAATCGATACTCGACGGAATGAGTAGTACCAAATATGACTCCGAGTCTCTGTCCAGATTCAGTTAACTTAAAAGTATTTCCAACAGTTAGATTGAAGTTTTTGTCATACGGTGCTTTTGTAGTGTCTGGAGTCCATTGCGAGGGAAAAGAAGTACCACCAATATTAATCAATGTAGGGTTGATTCCACCAAAACGACTTCCAGGTTCAAAGGGTAAAAAATCAGGAACGGATTTTACCAAAGAAGGAAGTTCCTGGTTGGCCGTTGGCCTTCCCAAAAAATCTCCACCTTCAAATGTCTGCCATTTCTTCCGAGTTGTATTTCCGTTATAACCTACTCCCAACCCAACTTTCATCGTAAATTCATCGGGATATTCCTTGGTTTCAATTTTAACAAGTCCACCAGAGAACTCAGCTGATTCTTCTGGTACGAAGGTTTTAATGACTCGTATATTTTTGATTAAATTCGCAGGAAACAAATCTAATGGCACGACCCTTTTATCAGGTTCTGTAGAAGGTATATATGCATCGTTTAGATAGGTTGAAGAATATCTTTCACCCAAACCCCGGACAAACACATACTTTCCACCAATTACTGTAATCCCTGTGACCCGTTTGACCACATCTCCAGCTGAAGAATCCGGTGATTTTTTAATCGATTCAGCACCGATAGAATCTGAAACTGTCGCCGATTTTTTTTGCAGCTGAAGTAAGGAAGCGTCCGATTCATTGATGGCACGATCTTTTACTTCTACAGTTTGTAACACTTGAGCGCCAAATGTTACATTCATTTGACTCGGTTTTCCAGAGCCTACAACAATCGTTCTGTTTTGAGGACCATAACCATACATTTGGTATTCGACTTGGTAAGTGCCTGGAGGTAGTTCGAGAATATATTTTCCATCGAAGTCGGTTTTTGCAAATTTTTTCTCTGATCGAACAACGATGGTAGCACCAAAAACTGGTTCTCCATTTTCTGAATCAATGATAGTTCCTCGAATTGAGCCATTACTTTGAGCCAAAAGGCCAAAAGAAGTAAATAGAATCAGAGTTGGCAGAATGATTATCTTCTTAATTAAGTTCATAAATTCCTTCAGAGCCAAGCTTATAGAATTTACTGAGACGTAAATGAAAAGGGAATTGGATTGAGTGACGTTTACGTGAACTAATTGTTACAAAATGATTACAAAAATTATGGGCCAATCACTCCCACTTTATAACCTGACGATGTTTGAAAGACCATTTTGATTTGTTGGATGGTTATTGTTTTCCCCATAACCGTTAGTTTGATGCCACTCGGTTTATAGCCTTTTAAATTCCCGTATATTCTTGGTTTTTCCCAATCTATACTTTCGATTCTAAATGTCTTCCCTTCCAGAAGATTATAAAGATCATTAAAGGCAATCTCTTCCCGATTCTCCAACACTTTCCTATATTCAGACAAAGGAGTTGTATCAAGGAGTGTTCCTGAACCTATCGTGTTTGGAAAAATTACAGTAAGTTTTTCATCCCAACTAACATAATATCTGTTAGCCTTTTTATTTTTGGATATTTCGTTAAAAAAATTCTCTATAGCTAGGTCTTTTGTTTTTGAAGAAACAGACCAGTCCTTCGGGTTTAATCGATAAAAATCGATTTGTTTATGATCTTGTTCTATTTGTATATTGACTTTTTGATTTGCCTCTTCCATTTGATCTCGCCAATTGTCTCGATCACAAGAAGTAGATAATAGGAGTAAAAAGATTAAGTAAAAAAATCGCATATAAGAACCTAGTGACCCATCTAAGGTCACTAGGTAAAGTTTAATTCAATTATCTAGCTCTGTAAACAGTCCAGTCCTTATACCATTCTGTGGAGGCACCACCGATATATGTTCCAGATAAAGAGCCAATGGTTCTATAGTCCGGTTTGGAATCTCCAAAACCACAATTAGCCGTTGAACCTTCAGATGTAATTGGGGTTGCACTAATGTTAGTTGTGGTTCCACCAATTGCAATTGCTGTTGTTTTTCCATTTTCAATGGCTGTATTTGATACAGTCGCCGTTACGGCAGGAAAAGTTCCTGAAGTCGAAGTACTGATTGCTGCAGCTGCTGCAAAACCATAGATAATCGCACGGTTCACAGTTCCAGCAAATCCTTCTCGAAGTCTCATACCTTCTCCACTAGCAGCGCCAGAACCTACTAGAGTGACGTTTGTAATTGTTGGATTTGTGCAACGTCCAAGTAAACTTGCCGCATCGTTACAAGTTGCCAACGAATGAAGTCCATCCATTTCAAATCCATGTGGGTCAGTCGAAAAAGAACCACCGCATGAAGAAGGATATTTATGACCAATTAGATTTGTCATTGTTCCTGTAAAGGCTTCATCCAAGTCAAAGTCGTCGTCAAGTCCCGCAGTCGCCAATATATTCGACCAAGTTCCAGATCCACCCCAAGCTTCAAATCCATCATCCAAGCCTCTATGGACTTGCACATGGCTTAAAACCGACTTGGAAGAATAAATTGAAAGGTTATTCAATTCATCACCAGGAGCTACTTCGTTTCCACCAAACTCGATGATATTATACGATAGGTTTAAATTTTCTACATCGGAACCAAGAGCCCCACCGTATCCTTGTGGAGTAGTTCCTTCTGTGTTCGAAGCTCTTGATGCACCACTAGTTCCGATCACAACAATACCACCCCAATCGCCAGGGAAACGTGAACCGAGGTTACTTGCTGATGACCAGCAAATAGGATCTGCCGCTGTTCCATTAGCTATTAACTTAGAACCTTGTTTAAAGAAAATAGAAGACCCTCTTTGGCCAAAAATTGCTGTTCCAGGTGCTACAGTAATTGTTGTTCCTGATTCTACGAATACAGTACCTTGGAGTAAAATTCCACCTGACCAAGTTTCAGATCCAGAGATTGAACCTGATTTGGTAACTGGTCCACCTGTTACACGACGTCCGTCACAAACATTTTCTCCAACGGTAGGATTTACGATAGGATATTCACCCTTAACAAAAATGTTCACAGATTTGATTGTAACTGAATATCCTGCTGCAGTCACTGGGAAAGCTGCTACATTCGTTCTGTTATTTAAATCTATGTTTACACCCAACGTACCATCACCTAGTGAGTTAGTAAAAGCAGTTCCAGCCAATCCTGTAACTGTTGAACATGAAGTAGTGTTATCCGCGCCGACTGCTTCGACCGCAGACAAAGTGAGGTTTCCGGTCAATGCAGTTAAGCGGAAACTTAACACAAATTCACCGTCAAGAGCACCAGCGGTACCAGCAGTAGCGTATGTATTAGTTTGGCACGTAGTGAAGTCAGAAAGGCTAGACTGTCCACTTGATAGGATCCCACTTGTATCAGAGATAGTAACTTTTCCGTCTTTGATTGGTAATCCACCAGAAGTTTTCAAAGTTCCAGTCAATACTACAGTGTATTCCGGTTGGTTTAACAAAAATGCTAGGCCAGCAAAAAGAAGAGAGTTATCTTTTTTTTTGCCGGGACAATTCACCGTAGTGAGTCCCATCATCGCGATGACAGCCAACACCAGGCCTCTATTAATAAATTTTTTCATCTTAAATCCTCTTTCGAATTATTCGAATTTGTTTGGCTAGCGGGTCTTCCCGGAAGGGATTCGTAAAAAATTTCCCTCTAGCTATTGATAACTATGTTCTTTATTTGTTACAAGGAAATGACAAGCTGGTGAAGGTTGTATGAAGGTTTGGTTAAAGAAGCATTAACGATGGACTCGTTGCAAAATTTTCACCAGGTTACTTTTGATTCTACGGATCTGGTCAGAGGTTAGTTGGAGATCCCCCTTTTCAGCTTTTTCGATGACAAGTTCCGCTTTGGTAACAAAGGTCATGGCTTCCTCATCGATTGTTTCTTTCCTTTTTTGTTTTTCTCGGTAGGCATCTAAGGCCTTTTGTACATCCAAAAGTTCCTTAGAATTCCCACCGATTGCAATGTTGAGTTCAACTATATTTTCATCCATGGAAGATTGATTAAAGATATGATAAATTATTTATCTTCGTTATCTCCATTTTTATTGGTAAAGGACATCGATAAATTTCTTTTTTGCGTCCAGATGTTCTTTAAATGTCGCAGAAAAATAATGAGAACCGTCAGGTTTTAAAAGAAAAAATAACTTATCTGATTTCATTGGTTTAAAAGATGCTTCTAATGCTGGTAAGCCGGGATTAGAAATAGGTCCTGGCGGCCATCCGCCATTGATATATGTATTGTATGGCGATACAATTTTTAGATCCGATTCAAAGAGTCTTTTTTTCGGTTTATCAAATAAATATTGGATGGTGGCACATGATTCCAAATTAATATTTTTTTCAATGCGAGTGAGAAAAACACCGGCCATCATGGGTCTTTCTTCTTTTCTGACAGCTTCCCTTTCCACAATCGACGCAAGAACCACACGAAAATGAAGGTCTCTGGTTTGATATCCTTGGCTTCTGG
>CAZCXZ010000085.1:11476-15396 GCA_964502705.1 Uncultured Candidatus Berkiella sp. | reverse complement strand
ATCACCGGTGATGGTCCTGCTAAAAAGGGCGATAAGCACGTTTCCATGGGCGTATGAATTTCCATGGTTTGTGTACTTAAGTTTTGTGTCGCTTCATAGCCAAGTAATAAAGTGATTTCGTGTACTAATTCACGAAATAATTTATGATCAGTTTGCTTTTGTCTTAAGAGCGTTAATTTCCCCGCTATTAACGGATGATTCACTTCAAAGAAATTCTGAAATTCAGCAGGGTGTTTTATCACCGTCATCGCCATGTTCTCCAATGCGGTTAATGATAAATCGACCGATCTTCTAGCAGCATAGAGGCTGCGATACTGGCTTTATAAATAATAAAAGGATCCACATGGTTAAGACCCGCATTAATATCCTTAATATAGGGATTGTCATGACCAATTATTTGCCAATATTTTGCTAGATTATCGATTGATTCTCGTAAAAAAATCAAATATTCGTTAAACGATTTTTCTTTATTCATCGTGCACATCTTATACAAAATTTGCCACCAATCCTATTAATCCACCGAATACCCCACCCCAAACCACGAGCCATCCTAAATGCTCGCGTATCATTTTTTGGATGATATTTTTTACCATTTTAGGTGTGAGTGCTTCTAAGCGGCGCTCTACAATCCCTTCAATTTTGCTTAAAAATTGCTCTTGATTTTGAAACTTATTCATCACTTGTTGTTGTAGATGCTCATCACTAAGCGTATCTTCAATAACCGTTTTCAACTTGCCTTGTACCGGTGCTCGCAATGATTCAATTGCGGTTTGTCCACCTACCATCGCTAGGAGTTTTCCCATTTGCGATTGTAATAAGCCTTCCGTGAGCGCATCGTACATTTTGTCGTAATCAAGCTCATCAGCGAGTGCACGCCATTTTTTCTTATCGTTACTTTGTGCTATCACAGCATCAATATTTTCTGCTGTGAAAAATTCTTGCATGATTAAATTGCGCATGCCTGCTTTGAAAGATTCAAAACGTTCAGGGATCACACCAGAACCATACAAAAAAGGGACTTTCTCAAACAGCATGTAGATAGCTAACCAATTTGTTAGCGCACCGGATAACGCGTAGCAGCCTACACTACTTAATACGGGTTGGTAAGGTGTATTTACAAAGCAATAACTCAAGCCAACAACAGCTGCAGCCATCGCATTCGTAGCAAAACTCACATTAAACAAGCCGCGGATTGAACTGCTAGAATTCATGATACTAACCATTAAAGTGAGGTCTTTCAAAAAGTTAGAGAAGTGTATCAAAAGGGATTTTGAATGTACACACGGACCGTGATGGAAGGTCTGTAGGCAAGACGTAAGTGATTTTAGCGTAAAAATACAGTCAATTTAGTCCTTTTGTCGGGACATTCGTCTGGCACGTAAAAATTCTACTTCTTTGCGCATAATATGCTGCACTAAGCGCTCAATATCGTCGTCACGGATAGTCACAAAGTCTACATTAATGCGAAAAAGATTGATTGGATCATTGCTTTCTGATTCTTGTAAAGGCACACAGTCAACGATGGCTCCAAAACATAAAATGTAAACTTTTTCCGGTAACAACACCATTTCTAATTGGATCGCATCACCTTGTGTAGCAGGTATTGGCGATTCAAATGAGATACCACTAGCACTAATGGAAACTGGCTGAACTTTTTCGTCAAGCAGCGTTTGCATTGACTCGTCCACTGTCATGGTTCTAGCAACTAAGTTAATTTTTCGGTTCATTAATTCCAGCGCTTGTGCTAATTCAGGTTGTCGAGCACCGATGATCTGAAATGCATCAAGCAAATCAGCTTCCATTGATAAAAATAATCCCGCTGAATCCGGATAATGAATTTCACCGCGTTTAAAGCGCTCTAATCCCTTTTCTTTTTCTTGAGCAGTCAAAACGTGCCATGTCAAGATGATTTCATCTTCAATGCGAAAGTAACGGCGTCGTTCATCTTTCATAGCTCGGCCCTTTTAATCAACCTGTTTGGGTGTCGTCGTAATCGGTAATTTCGTTGGTTGGTTCACGTAAATTTCACGCACTTGTTTTTTCACTTCATCATCCTTAGGTGGCACCTTAACAGGTTCCATTTGTGGATTGTCATCTTGCACAATACTAATTTCCACACGACGATTTTTTAAGCGATTTTCTTTGGTATCATTAGGATACAAAGGGTGCGAATCGCCGTAGCCTAAAATAACAAACCGCTTTTTGCTTACTTGCCTTTCTTCTGACAAATAGCGTGCAACGGCAATTGCACGTCCCGCTGATAGCTCCCAATTTGAACGATACAATCGATTCGCAACTGGGGTATCATCAGTGTAACCTGCAACATCGATTTGACCAGGAATTAATTCTAAAAATGTTGATATCCTATTCAAAATCGGTATAAACGCAGCTTGGATGGTATCATCACCATTGGCAAAAGAACCTTGCTCAAGCACTCTGATGATAATTCGCTGATCTTTCGCTTCTACTTCAATTAAACCTTGCAAGATTTCCTTCGCTAAGGTTTGCGCTAATTTTTCAGTAATTTCAATTCGCTTTTGCTCTTTCGCTTTTTGTATCGCCGCTTTATCTTGATTGGTAACGCCTTTTTCTTTACCCCCTTGGCTGACATCACTGCCTTCAACACCATGCATGGGAATACGTTTATCATCAAAATCTAAGCTCATTTTATTTTCATCGGTGGTTTTTTGTCTAACCTCATTTAACACTGTTGGTGAAGGTTTGCCAGGGCTAAATTCTTTCGCAACAATACTGGTTCCTTTAGGGATCTCATAAGCAACAATATCGCGTTGTACCCCAAAGGCTTTTTCTAATGAACCACCCACTTCTTTAAATTTTGCAGAGTCTTGTTCAGAGAACGATAATAACAATACGAAAAAGCTCATCAACAATGACATCATGTCTGCGAAGGTAACAACCCAGCCTTCACCCGCTTTTTGGTGACCTTCTGGTGGACCATCATCGTCATCGTGCGCAGCATGAGACATTATTTTTCAGCTCCACGTCCTTTGCTGGGTAAATAATTTTTCAGTGCTTCTTCGATGACTCGCGGATTTTGACCTGCTTGAATACCCATCAGTGCATCAATCACTAACGCCTTAGCAGTGCGTTCTTCTGTTGACCGTAATTCCAGCTTTTCAGCAATAGGTAATGCAATCATGTTTGCCATAACAGCTCCGTATAATGTTGCTAACAACGCAATAGCCATCGCAGGACCAATCGCCTTAGGATCACTCATGTTTGACATCATGAGTACTAAACCCATCAACGTTCCTATCATCCCCATCGCAGGGCCCGCTTCACCAATTGCTTTAAAGACTTTCTGGCTCCACATGTGACGCTCAACGGTTAGATTCATTTCTTTGGAAAGAATTTTACGAACGACATCAGGCTCATGACCATCGATTAATAGCTGCACCCCTTTTTTGAGAAAAGGATGACTAATTTCCATGCCTTCTAATGACAGCAGCCCACCTTTACGAGCGGCTTCTGCCATTTTCACAGACTCTTCGATGATTGCTTCAGGACTGAATTTTTTGAATACAAAAGCATGCATAGCGGTTTTAAATGCAGCCAAGAAACGTTTAACACCGAATTTCATCAGCATGACGACCGTGGTACCGCCGATTACAACCATGACAGGGTGAGGATTCATAAAAGTAGTAAGACTGCCCCCTTCGGATGCAATCGACCAGTAAAGTACATACGCCCCACCAATTAAGCCAAGAATGGTACCAATATCCATTTGTCATATCCTGTTAACGTATTCAGCAAAACGGCGATGTCCCCTTCGCCAATATGTATATTCTAGTTTGCTTAATCATAAAATTCCTGTTTGACCATTGACCCAAACCCCGGTCTACGATAACTTCTTGGTTTTGATTGAAAATATAAATCTAGTGGCTAACAAAAAAACAGCA
>CAZCXZ010000085.1:0-11466 GCA_964502705.1 Uncultured Candidatus Berkiella sp. | reverse complement strand
AAAGCCGTACCAGACTTTGAAGGGTCGCTCCAGAAATTAGAAACCATTGTGAATAAAATGGAGAGCGGCGAACTCAGCCTTGAAGAGGCTTTATCGCGCTTTGAAGAAGGTGTTGCTTTAGCAAGACACTGCCAGCAGGCTTTACGCCAAGCAGAGCAACGCGTTCAGCAACTGATGAATGATAACGAAGCACCCGAGAAATAAATCACTATGATGCGTTTGCAAATGACTGCCTGCCAAGATCGTCTCGCAGGGTTGTTGAATGATTATTTGCCTGCGCAAAACAATGAAACTCCCCTATATGAAGCGATGCGCTATGCCTGCTTAAATGGCGGTAAGCGTCTGCGCCCCTATTTGGCTTATCAAAGTGCAGCTCTGTTTGATACACCTGAAAATGTCATTGATCCGATTGCCGTTGCCATCGAACTCATACACTGTTATTCCCTCATCCATGATGATCTGCCTGCCATGGATAATGATGATCTGCGACGCGGCAAACCGACCTGCCACAAAGCGTTTAGTGAAGCCACAGCCATATTAGCGGGTGATGCGCTCTTAACATTGGCCTTTGATATTTTGTCGCAAACCAGCGGTCTCTCAGAAAGAACGCAACTAACTAACTTAAGAATTATTCAGACCCTATCTCGCTCAGCTGGACCATTTGGCATGGTACAAGGACAGGCCTTAGATATCGAAGCCGAAGGAAAAACACTTTCTTATGCGCAATTATGCCAAATGCATGGCGCAAAGACTGGGGCTCTGATTGCAGCCAGTGTACAATGTGGCGCTATTGCCGGTGGCGCAAGCGAATCTGATTTAAGTAGCTTACATAATTTTGGCTTGGCGATTGGCCTCGCCTTTCAGATCAAAGACGATCTTTTAGATGCATTAGGAAACAGTGAGACCATGGGTAAAAAGCCGGGGCAAGACGCGAAAAATCAAAAGTGCACTTTTGTTACCTTGCTTGGCCTTGATGCAACCTCACAGTATCTCACCGACTGCTATACACAAAGCCTGGCTCATTTAGAATCGTTTGGCCCTAAGGCCGAACCTTTACGCGCTTTAGCGGCTTACATTGTCGGAAGGGAAACCTAAGTGGGCATATTCGATTCCATCTACTCTCCTGCTGATTTGCGAAATTTGTCTATCGAGCAACTGCCTGAAGTTGCTACTGGCCTGCGTCAATTTTTATTAGAATCTTTAAATGAAACGGGTGGACATTTAGCGGCGGGGTTGGGTACCGTTGAGCTGACTATTGCATTGCATTATGTGTTTAATACGCCTCTTGATCGTCTAGTCTGGGATGTTGGCCATCAGGCTTATCCTCATAAAATCTTAACCGAAAGACGCGACCAATTTCGTTCTATTCGCCAACAAGCAGGACTTGCCCCTTTTCCTCGACGTGAAGAAAGCCCCTATGATGCGTTTGGTGTTGGGCATTCAAGTACTTCCATCAGCGCGGCCCTTGGAATGACGATTGCCAAGCAAATGTCGCAAGAACCCGGTAGAGCGATCGCCGTTATTGGTGATGGCGCGATGACGGCTGGGATGGCATTTGAAGCACTAAATCACGCAGGCGATATTAAAGCTGATTTGTTAGTGATACTAAACGATAACGATATGTCTATTTCAGGCAATGTTGGTGCCTTATCGAATTATTTTTCACGGATCTTATCCAGCAAGCTTTACACGACAGTTCGCAAAGGAAGTAAACGTGTATTAAGTCGCATGCCACCTGTTTGGGAATTTGCGCGCAAAACAGAAGAACATATCAAAGGCATGATAGTGCCAGGCACGTTATTCGAAGAAATGGGGTTTAACTATATTGGCCCAATCGATGGTCATGATTTAGCAACCACCGTTAAAACCCTGCAAAATGTCAAAGCCTTAAAAGGGCCACAGCTTTTGCATGTGATCACACAAAAAGGCAAAGGCTATGCGCCAGCTGAAGCGGACCCTATTAAATATCATGGTGTCACTAAAGGTTTCTATACACCAAAAACCGATTCGCCTAAATCAAGTAAACCCACCATGCCAAGCTATTCGGATGTGTTGGGAGATTGGTTATGTGAGATGGCGCTTATTGAACCACGTCTTGTCGCAATTACGCCTGCCATGTGTGAAGGCTCCGGATTAGTTCGTTTTGCTAAGGAATTTCCAAAACGCTATTTTGATGTGGGCATTGCAGAACAACACAGCGTCACTTTAGCGGCAGGCTTAGCCTGTGACAATATGAAACCCGTTGTTGCCATTTATTCGACCTTTTTACAACGCGCTTATGATCAATTAATTCATGATGTCGCGATTCAGAATTTACCCGTATTATTTGCAATTGACAGAGCCGGTCTTGTCAGTGATGGGCCAACCCATTCCGGTAATTTTGATTTTAGCTACCTGCGTTGTATTCCCAATATGCTTATCATGGCACCTAAAGATGCCAACGAATGCCGTCATATGCTTTACACCGGTTTGCAAGCCTGTGGCCCTGCTGCCGTACGCTATCCGCGCGGAAGTGGTCCACAAACAACCTTCGATGAAAAATTGCAGGCACTGCCTATCGGTAAAGCCGAGCTCATCAAAGAAGGTAAAGATATTGCGATATTAAGCTTTGGCGCCATGTTCACAACCGCCAGCAAGGTTGCTCAAAAATTAGACGCAACTTTGGTGAATATGCGTTTTGTTAAACCACTTGATGAAGAAATGATGATTGCTTTAGCGAAAAAGCATACTTTGCTCGTCACACTCGAAGAAAACGTGGTTATAGGCGGCGCTGGTGAAGGTGTTAACGCTTGCTTACAAAAATATGGCCACCAGAACCCCGTCATGAATTTTGGGCTACCTGATTACTTCGTCGAACACGGCACGCAAGAAGAGATGCTAGCAAGCTGTGGCCTTGATGAAACCCATATTCTTGAAGCTATTCAGAAAAAAGTCAGCAATCAGTCTTGTAAAGAGTCAGATTCTCCATTAGAGTCGCCCTATACAATAAATACTGTGAATACATAAAATAGGTTGTTAAAACGATGCAAATTCACGATCCCATGGCCGATATTCAAAATAGCCCAGATTCGCGTAACCTGGCTGTGGACCGTGTAGGCATCCGTGACCTTTGCCATCCCGTGATCTTTGAAGACAACTTTGACGGTCAAACCATTCGCCAGCATTCGATTGCCCATTTTGATATGTTGGTCGATCTGCCAAAGAATATCAAAGGCACCCACATGTCACGTTTTGTTGAAATTCTCAACGAAAAGGAGTGCGTGTTAAGCATTGCTAATTTGCCACAATCACTGCAAGCCATGGTTGAACGCCTTCAAGCAAATTATGGTTATCTACAAGTTAAATTCCCCTATTTTGTTAATAAATATGCGCCCGTCTCGAAAGCGGCAAGCTTGATGAATTATGATATTTGCCTTCGTGGCGAATTAGAAAATGGCAAAGCACAGATTTTTGCAACGATTGTGGTTCCAGTAACGAGCTTATGCCCCTGTTCTAAAGAAATCGCCGATTATGGTGCACATAACCAACGTTCCCATGTCACCGTCACTGTACGAGCAACATCAGACTTATCATTAAAAGCAATTATCGAATTAGTGGAAAGCCAAGCCTCCTGCGAGCTTTATGGCATTTTAAAACGTGCAGATGAAAAAGCCGTCACCGAACGAGCCTATGATAACCCGCGTTTTGTTGAAGACACCGTTCGCGATATCGCTGCGGCGCTTGATACTATTCCCGCTGTAAAGGGCTATAAAATCAGTTCAGAAAATTTTGAATCTATTCATAATCATTCAGCTTATGCAGAAATTGATCGCTTAAAACAGCAAACAAAATCAAACCACGCAGATGCTGATCAGAAAGCGCAACCAGCTCATGTGTGTGAAGCTTAACCTCAAAATTGAGTTTATAAACTAATTTTTACACATAGATAGTAATTTAACTTGCCGACAACGTACTTCGCTGGCACAATGCCACTTCAATTGCCTTTGCATTGAAGTTGGATGCATCTTATGAGTTCTACTACAGCGATAGAAAAGCAAAATCAAATGCAATATGGCTTTGCCGCATTTGTTGGTGCCGTCGGATTTGTGACTTGTGCCGCTCTTCCACCCTTCACTTTTTTATTATTAACATCCAGTGCTGCTAGCCTATTGTTGTACCGTCAACAATGGAGCACCATCACCAGTGCACACCCTCCTTTAGATTTAGATAAAACATCACTCATGCTCATTGGAGCCGCAATCTTGATCGGTGGATTTCTCTTTTTACCGCTCGATCTCTTATCCAAAATGCTATTGTGCAGTTTAGGTGGCGCAGGACTCGGTTACTTTTTTGCCAATCAGTGTGTTTTAACTTCACAAACCACACTCAATGAAGGCTTAATTGAAGCAGCAAAATTGTCAAATATCGAAGAAGTAAATCGCTTACTGAAACTGGGGGCCGATCCTTTTGCGCCAGATGCACTTGGCAGTTGCGCCATTCATCATAGTGTTCAAAATCATGCGAATGCTTCTTTAGTGTTAGAAGCACTACATCAAAAAGGCCAAAAAATCAGCCATGACTTTAACCATGTGTTAATGCATACAAAACAATTAATTCTTGATGAGAACATTCGAAAGCAATGGTCTCTATGGGGGCAAAGCTTAAAAGTTTGCTTTAAACAAAACAATGCAGAAAACCGAGTTTTAGTGAGCCAAGCTTGCGTGCGTATTTTCGAAGCTTATGTGCCGGTGTTGAAACATTGTCTTAAAAAATTAACCGGCTATTTACGCGCAAAAGTGTCTTATCCTAAAAATATAAATTGCACCAATCTACGCGGTGCCACAGCATTCGACATCTTAAATACCGTGACCGTTGACCAGAACATTAAAAAGACCTTAAAAGAAAAGCTTGTGAGTTTTGGCGCACAACACGGAAATCCCATCCCTGTCGAGCCAATAAAGGATGCTCAGGTTGTTGCATCCGTTCCAGCCTCACACCCACCTCAAAAACCTTCAACTGAAGAAAAGATTTTAGATCGGTTTAAGGCTAAAGCTAAGAAGCAATAAAAGCGTAGTAACGTCTAGTCAAAACTAGACGTTATGCAACTTCTCGAGTACGTGCAACTTTCGCCGCTTTATCCAAGACGCCATTAACAAACTTATGACTATCTTGCGCACCAAATTGCTTGGCTAACAAAATTGCCTCATTAATGACCACTTTGTAAGGGATTTCGATTCTTTGACTGAGTTCATAGCACGCTATCAATAAGATAACGTATTCGACAGGATTGAGCTCTTCAATCGCCCGATCAAGATGAGGAACCATCATCTCATCTAAGCTTGATTTGTTTGCCGCTATTTCACTGATCAATTCATTTACGTAGGCTGCATCAAACGAGATCTTTGGCATAATATCTACAGTTTGTGCATTGAATTGAAAGTCAGTAGCCACTAAATCATCTTGGATCCTCGCAAGACTATTACCAGTAACTACCCATGCATAGAGCCCTTGCAATGCAAGCCAGCGCGATCCATGGCGGCCATGTACCTTTTTACTAGTCATGTATTTTTCTCAATAAATTCATCATTTCAATTAGGGCAACAGCCGCTTCGGCACCTTTATTGCCGGCGGTAGCCCCACTTCTGGCAATCGCTTGTTCCATGTTTTCTGTGGTGAGTACACCTAATGTCATGGGAATATCCGTTTTTAACTGCGCTTGCATTAAACCATTCGCGCAGCCACCCGCAACATAATCAAAATGGGCAGTGTCGCCACGGATCACAACGCCTAGCGTGATAATCCCAGCATAGCGACCGGTTTGAGCGGCGGCTTGTGCTGCTAAAGGGATTTCATATCCGCCTGGGACTCGAATTAAATCAATGCACTCATCCTTCACGCCATGGCGTACTAAAGCATCTTTAGCGCCTGCAATGAGCCTTTCCACCATAAATTCGTTAAAACGCGATGCAACAATAGCAATATTACCCTTAGGGGCGGTTAAATCTCCGAAAATCTCGCGCGCTGTCATCATAATCTTCTCCTTTATGGGGTCGGGTATAGTATCAAATTTATGAAACGAAATCTGTGAGGTTACTCGCTTCTTGCGCTATTTTTTGACGATAGGCAACGAGATCCGCAATGGTTCCCAGTTTCAAATTGTACTTTTTAGCAAAAATTTCTAAATCGGGTAATCGAGCCATTGTGCCATCTTCATTGAGGATTTCGCACAATACGCCTGCAGGAGATAAACCTGCCAAAACGGCTAAGTCTACACTGGCTTCGGTATGTCCTGGGCGCTCTAATACGCCACCTGGCATAGCCATAATGGGAAAGATATGACCAGGTTGAACCACATCAGTGGGCTTAGCATTCGCTTGAACGGCGGTCAAAATGGTATGGGCACGTTCAGTTGCTGAGATCCCTGTTGTCACACCTTCGGCGGCCTCAATAGATAACGTAAAGTTAGGTGCAATCGTTGAATGATTGGTTCCTTGAATACGCGCTAAACCAATTTGTTCACAACGTTCTTTGGACATTGGTAAACAAATCAAACCACAAGCAAAACGCGCCATAAAGGTAATGTGCTCAGCCGTCACCTTCTCAGCAGCCATAATAATATCGCCTTCATTCTCACGATCTTCGTCGTCAATGATGATCACCATTTTACCTTGGCGAATATCTTCAATAATTTCTTTAGTACTATGAATGGTCATGGTGAGCCCTCGCAAAATCACTTAACGCTATTCTTAAACGGACATCTGGCCCTATTTTATCAACCTCGATATACTCTCCGTTGATATGTTCATCTAGATGCTGGATAGCCGGTAAATGGGCCATCCCAATGGTATTGTTACCCAATAATTTGGGGGCAACATAAACTAATAATTCGTCAACATGGCCTTGCTCTAACAACGCGCCAACAAAATGTGCACCCGCTTCAATCAACAAATCGTTGATTTCAAGATCGGCTAACCATGCAAACAAAATGCTCATGTCGATATGCTCGGCATGTAACGGCAATCCAATACAATCAACGTTGCTATAGCCTACATCCAGCAACCATTCACTAATGGTCGATGCAGGTAACTTTTCAGAAACCACAACCGTTGTATTGCCCGCTTCAGCAAACATGGCGCTTTGAGGTGGGCTTTGCAAATGCGTATCCAACAACACTCGCATAGGCTGTTTCACATTGTCTAGGCCACGCGCGGTTAAACGGCAATCGTCTTTCGCTAAGGTTGCAAATGTTGTCAGAATAGCACCACTTCTTGCACGCCACTCTTGCACATCCTGACGCGCTTCGGGTGATGTTATCCATTGGCTCTCGCCATTATCCATCGCCACTTTCGCATCAACACTCATGCCTAATTTAACGCGCACATAAGGCCTTTGCCGCTGTATGCGTGAGAAGAATCCAGGATTCAAACGCATTGCTTCAAAGGCTAGGCAATCACTCGTTACCTCGATGCCAGCCGCGATTAATGCGGCTATGCCTTGGCCATTCACCAATGGATTAGGATCACGATTAGCTATCACCACCCTTTTAATGCCAGCTTGAATCAAAGCCTCACAACATGGGCCGGTTTTACCCGTATGTGCACAAGGCTCTAATGTGACATAAGCCGTTGCGCCCTTAGCAGCTTCTTTTGCTTGGTTCAGCGCATGAATTTCAGCATGAGCTTCTCCGCATTGCAGATGGCTCCCTTGGCCAATCACTTGCCCATTCGCCACAATCACACAGCCCACCAGTGGATTAGGATGCGCACCAAACTTGCCTTGCTTTGCTAAAGCAATGGCTTGGCGCATAAAACCATTATCGTTTTCTGTATCAATCATTAGACTGTTTCATTTTCCTGGCGTAAACGTTGGATTTCTTCTTCAAACGCGTGCACATCTTGAAAACGTCGGTAAACCGAAGCAAAACGTACATAAGCCACATGATCAATTTGCCGCAGCTCTTGCATGATCCAATCGCCTAATACCTTCGTTAGAACTTCGCGCTCACCCACCGCTCGCAACCGTCGTTTAATCCGGCTAATCGCGTCTTCCACTTTTTCCATGCTAACAGGACGCTTCTCCAAAGCGCGTAATAGCCCCGCTCGAAGCTTGTTTTCGTTAAACGCTTCTCGACTCGCATCTCGCTTAACCATACGTGGCAAGGTTAGCTCTGCTGTTTCATACGTCGTAAAGCGCTCTTGACACTCAAGGCACTCACGACGGCGTCTAACTTGATCCCCTTCGCTTGAAAAGCGCGAATCAACGACTTTGGTTTCGGTGGCATTACAAAATGGGCAGCGCATAGATTTACTCCTTTTTATGCATTCGACCCTAGCTTTTAGGTGGTCCATAAACCGGGAACATCCGGCATAAGGTTACCACTTCTTTTTTAACCCTTTCTTGGGTTGCAAGATCTTGAATATTGTCAAGAACATCAGCTATCCACGTAGCAAGCCTTTCCATTTCTGGCTCTTTAAAGCCACGGGTTGTTACCGCAGGCGTTCCCACTCGTAAACCACTTGTGACAAAGGGTGAGCGAGGATCGTTGGGTACCGTATTTTTATTGACGGTAATATTGGCATTGCCTAAAGCTGCATCGGCTTCTTTACCTGTAATATTTTTATCAATCAAATCGATTAAAAATAAATGGTTTTCTGTGCCACCTGAAACAATTTTATAACCGCGATTTTGTAAGGCTTTTGCTAATGCTTTAGCATTTTTAACCACTTGTTTTTGATAGTCGACAAATTCTGGCTGTAATGCCTCTTTAAGTGCAACGGCTTTCGCTGCAATCACATGCATTAACGGGCCGCCTTGCATACCAGGAAAAACAACGGAGTTAATTTTCTTTTCAAGCTCCGGATTGGCTTTGCCTAAAATTAAACCGCCACGTGGACCGCGCAATGTTTTATGCGTTGTTGTGGTAGTGATATCCGCAATACCGACCGGGGATGGGTAGATCCCTGCTGCCACCAGACCTGCAACATGCGCCATATCAACGAGCAAATACGCATTGACGCTATCGGCAATTTTACGAAAACGTGCCCAGTCAGCAATTCCTGAATAGGCAGAAAAACCAGCGATAATTAAGCGTGGCCGGTGTTCGTTTGCAAGACGTTCTACTTGCGCGTAATCAATCTCGCCTGTTTGAGGGTCTAGACCGTATTGAACAGAATTGTAGAGCTGACCTGAAAAATTCACTTTCGCACCGTGGGTTAAATGCCCACCATGATCTAAACTCATGCCCAAAATGGTGTCACCGGGGGTCAATAGTGCCATATAAGCTGCCGCGTTCGCTTGGGAGCCAGAATGAGGCTGTACGTTGACAAAATCTGCGTTAAACAGCTCTTTAGCTCGTAGAATGGCTAATCTCTCAGCTTCATCCACATATTCACAGCCACCGTAGTAGCGTTTGCCGGGATAACCTTCGGCATATTTATTGGTAAGATCAGAGCCCTGCGCTTCCAATACTCTGGGGCTCGCATAATTTTCTGAGGCGATCAATTCGATGTGCTCTAACTGCCGAAGGGTTTCCTGCTTGAGCGCTTCGGACAGTTCATCATCAAAACCACGAATATGCATGTCTTGGGTGAACATCGTTTCTTCCTTAAAAGCTGCCATTGTAACTCACTAAAAGTGCCGCGCCCATCCTTTTAAGGCCAAATGATTGAATTAACAAGCCCGTTAGGTTAGCGTGTACGTCACTTAAAATTGGAGAAATCTGCATGGCAAACAATAAAACCATCTTTTCAATGCTGGAAGTCGGCAAAATCGTCCCCCCTAAACGAGAAATTCTAAAGGACATCTCGTTGTCCTTTTTCTACGGTGCCAAAATTGGTGTTTTGGGTCTTAACGGTTCGGGTAAGTCCTCGCTTTTACGGATCATTGCCGGGGAAGATAAAGAATATGTCGGTGAGATAACTTATCAGAAAGGATTGCGTTTTGGTTACCTGCCACAAGAACCCCGCTTAGATCCTAATAAAAGTGTTCGTGAAAACGTTGAAGATGGCGTTCGCGAACTTAAAGATAAACTGATTCGTTTTGATGAGATCAGCGGCCTTTTTGGCGAGCCAATGGATGATAATGCCATGCAAGCGCTCCTGGATGAACAAGCTAGACTCCAAGATCAAATTGAAGCGCAAGACGGTTGGAATCTTGATAGAAAATTAGATATCGCAGCCGATGCCTTACGCTTGCCTTCTTGGGATGCCGATGTCACCACCCTTTCTGGTGGTGAAAAGCGCCGCGTTGCCCTGTGCAAATTGCTGCTCTCAGCACCTGACGTATTATTACTCGATGAGCCAACCAACCATTTAGACGCCGAAAGTGTCGCGTGGATGGAAAAATATTTACAAGAATTTCCAGGTACTGTTATTGCCGTTACCCATGATCGTTACTTCTTAGATAATGTTGCGGGTTGGATATTAGAATTAGATAAAGGCCGCGGTTTGCCCTATGAAGGAAATTATAGCAGCTGGCTTGAACAGAAAGAGAAACGCTTAGAACAAGAAAAGCGTCAAGAAGCTTCGCATCAACGGGCTGTTAAATCAGAATTGGAATGGGTTCGTACCAATCCTTCTGGACGTCGTAAGAAAAACAAAGCGCGTCTGTCAAACTTTGAGGAATTGAGCTCTAAAGAATTCCAACAACGTAATGAAACGCAAGAACTTTATATTCCGCCAGGACCTCGTTTGGGTGAAAACGTGATCCAGATGAATGCCATCTCTAAATCCTACGGCGAGAAGGTTCTTATCGATAAATTGTCACTGAACATTCCACGTGGTGCGATTGTGGGCATTATTGGCCCCAACGGTGCTGGTAAAACCACTTTCTTCAAAATGATGTGTGGGCTAGTTGAACCAGATGAAGGTACCATCACCGTAGGCGATACCGTGAAGCTGTCCTATGTTGATCAGTCACGTGATAATTTGGACGACAAGAAAACGGTTTGGGAAGAATTGTCTGATGGTGGTCAAGACTACATCACCGTTGGTCAATATTCTTTCCCTTCACGAGCTTACGTTGGCCGCTTTAACTTTAAAGGCGCTGATCAGCAAAAAGTAATTGGCAATCTCTCAGGCGGTGAACGTAACCGCGTACACTTGGCAAAATTAATTAAAGCCGGTGGCAACGTATTACTGCTTGACGAACCAACCAACGACTTAGACGTTGAAACCTTGCGTGCACTTGAAGAAGCACTGATTAGCTTCCCAGGCTGCGTAATGGTGATTTCGCATGATCGCTGGTTCCTAGACAGAATTGCAACGCATATCATTTCATTCGAAGGTGATAGTCAAATCAAATGGTTTGAAGGTAGTTATAGTGAATACGAAAAAGATCACTTAGCGCGCCTTGGAACAGATGCGATTAATCCTCATCGAATTAAATACAAGCGTTTAGAAGAAGTGTAAATTACTCATCTTACTGTAGGGGCCGACCTCTGTGTCGGCCTTCTTGTTTCAAGGGACGGCACAGTGGCCGTCCCCTACA
>CAZCXZ010000084.1:0-15493 GCA_964502705.1 Uncultured Candidatus Berkiella sp. | reverse complement strand
AAATTGTGTCGACAGAGCAGAGATATGTACTAACCCATCTTGATGTACACCAATATCGACAAAGGCACCAAAGTTCGCAACGTTGGTTATGATACCTTCTAAGATCATGCCGGGTTTCAAGTCATCAAGTGTTTCAACACCTTCTTGAAATTGCGCGGTACGAAAGCTCGCACGCGGATCACGTCCTGGTTTTTCTAATTCTTTTATAATATCAACAACGGTAGGCAAACCGATTTGATCATTGACAAATTCTTTAGGATTCAAAGTATGCAAGAAGGCACTATTGCCAATAATATCTGCTAAACCTCGGCCTGATTTTGAAAGGATATTTTCAACTATGGGGTATGATTCAGGATGAACCGCAGAAGCATCAAGTGGATTGTCACCATTCATAATGCGCAAGAAGCCTGCTGCTTGCTCAAATGCTTTATCACCTAAGCGGGGTACTTTCTTTAATTGTTCCCGATTTTGGAATGAGCCTTTTTCATCACGGAATTGAATAATGTTGCTAGCAATTTGTTGATTGAGACCTGCAACATGGGTCAGTAGCGGTAAAGAAGCCGTATTGAGATCAACACCTACAGCGTTTACCGCATCTTCAACAACCGTATCTAATGTGCGCGCTAATTTAGTTTGATTCACATCATGCTGATATTGACCAACGCCAATGGCTTTAGGTTCGATTTTAACGAGTTCAGCAAGTGGGTCTTGAATACGTCTTGCAATCGAAACGGCGCCTCGTAAAGAGACATCTAAATCAGGAAATTCCTTGGCTGCAAGCTCTGATGCAGAATAAACGGAAGCACCTGCCTCTGAGGTGACAACCTTGGTTATTTTTTGATCAGGGAATAATTTGCAATAATCTTCGACTAGCTTTTCTGTTTCACGAGAAGCCGTACCATTACCAATACTGACTAATTGAATATTGTGCTTAGTGATAAGTCGATGTATCGAAGCTAAGGATTCTTTCCAGGCTTGTCGTGGCACATGCGGATAGATAGTATCGGTATCAAGCAATTTGCCGTTAGCATCAACTGCTGCAACTTTCACACCGGTACGCAAACCAGGATCAAGACCTAAGGTGGCTTTGGCACCGGCAGGAGCCGCCATTAATAAATCGTGCAAATTATGCTTGAATACGCCAATCGCTTCTTCTTCAGCTCTTTCGCGCAGTGCCGTCAATAATTCGGTTTCCAGATGTGTCTGAATTTTTACACGCCAGGTAAAGCGCACCACTTCTAATAACCAAGTATCTGCAGCTCTCCCTTTGGCCATGATCTTAAATTGGTTTGCCACCATTTGCTGAGGAGCACAAATGGCGCCTTCGTTTTCGATTTCTTCGGGTAAAATTAAGGCTAATTGCAAAAAGCCTTCGCGTTTGCCGCGGAACATTGCTAAAGCGCGATGTGAAGGCGTTTTTTTCCAAGCTTCTGAATGCGCAAAATAATCGAGGAATTTTTGTGCAGCGGCTTCTTTACCTTCAATGAGTTTGCTCTGTAATAGCGCGTGCTCTTCTAAATAGGCGCGGCATTTGCCAATCAGTTCTGCATCGTCGGCAAAGCGTTCCATGAGAATATAACGAGCACCTTCCAGCGCTTCTTTAACATCTTTAACGCCGAGGTCTGCGTTGATGTAAGCGTTTGCGGTTTGCTCAGGAGATAATGTTGGGTTATCAAACAACGCATCTGCTAATCCTAAGAGCCCCGCTTCAATAGCGATTTGGCCTTTAGTGCGGCGTTTAGGTTTGTAAGGACGATAAAGATCTTCTAATCGAACTTTGCTGTCTGCTTCATGGATTTGTGCGGCCAATTCTGGTGTGAGTTTATTTTGTTCAGTGATGCTTTTCAAAATAGTGTCACGGCGTTCTTCTAATTCCCGTAAGTACAATAAACGTTCTTGCAAATTACGCAGTTGAGTATCATCCAGACCGTTGGTCACTTCTTTTCGATATCTGGCGATAAAGGGGACGGTTGCTCCCTCATCCAAGAGTTGGATCGCTGCCTTCGTTTGTTCTGGGGCAACGGCTAATTCCTCAGCAATGCGTTTTGCAATATCTAGCATCTAATAATTCCTGGTGACAACAAATTTTGAACCGAGAGTATACTACGCACGGTAAAAAAGGGTAGACCATGCCACAACCTGCTTAACGATAATCTCAGCAAGACTTGATAACTCAACTTGTTCAATCGTCAGGGGAGGCGTGGTATAGACCATGTTTTGTATTGGGCGGCACCAAATGCCATCATTCACGCATTGTTCTTTAAACCAATTCATTTCCGGCGGGGTTAGCACGCGCTCTAATTCAATTGCGCCGATTGCACCTTTGGTGCGCACGGCTTTAACACCCGCTACATTTTCTAACGTAGCAAATGCCGAAGTAAGCATTGCATTAATACGTGCTACTTGCGCAAGCCGTGGTTCTTTTTCAAATAAATCAAGCGATGCATTGGCTGCGGCACAGCCTAATGCATTGCCCATAAACGTGGTGCCATGCATGAGGGCTTTATCTTGATCGTTACTTAAAAAAGCATTGTAAATCGTCTGATTTGCGATGGTGGCAGCTAGAGGAAGTGTGCCGCCTGTTAGCGCTTTTGACAAACAAATAATATCCGGAATAACATTGGCCTGTTCAATCGCAAATAACGTTCCAGTACGCGCAAAACCCGTAAATATTTCATCAGCAATCACTAAGACATCATAGTGTTGGCAAAGCCTCACGATCGCATGTAAAGTATCTGGCGAATGCATTTTCATCCCGCCTGCACCTTGTACCAATGGCTCAATTAATAATCCAGCACATTCATGTGCATGTTGCTTTAACCAATTTTCAAATGATTCCAAGAGCGCATCGGTGGGTAGCGGTTGCACAAATTGCTTAGGTAATACTTGATGAAATAAGCGGTGCATTCCCTGATAAGGGTCGCACACAGACATCGTGAAAAAGGTGTCGCCATGATAGCCATTTTCAAAACAAATAAAGCGATGCTTATTTGGCAAGTTGTGATGCATCCAAAATTGCAAAGCCATTTTCATGGCAATTTCGACTGCAACCGATCCGGATTCACTAAAAAAAACATAATCTAAGGTACCGGGCAATAAAGCGGCTAATCGCTGCGCTAAACGGGTTACTTGCGGATGAATCAAACCGCCCATCATCACATGTGGCAAAATGCCCGCCTGTTCTTGAATCGCCTTTACAATATGAGGATGATTGTAGCCATGACAGGCAGTCCACCAGGATGCAACGCCATCAATTAAACTTCGGCCGTCGCTTAAATACAGCCGCGATCCTTTTGTGCTTGCAACTTCAAAGGGTGGCAACGTGGTTTGCATTTGCGCATAAGGTAACCATACAGTAGCATTGGTGGTCATGAACTCATCCTGCAATAGATAGAAAGCGAAAGTATGACAGGAATCTTCGTAACTGCAACCGGCACAGAACTGGGTAAATCATTTATCTGCGCTCAACTTTTAAGGCTCGGGAATCAACAAAAAATCGCCTTTTTACCGAGCAAGCCAGTGATATCAGGTTGGCCGACAGCGTCTGTTGATATTGCCAATTCTGATACGGGAATATTATTAACAGCGTCTGATCTGCCGATTAATGAAGAGAATATTGCGGCTGTTTCGCCTTGGCGCTATACCTTGCCGCTGACTCCCGATATGGCAGCTCTGGCACAGGGACAGGCAATTGATATAGATGCACTGATCGATTTTTGCCATCAGCGGACACAAATGGCACAACAGCTAGGAAAAATGCACTTAATTGAAGGTGTGGGTGGACTAATGTCGCCCATTAATGGCGCATTTACCAATCTTGAATGGCTGTGCGCTTTAAAGTATCCCTGCATATTAGTGGTTGGCTCTTATCTAGGAAGTTTAAGTCATACCTTAACCGCGCTTAAAGTCCTTACCATGCAAAATGTGACAGTGCGTGCTGTAGTAGTCAATGAAACATTGGGTAGTACAGTAGGCTTTAACGACACCGTAAACTATTTAAAAAAATATATTGCACCCATACCCGTGCTAAGCCTGAAGCATCAAAGCAAGGCGCCCATCGTGGATTCAATATTATCCCTTTATAGGCTAATTGAATAAAAATAAAGTAGGAATAATTACCGTATTTGGCATAGAATGGGGCACTTTTGGTAACCAAGTATATTTCAGATGAATAACTTATATAAAAGTTGCCCAAAAACACGCCTTATTTTGACGACATTACTTAGCCTATTCCTAATAGGATGGCTTTCTAATGCGTATAGTCACGGTTGCGGATGTGCCAAGGCTGCCCTTTTTTATCGCCTACAGCCAGCCATCGCAAGCGATCTTCATGACGAAAAAACCGGTATCAGTGATCCTACGCTTAATCAAACTGCACAAACGCTTTGGCAAGAAGTGATCGTGAATGGTTATGCAACCCGTGTCGGCAAAACCGATAAAGAAGTTCGTACACCGTTTAGCGCTCTGCAATGCCATATTGAAAATCGTATCGTTGAAAGTATCGACAAAGGTGATCCTAAGGCGATTGTTCCATTGTGGGTTATGCATACACACGCGATAGCGACACCGCTAGTGACAGAAGGTGGCCTTGATAAGCAATTGGTTTCAAGTGACGTCGCCAACGATAAAGATACCACGCGTTTAAATATCGCATCACAGCGTTCAAAAACATTGCGCAGCTATTTAGAAAAAGGTGGCATCTTGCTGGTAGTTTATCAAGATACTCCTAATCATGATGGCGGTCGAACCAAAGCGCAAAAGCGCATTTATGACAAACTCAAAAAGCGTTATGCCTCACAAATTATCGATTTCCCTGTTGCGAATTTCCCGCAAAACTTAACAGGCGCGACTTATCTTGTCCCACAAAAGGGCGGTGTCTTTGAAATGACCAATCGTGGTGCGCAAATTCAGCACGACGGCAAAGACATCACGTGGGGTGTTTGGATACAAGAGCGAGAGCATGCTAAACCCATGGTCACGCAACAGATCCAAACGGTATTTCAATTTTTGGATCAAGCTGGCTTGCAGCAAAAACTTGCAGACCACGCAAAGCTTAATGGAAGAGCACCTGAGACGTTTTTTGCATTGGGTAAACATTATCAATCCTAATGGATACCCCGTGTTGTGTTTTAGCGTTTAACACTACAAGGTGAACTTATGTTAAATTTTGGCTGGTTAGCTCAATCGAGTACAAGCAAACATCCTATTTTGAGAGGACTATTACCGAATATCAGCACCATGTTTGCGCTGCTGCTGATGTCTGCTGCCATAGCAGGCGGGTTGTGGTTCTGGTCATTTGGCCTGGCTTTTACTGCTTCGTTTTTACCTCTCTTTGTTAAAACTACGCTTGCTGTGATTGGTATGACGGCGGTGAACTTTTGGTTTAGCCGTGAAATTAACACCTTTATGTTCTCGACACGAGAAGTGCGAGAAAATTTTAAATTCGATGAGCACAACCCTACCGATCTTCGTAAACTGGTTGATCAAGTTCGTTGTGAAGTAAACGCCCATTTTAAAAATGTCTATGGCGATCAGCATGTTGATATTCCGATGCCAAGACTACTCACCTTCACTGACCACCATTTTAAAATTGTCACCGTAGAAGGTCGTAACCCAGGCAAAGCTGCATTGATGTTCTCATCAGGCGCGCTCAATTCTCATGACACGCGTTTGAACCAGCGCCATATGGCTGCATTGGTCGCGATGGAAATGGTCAAGATTTACCATCGTCGTAGCATCGGTGGCACTATCGCCGGTATGGGTTTAGATTTAATCAATACCTTAGAAAATGCACGCGAAGGGAATTTATTTTATCGAGTCGTGGGCTTTTTAGTTTGGCCTTTACAATTCTTCTTATTATTACAACGTGCCATTAAGCGATCCTATGAATACGACGCAGCGTTAAAAGTTGTCGACATGGGTCGTGGTATGGATCTTATCGACGCTATCGATTTTAAAGTATGTCCAGTTTTATTTGATAAGCCAACTTTTCGCGGCTTAGCTGAAGATCAAAATAATAAGAAACGCGCACCTTACAAAGGTTATTTTTCATCGCTAGTCGGCTGGTTCACGGATTGGGCTGATAAACAAGAATATGCAGGTGATGATAAAACCGGTTGGCGTATATTGAGCGCAATCGATGCTTGTGTACGAGAGTTGGGCTTTTATATCAATGAATTATTTGACCCTAAGCCACGTAGCACTAATTTAAAAACCCCTATGCGTAAAGCGCTAGCAGGTTACGAAGAAGCAAAAAATCAAGCTGATCTTGATAAATTGTATCAGCGAGACAGAGAAACCAATCGCAAACTCTATGATAAAGTGCCTGCTGATAATCGTTATGACGTGATTGGGCCAGATGGTAATGGCATGGCAGAGCCTGCGCATGAACATGAGCATACCCATGAACTTCAAGAGCGAATTGCACATTTAGAAGAAACGATTTATAAACTAACGGCAGATCGTTCTGATGCAAGTAAAGCAACTCAGCAGGGTTCACCAATCACAACACAGCATAAAGAAGCGAGCAAGCATAAAGCAGAGGCTGCTAGACATAAGCAGCAGCCACCTACTGAAAGAAAGCACCATTCGCCACATATTCACTAAATAGCCCACATCATTAAAAAGCCCCTGTTCTTGGGGCTTTTTTTTGTATACAGTTCTTAGAGCTTTTCTATTTTAGTCTCGCAACCTCGGAGTGTGCACATGGACATTGCCCCTTATGGAACCTGGAACTCACCCATCAGTGCCGAAATGGCATCCAGTGCGATTGTTTCATTTCAAGATGTTGTGATGGATGGTGATGATATCTATTGGTCTGAAATGCGCCCCAGTGAAGGTGGACGCTATGTAATTGTGAAGCAATCCAATGGCGAGCCAGAAGATATTTTACCGAAAGATTTCAATGCAAGAACTCGCGTACATGAATATGGTGGCGCTGCGTTTACCGTTGTTCGGGGGGTCGTTTATTTTGTTCATTATGCCGATCAGCGCCTGTATCGCATGCGTTTGGGGGAGTCCCCAGAAGCGCTGACGCAACCTGGATTGCGTTTTGCTGACTTTAAAATATCGCCCTATGGGCTGATTGCTGTAGCAGAATCCCATCTCAAAAATATTCACGAGCCAGATAATTTTTTAGCACTTATCAATTTAGAAACCGGTGAAACAACGACCTTAGCACAAGGATATGATTTCTATTCTTCTCCTGCTTTGAGCCATGACGCAAAAAAATTGGCTTGGATTTGTTGGAATCACCCTAATATGCCTTGGGACAATACACAGTTATGGGTTGCCGATGTTACAAAAGAAGGGCTACAAAATCTGAAAAGAATTGATGCCACCGTTGAAGAACAAGCCTTTTTTCAACCGCAATGGGGAATGGATAATCAATTGCTGGTGGTCAGTGACAAAAATAATTGGTGGAACCTTTATCAAGTAACAGACACGGGATTACATTCGCTATTCTCTGTTGACAGCGAAATCGGTCGTCCGCTTTGGAATTTTGGCTCATCTACGTGGGGTTTTTACCAAGCAGGAATAGTGTGCACCTATTTTAGCGAAGGTAAAAGTCGATTGTTTTACTATGAAAATGGCAAAGGGACGCCAATCGAATTGCCATTTACCAGCTTTTCACAGCTACGTATAAATGAAAACACGATTGCTTTTGTGGGAGGGAATGCTTTAAAACCCACGGCAATGGTTCGTTTAGAAAATCTCAAAAAATGTCATATTTTACGTAAAAATTCCCCTTTTGAAATTAACGAAGGTTATTTGAGTAAACCAGAACATATTACTTATGAAAGTAAAAATGGCAGGAAATCACATGGTTATTTTTATGCGCCGCATAATCAAGATTACAGCGCTGCAACGGGATTACCGCCATTAATTGTAAAGAGCCATGGTGGGCCTACTGCCAATTGTGGTGCTGACTTTAACCTTGATATTCAGTATTGGACGAGTCGTGGTTTTGCGGTTGTTGACGTCAATTATGCGGGTAGCACGGGATATGGTCGTGCTTATCGTAAAAGCTTAGAGCAACAATGGGGCATTTATGACGTACAAGATTGCGAAGGTGCTGCATTGTACTTAGCGAGTAGAAATTCGGTCGATAGCAACCGACTTGCTATCACAGGGGGTAGTGCCGGTGGTTACACTACCTTGGCAGCGCTGGCTTTCACTAACACGTTTCATGTAGGAGCGAGCCTTTATGGTGTGAGTGATTGCGAAGCATTAGCCAAGGATACGCACAAGTTTGAAGCGCGCTATTTAGATCGATTAATTGGACCTTATCCATCGGCGCGCGATATCTATTTAGAACGCTCACCTTTGTATCATGTCGACAAACTGTCAATGCCTGTGATTTTCTTTCAAGGGGATGAAGATAAAATTGTTCCAGTTGATCAAGCAGCAAAAATGGTTGATGCTTTGCAAAAAAAGGGCATCCTCACAGAGCTTTATATTTTTAAAGGTGAGCAACATGGTTTTCGCAAAGCAGAAAATCGCATTACCGTATTAGAAAAAATGCGAGCCTTCTTTAAAAAAGCTTGGTGCATCTAGACGGGGTGTAACCCAAACACATATGATGGCCTTTAATGCAAAATGAAGGTGAGCTGCCAATTGATATGACCGATTTAGCAATCTGGACAAACTATGCTTATCAGCTTGCCAAAAGTGCGGGCGAAAAGATCTTAGAACACTATCAAAGTGATGTGCAGGTTGCGCCAAATTATAAAGCCGATAGCTCGCCTATTACGATCGCCGATCAGGCAGCGCATGACATTATTGCAAGCGGTTTGGCCGATTTTGAGTTAGATCATCAGGGTCCTGCACCGTTGCTTTCTGAAGAGGGCCGGCAGATACCATTTTTAGAACGTCAAAAGTGGGCTCGCTATTGGTGTGTCGATCCTTTAGATGGCACCAAGGAATATTTAGCCCGTAATGATGAGTTTACGGTTAACATTTCGCTTATTAGCCAGCATCAGCCGGTAATTGGTGTGGTTTATGTGCCAGCGCAGCATATTGGCTATCTCGCTTGGCGTGGAGGCGGTGCTTATCTATGCGATAGTGAAGGTGAGCGCACGAGACTGCTTTCAAAGACGCCTCCCTTGCAACCATTACGCGTGTTGGTAAGTCGACATCATGGGCTAGATTATTTGCAGCCAACTCTGGCGCGTCTTGGTCCAACAACCTTGCTCTCTCAAGGTAGTGCTTTAAAGTTTTGTACCCTGGCAAGTGGTCAAGCTGATCTCTTTTTAAGACTAAGTCCAACTTCTGAATGGGATAACGCAGCAGGTCAATGTATCTTGGAAGAAGCGGGTGGCGCTGTCTTTTCATTCGATGGTCAACCACTGACTTACAATCGTGCGGGCATTTTAGAACAGCCGCACTTTCTTGCGGTTGGAGATAAGACTTATCCTTGGGAAAAGTACTTAAATCGTTAATTATCTTCTCTTTAAGTGACATTATTTAGGCAGCGATCACTAAATTTATGCCCTCCTAAATCTGTGGATAACTTTGTGGATGAATTGTTGCAAAAGAATTCGAAAATTTGGCTACGATTTTTTTACAAGTTGGTCAAGCAGGTAATAATAAGTAAAATTCTTTTAAAATCAATATGTTACCAAAGTCAAGCGGGTGGGTGGTAAAAAAAATGTTTGTGCTGATTTATTGGTTTATTAACTAAAATACCTGTGCACAACTTTCCTGTTGATCCAAAAATTTTATAAAAGTAAAGACTTGATTGTTACTGAAAAGTTTGTCAGAGGGGGCGGGCACGGTTATTCTCAAATAACACACCCTATTGGCAAAATGGAGCCGAAAACGATGTTAGATATCGCCATCATGTGCGCCTACTTCGTTGTGATATTAGTTGTTGGGATTTGGGTCAGTAGGTCGGTTAAAAATTTAGATGACTTTTCAACGGGTAACCGCAGCTATTCCGCAGCGGTCATCTTCGCTACTTTGTCTTCCTCTTTTATAGGTGGCGGCTTCACTTCAGGTCTAGCAGAAAAAGTCTTTACCATGGGGCTGGTCTATGTGGTAGCACTCTGGGGCTTTAGTGCTAAAGAGATCCTCGTGGCGACAGTCATCGCACCCCGCATGGTGCCGTTTAAAAATGCTATCTCAGTGGGTGACATCATGGGGCAGCTTTATGGACGCTACTGTAAGATCCTCACAGGCATCGCATCTGGCATCGTCTGCGCGGGCATTGCTGGCGCTCAATTTGCAGCCTTTGGTTACATTCTGAATGTCTTAACCGGAGCTGATGCCAGTATTGGCATTCTAGTGGGCACCGTTATCGTGGTGATTTATGCTGCTATGGGTGGTATGAAATCCGTTGTTGCGAATGATGTGATCCATTTTTGTGTGCTGATTGTTGCCTTGCCTCTGGTTTTGTTTTTCGGACTCAAACAGGCTGGCGGCTTTTCGACGGTAATAAATGCCGTGCCAGCTGACCATGTCTCGTTGTTTGGTTCATTATCCGTGTTGACTGTCATCGGTTTATTTTTAAATTTCTTCTTTGGTGAAACCTTGGTGCCGCCCTATGTGCAACGCTTATTAATCGGTCGCAATTTTAAAGAAACGGCTAAAGGTACATTGTGGAGTGGCTTGTTATCTATCCCCTTCTTTTTGTTGATAGGATTCATTGGCTTAACTGCCGTAACGTTGAGCCCGCAACTTGATCCCAACCTTGCTCTCCCTTATGTGATCAACACGGTGATGCCAGTCGGTCTAAAAGGGTTAGCTATCGCAGGGATGATGGCGGTTGTAATGTCATCCGCGGATTCATTTTTAAATGCGGCGGCCATCTCAATTACCCATGATGTGTTAAAGCCATTATCGCGCAGCTCGTTGACATCAAAAGCGGAATTATTCTGGTCACGTACAGTAACCGTGATCGTGGGGGCCATGGGTGCTTTATTTGCACTGACGACCAAAAGTGCGCTTGATATTTTATTAGTGGCTTATAATTTCTGGACGCCCTTTATTTTAGTGCCCTTGGTAGCAGGTATTTTAGGATACCGTGCTTCGAGCAAAGCGTTTTGGTGGGGATGTATCTCAGGCATTACCGCAACGTGTTGGTGGTTGCTTGCAATGGGTGAAACCACGCTGAATGGTGCAATAATTGGTATTGCAGTCAATTTAACGGTTTTTGTATCAATTTATCTATTAGATAGCAGATTAGGTGATGTTGCTAAAAAAGCGATTGAATAGGATAAATATGGAATCCATTTCTTTATTGTATCAAACTGTCAAAAAATGACAGTTTGATACAATAATAAGATTACTTAGATAGGCGAACTAAAGAACATCTGATACAGATGCAAGATGATCTCAATGCCGATCAGAATGATAATGTACCACTCTAAACGGTGACTTTGATGTTGTTGCAATACCTCGAGTGAGGTTTGCGCCGTATGTGAAATCAGCTCTAATTTGCGCTCTAAGCTGCTTTGACGCTCAATGATTTCTAAATCTTCGACCAATTGTGCATGCAAAGGCTCAAGCTCGCTGTGCTCCCACAAAATCAGGGGTTTTTCAGTTACCTCAATCTTGCCGACCATTTCCTGCGCCATCACAAGACTTGCGCCAATATGCTTTAGTAAATCGTTGGTGCGATAACCTAATTTGCCGCGCTCTTTTAAGCTTTTAGCGATGGGTTCAATTTTATCAAAAATCGAGCCAATGCGATTCTCGTGATATTCAATGACCACGCTCTTAGCCAGCGCATCGGCAATAATTTCTAAATGTGCCTTGCTGACGCGTTTAATGGATACTTTGTTTTTAACAATCCCTTCAGGCTGATCGGGCTGAATAATCACGGAGAACTGTTCAGTTTCAGGCGTCGAGATTAATTGGGTTGCATAACGCTGGCAGCGGGTAATTAATTCAACCGTTGCAGAAGTGGTTGCATTAAAAAACACAATGGCGCCAAACGGGTATATCAACGCGACGCTTTGTTCGGCTAATTGGATTAACACGGACTCTTTGCGCGGTGATGTACGATTGGTGAGTGCTTTTAGATTAATTTCATTGCCGATTAATACGGCGTTCACTTCACAACCACCCAATTGGGATAAGTTAGTCGATAACTCTTCTGGAATAGAAGATAAAATATTTAACGAAGGTGTTTCATCAGGCTGCATAAATTCTTAAAAATAAGGGAAATTCGGAATATATTTTATCTCGCTTTCTGATAAGAAGGCAACTCGCATGAAAAGTTTTTAAACTAACCAATTAAACGATACAGCATTTATCGTGCCTGTACACATATGAATTGACCTACATTTAGGAACTTTGCCCAAAGGCCATCAGTCACATGTTTAGATTTAGATAATGCAAATTGCGTGCAACTGCTTGGAGGTTAGCGCCATGAGTACAACTGGGGTAAATGACAAGGTCTCACCCATTACGATTTTATTTGCCATTAGCGCAAAGAAAGGCGATGCCGTATGGGGGACCGATCAGAATGAAGCAGGGCAAAGGGCACGCATATTTAATGACGTCTTAAAGGAAGAATCCAATAAAATTACAGCAGATGCTGCATTTTTAAAACGATTTAATGAAATGATAACTGGGTTTAATCCGCCGCCACTGACGGAAGAATTACTCACTAAAATTGGAGAAGAATTTGATAATTTAAAAAAGACTTTGGTGGAAGATCCACAATGGGAAGTGTTTTGGGATACGATTCGATCTAGAAAAAAAGGTAACACAGATGAACCTGAATTTACTGAAGAAGATATTCAGAGGTTTCAAGTAGATGTGATAAATGGCTATAGGATGAAAATATTTTCATTAGCGCAGTTTGACCATGAGAAGAAACTTAATTTGCAGCCTAATAGCGACGAGGTTGAAAAAGCCAAAGGCAAAGCGCAAATCTTCAAAGATCTTATTTTGAAAGTTAATATAGCAACACGTGAAAAAGCTGAAAATGAAACCGTTCTTGATTATGTTCAAGAATATTATAAAAAGAACATTGGTAAATTTTTGATGGACAAATATAGTCCTAATGAATTGATACAGGAAGTAGCAAAACAAGCTAAAAAGGATAACTTGAATGATCAGCAAATTAGAGAGCTGGTTGCTAATAAGCGCGAAGAATTGTTTCAACGATGCATTTCAGTATCCGATGGCGATCCCAAAAGAGTGCCTTATTTTAAACTGAATGGTGATGAAGTTGCGAGAAAAATATTTGATGAACTGATGCCAGAAGAGACCTTGTTTAATAAGGTAAAGAATGTTGAAGCTGTCAATAAATTATTTGATGTCGATTATACGGATATACCAGATATATTGAAATTGGATTCAAATACAGCAATGGTAAAAAGTGCTTTTTATCAATTGACAGCACCAAGTAACGAAACCATGAAAGCAGCGCAACAAGATCATTTTTCGACGTTACTCCGAGAATCAAAAGACCAAGTCGTGGGCAAGCTCAAAACGGTGAGTTTTTCAGAACTAAATCTAAGTGTTGAGCAAGCTAAAGCGTTTATTTCTGAGATTGGCGTAGCGCAAGATAAGAACGGTCATACGTTACTAGAAGCTGCCCGCATTTCAGGAAAGTATACAGATGCACAATATAACGAGTTGGTGAGCTATTCGAACACGGTTGATGTGGAGCCAAACTTAAATGACCCTGAGCAATATGCCGTGATGCGCCTTGGCGCTCAAAAAGTTTATTCTGATGAATATTTTCAATTCGATGATGAACTTAAACGAATTGAAAGTTTGACGTCAGAAGACGAGAAACTTGCTGCGATTAAAAAACTATTTGATGCGACTGTTAATACGAGTACCCAAGCAATTCAGATGGGCACAGGTGTATCAGGCCTTAACATGGTCGGACAAGGAACCCCCGCTGAAATTTTTGAATTGTATAAAAAATTACAAGGACCAATTGATAATCGTAACACGGTAACAAGAGAAAACTATCAAGAAATGTTTGAGTTACTGAAAGAATCTGGTGCTGAATATAGAAAACAATATTTTCATGGCGGACTTATTCCTGAAGGAACCGAGAAGTATTCCGCTTTGTTAAAGAAACCAAGTCCTCTACATGCATTGTTGACTAATGACATGCTAAATCTACCTAAAGATGCTTCAGTGCTAAATCAAACCAATATCAACAACAAAAATGTAGAGGGTTTGACTTTATTGCAGTTGGCACAAAAACTGGGAAAAGATGACATGATCCCAGAATTAGTTAAAGCGGGTGCCAATCCTGATCTGAAAACAACAGATTATAAACGCAGTTTCTTTACGCGACTTACTGATACCGTTAAAGGACTTGTTGAAGGTAAAGGCTTGAGCCAATGGAAAACGCCACCTGAACGCAGTGTCATAGAGATCGCAGAAGTATCGGGTCGTAAAGATATTGTTGGATCTATTCAAAATGCAGTTATAGAAAGAAAAGAAACGGTGTCGAAAGAAAAAACCAAACAAGATAATGTCTTATTAAGTGAATTAGAATCAACGATGCGCGTACAACCACAATCTACGCCTAAGAAGACGGTTCAGCCCAAGGTCCCAACGGTTGATGTCACGAGTAATCCGTTGTTAATTGAATCAACAAAACCGCCAACCATAACCCCATTGTTGATGCAGCAAAGGCAGAAAACTCCGTCAGATCCTGCTGTGAGCAAATACTTAGAAGATATCAATGCTTTATTAAAGGAAGTGGAAAAAGCTGGGCGCGAAGTGGATAAATCTGATACACAAGAAATCAGATTGATACAAGTTGAAAAGACAGCGCTGGTGAAGGCAAAAGCAGTGATAGAAAAATCAGATCTCACATCACCAGAAGGTAAGGAAGATATTGGTAAAAAACTGCAAAGCGTCATGAGAGAAGCAAACAATAAAATGAAAGAGATTAATCATGGAATGGTTATGAATAGTGATCTGTCTGGTAAGCGAGATGAACTGCTGAGTGATATCCGTCAGCACGTGCGTTCAGAACTTAGTCAGCCCCAAAAGCGAGGCCCATCCTCAAGTCAAAGAGGTTAGACATGCTTGCCCTAATGGCGCTATAGTAGGGAAAGCTTGTAAAAGGACTAATTAACCATGGAATGGATCAGCGCCCTGATTGGTATCCTCGTGGGTATCATTTTTCTTATTCCGGTATTTTTGCTAACCAAAAAATGGCTTAAATTCCTTTTTGCAGTCCTTGCAATCGCTGGTGCTCTTGGAGCCGCCGAGCTTTCTAAACACTACTTATACCCTCATGTGTTGGCTTGGCAATTTGAACGAAAATTAACCAGCGTTCCACTGTTTAGTATGATTGCTAAGCACCACCCTAAAGAATATGAATTGTTTATGCAGCAAGTGAAGCAAAGCATTTTGCATGGGCAGTCTGAGGAAGTGATTGCCTCATATTCAAGCCAGCTGATGGAGCGTATCTTCTATCAACACTTAGAAACAGCCTCTAATGACATTGTGATGCGCTATTTAGGAGCGATGTTAGATCTATACCGTTTCTTGTATACCCAAGATC
>CAZCXZ010000083.1:0-15558 GCA_964502705.1 Uncultured Candidatus Berkiella sp. | reverse complement strand
AAAATTAGGATGATGTAGCTTTATCAACTCATCTAAATCTTTCGCCCACAATTCATTGACCTGATTCACAATGTCATTATTGTAGAATCGTGACTCTGCTAATGCACTCTGCTCCTTTGCACGTAAAGCGTCAATTGCCGCAGGGTTAGCATGCGGTTGATATTCATGTAATTTGAGATCAGAATAAATATCTCGCCATTTTTCATGATAGGCATAACCCTCTGTGAGTTTAAATAAACGCTCAGCTTCTGCAACTGCCGTATCAACCTCTACTTTTTGCTTTGCCAATGCCGCTTCTGCTGCTTGTAAGTCAGTAGGTTTTGCTTCTAATTCTGATTTTATCTGTTCAAATTGCTGATTTGTTTCGCCGAGTTGTGCTAACAAACGATGTGATTCAAATAGGGCTAAAGCATGCAAACGGTTTTGCTTAAATTTCGAATCGCTCATCGCGCTAATAAGCGGTGCTTCAAATTCATTTAATATTCTTTGCTCTACTTGCAACCAGCTTTCTTGTAACGAGCGCACGCCGTCAATGCCAGTTTTAGCATAACTCGCTAAACTTGAAACATATTCAGGTAAACTCACAAGCTCCGTCAGTTGCGCCACAGTACTCTGGCTAAAATAGTTGCCAATTGATGTTACGGTTCCATTAATAGCGCGATTAGCTTGATTTGAAAAGGAATCCACGCCTGCTAAGACGGGCGTTATCATGCTGGCTGCTTGTTCACCAAAGACAGCGGTGAGATTATTATTTAAATGATATTGATAGCGATCATCCACTTCATAACTTGATTTACTACCAATTGTTGCTGAATACGCAACACCATCTACAATAAGCTGGGCAACGGCCTCTGCAGTATCATTTCCACTATCCTTGAATCCATAATAAACACCAGAACCCAACACTGTTGAAGCAATATAGTATTCTGGCACTAAACAATAGGTTAAAAAATTATCAAGCGCATAGGATGCATAAGATGCGTAGGGGTGTACTTCATTCAGTTTCTTCATCACATATTGTTTGGTATAAGACATCCCTTGCGTCCATGCAAAATGTAGCGCATAACGCTGCACACCTGCGGTTGCGATGATACTAATCGGTCGAATAACAGCTAAGGCATACTGCCCTACTTTTGAAATGGGATTATTTTGAATTTTTGCTGAATGAACCATTTTGAGATGCCATTGATCAGCAATCGCTATCTGCATCCGCTGTGCTTGATAAAGGCTCATTCTGTTAAATAATTTATAACGTTCAAACAAACTTTTAGCAGCTACAAATTCACGATCAAGTGCTGCCTTTTTATCTTCTCTTTCTAAACGAAAGCTAAATGGTCGCTGATATTCATCGTATATATGAGAGCCTAATTCTTCTAGTTGCTTTCTTCCATGCTCAATACATTGCTGTTTTTCAGCATTACTGAGTGGCCTGTCGACCTCATTAGCAATCTTGTCAGTAATAAATTCATAGTAAACTGCTTTGAAAAAGCCATACTTACCTTCTCGTAAAGCATGATGCAATGGATTGGTTTTTCCTGAAACTTGTAAACATAATTCAGTTTTTTTCAGGGTAGAGCTTAGTTTCTGACGATTGACTTCCGTAATCGCTTCACAAGCGGTTTTAGACAATGCGATAACATCGTGCTCTATCGATTCAGAGATATTAGTGTGCCCAAAAGGTAAAAATGCTAATTGCACATTAAAACTATAAAATCCCTTTGATTTATCAAACGCTTCTAGAACACGCTCATCATCAATTATTAAAGCCGCATACGATAAAATAATCGCGACAGATTCTGGGCTCTGCACAACAACTGCCACTTCTAGGGCATTCATAGAAGACGTAAAGCGTTGTTTTCCTCTTGGTTTTCTAGCAGATTCAGGTTTCAACAATAAACTTTCACGCCAATTAGCCCCTTCTGAGAGCAAAGTCGCTACTTTCTGAGTATCACCATCGTAAACAGCTTGATGCAACGGCCGCCACTGTGGCTCATCATCCTGTAACGATCCAGATAGAAAATCTTTCATAGAACTTACTCCTGTAAACAGTTCCGTTTTGTACAACGCTTAATGCAGATTTTAAGAAGGCATGCGAGATCGAAAGCGATTTAGCGAAGAGATGTGTTCATGTAACGTGGCAAACTTATTTCCATTGCCCTTTGTGAGGTGTGGCATCGACTGCTCCTTATATTCCCTGATGCGAAGTGCATTATAGTGAATAAACTTTCGATGGCAATCGATTTTATAATAAATATATTCATTTTATCAGGGTATTTGCACGAATCATCAGCTTGATAATGCAAAACTGTAAAACCGATAAATGAAAAGAACAGAATGTCAGGATTAAACAGTAATCAAATATAAGCAGCTGTGCTGTTTTTTGGAGTCTATATCTTGGAAAGCAACTGTGGCTGTTTTGAAATTAAGACTTTAATATCGTTGAAGCGTCAGATATTGATGCAACCACAATGTTTAGAGAAACTCCCTTAACTTTGAGATATGTTAAGGGAGAATTATTTTCAGCAATTATATCTTATAAGATTGTGTTACTCGAACATCGCCAACATGCATTGAGGCTGCAGCAGCGGATTGGTCTCTGGATGCGGCAATTTCAGCTTCACGCGACTGATTCTGCTGAATTAATAAATCTCTTTTTTTACTAAGATCATCAACTCGCTGTTCAGATTGCATGCCACGTAATAATGGAACCATTATATCAGCATACTTTTTGAATCTTTGAGCTTTTATTTTATCATTGCCAAGTGCCTGCAAAATCTCTTTAGGCCCATATTCTTTGTTTATGTATTTAATAAAAATTGGTTTAAATTCAAGCTTTTCATCATCTGTAAAATCTGTAATTGGTCCTTTAGCGCTCATTATTACAACCTTAATTTATCTGTTAGCCGAAAGGCTAAGATGATAGTCCTAAATGAATAGGATTGTCAATTATTCTGATGTATATACATTTTATAATTTATTAGTAGTCGCCTCACTTTCTTGAATCTGTCCTGTTATTTTCGAGCCAACCTCAGCACCAGAAAAATCAAGATCTTCAAAATCCAAATCATTTAATTCTAGGCTATCAAAATCAAGCTCATCAAGGTTACAATCGTTAATATCTAGTCTACCTAGTTCACTTAAATCGCTTAAATCTAAGAAGTCACCTTTAATCTCTTCTAGAATTTCAGTAGCAGAAAACTCTGAGCGAATATCATTTATAGTTGAGCTGAGTGTATCTATCTCGCGAGATAATGCATGTATTTCTTCTAAACTGAAGTTATTCTGGGTATCATTTAATGCAGCAATAACTTCTTTATCGCTTTTTTTAAAAGCTTCTATTTCTTCTAAAATTTCTTTGTTAGCTTTGTTGATTTCTTTACTAGTTGAAATTATCTCTTTTACCTGCTCTCTAGTAACTGCCTTATGCGCATCAATTTCAGCCCTAATATTATCTTGATTCTCAAAAGCTTCTAAATGTTCCGAAGACTCTTCTTCACTAACACTGCTGTTAATGTGCTCATGGCCTGTTTCATCACCCAAACGTAAAACATTCTGTTTAAATTGATTTTCAACGTTATCCCTTTCTTGTCTTAATTGCTCAATTCGAGACCATGATTTTGAGGTTTTTTGTTGAAATTGCTGAACAAGCCCAGAAGATTTTTTTGACTCAGAATTATTTTTCCCCATTGCATCCATTTCTGCTTTAATTTCCATATCAATCTCGGTCAATTTACGAGTTCTAATCTCATCTAAAGCAAAATAGCCATTAACAAATTTTTCCTTATTTGGCTGTGTCATGCCTTCGAAGGTATCAACATTGCCCACTTTAACCTGATCAACATACTTTAATGCTTCTGCTTGGTGAATAGTTCTAGAGGCTTGAATTGCCTTTTGACGCTCATGTATCGATTCTATTAATTGATTTCGATGATCCATCAGATCTTGGATTCTGCCTAAAGACTCAGCTCTCTGCTTCAGCATTTGTTGAATCATGTCTGAATTCAACTGTGCTATTCTAGCCTGAAAATCGTTATCACTGATTCTTTTTTGCTCATTTTGCAGCTTTAAATCTAATATTTGATCTTGAATAACTTTTTGCAACTCTTGCTGCCTCACAAATTCAACTATTCTTTCGACTTTTATTAACTCAAGATTAGCCTTAACTAATTTGTCAAAAAAGCTCAGATTGCTTAAGTTGAATTCGTAATTAAACTTTTCCAAATCTTCTTTTTCGTTACCTTCTGATTTTTTGAATAGGAAAACTTTTTCTACATCATTGAGCAATTTTGCACCAATTCTTTGCAAATTTTCTGGGCTGCTCTTATTGTGATCAAGCTTATGCAATGTCTGTAGAACAACCTCTTTCATCCTTTCTTGACTAACATTTCCCCTTCTTAAATCTTCTTGATTGAACCGCATAAATCACAACCCAATATATAAGGTGACTTATTGGTGTGACCATGGAATGACTAGGATTGTTCAACATAAATAAGGAAAATCAGAATGACCTATCGTCATTCATATAATTCATTTTAGGCTGCGATATAATTCCAAACACATTTTATCAAGCAATGTGGATAAGTATTTTTGTTGTTGGCGTTCGACATTGCTCGAGGGATTTAATAATTTCAAACTTGCCGCTTGTTTCCTAATTTCCTCGAAAAGCTGATTTACCAGTGTATGTAAATCTTTTGAAACTGCCTTTATCTCTATATCAGTTGAGTTTTCCCTCGATTTTAAATTATTTAATCTACTAGATATAGCTTCTATGCTTTGAGAAAACCCATCATCTTTCTGGAGTTTTGTATCTTCAAAAATCAACGAAACGACATTTGAATAATAACTGTCGCAAAAATTTTCAAGCTCTATTCTTTGATTAATTAATCTAATTGATTTTTTAGCGAGAAGGAACATATGCAAAGAACATAGTTCATCTAAATATTTCTTTTCATTATCATTCTCTAATTGCACACCATGCTTCTGTGAGAGCTTGATAAAGATGTTTTTTATTGACCTGAAGATTTTCTTTCTTTGTAAGAGATGATCCTTAACTTTTGATAATTCTGCATTTTGTTTAGCCCAAATTTCACTTTGAAGGTTTTTTGTAAATGATAATTCTTTGCACCTATGACCAACGTTTGCAATTTTATGGCAAAGTTTAATTTTTTCGTATATCCAATTAAGATGCACATCAAAAAAATCCTTGTAAAAAAGTACCATTTTATTTACTTGCTGTTCGGTTTTTAGCACATCCACCTGTACCAGCTTCAAAATAGACATAATCACGAAGAAAGCAATGATTTCATTTAATTGTAATTGTATATTTTTGACAGCATCTTTAACTTCATTCTTCACTAGAAATTCGCCGTGATGAACCTCAAGTAAAGCATCGTTCAATTTGGTTTTTTTAATTTCATTTAACTTCTGAATTTCTAAAGATGCATTCTTTAGAGGATATAGTTTAGCACTAGGATTAATGATTTCCTTTCTAACTTCAGGGTCACTAAATGCGCCAAGTACACATTCATTTATTTTATGCTCACATATTGATTTACAAAAGTAAGTCGATATCAAAGTTATTGAAATATGTTTCTCAAGAAGAAGTTGGTTTTTAAAAACCGAATCGGTAAGTTTTGATTCAATGCCTGCATGCTTTGAAAAATTGATATCATCAAACAAATTTTCAAAGCTTTCATTTATTTTTCCCAAAAGAATATTTCTAAAGACATATATTTTTTGAGTTTCATCGATTCGTTCTAGAATTGTTTCTACAACATCTAATTCATAATTTTTACTAAATACATCTATTTCAACATGGTATTGCTGTTTATACTCATCAAGTATCTTTGCTTCTTGCTGTGAAAACAGTTGGACATACACTTGCGTCATTTGAATCTCATTTGATGATTGTTCTATTTAGTAGACATAGGCGAGACCATATAGTTCGCGCAATAAGTGTAGTTACCTCCATCTTGCAATCTAAATCTCCTTTCCTAATACATTTCGCGACTTTATTTAATATTGAAATTCAGGTAACATGCTTTTTCTTTTTGCCCACCATAGAAATGATACATGTTGTACGCCAAAATTCTGCATGCTTATAGCAACTTTGCAGCGAAAACTTCCTCAACACCCTTGCCAACACAACCTAATGCTTCCGCGCTATTAGAACGTTTGCACGCTGTTCAGCATGAATGGCAACAAGGCGAAGGTATCAATTTTGTAGTCAAAGCGTGGCAACAGCTACACAAGCAACCTATTGATGCAAGCTCCGGTGGTAGCGGTTTTCTCACTCATGAAACCTTAGAAAAGCGCTTGCGTGAGGACATTGCCGCGCATGAAATGGCAGATTATGTCAATCACATCCCCGATAAAGACTTGATTAAAGTGGCAACTAAACATTTCAAAGAAATGCAGATTATTCCAACTACCGCATCGATTGGTAACGACCCTTATGACAATAATGCCAAAAATACTTTTTATGCCATGCATGGACATGGCACAACAGAATTGTTTAATTTTGTTGTAAAAGCGCTCATCAAAACACCTGGCGATGTGATCGTTACAACCTCACCTACTTATGGCTTATTTGTTGAACCCATTACAGAATATAAAGCCAATATAGTTTCACTCGCATTAACCAAGAAAAATAACTATACGCCTTCTGCTGATGAGCTCGCAAAACTTATATCCTCAACAAATCATGAACTACAAAATAAATATATACAGTCGCTGAATATTACACAGTCATTAACTTTAGCGCTGTTATCATCAAATAAAGTTCGCAAACCTGAAAGCCATACTTTAATTAAAGAACTTAAAGCCATTCATGCCTACTTTACAAAAGAAACGCCGTTTGCTTCTTTTGTCGAAGCTGATGCTCTCATTCAACACTATAACCTCTCTCTGTTAAATGAATTAAAATCAATTATTAAAGAATCTGACATCCCTCTTTGGGAAGAAAAACTGAAATTACCTTTATGCCAACGCGTAAGAGGCTATTTTCATATCAATCCTCATATGCCAACTGGCAGTGTAATGGTTCAAACAGAAATAGATGCTCTGGCAGATAAACTTGCTCAAATTCCTGACGTTACTGTCATCGACGATCTCACTTACAACGAATTGGTATTGCCACCTTCTAAAAAGCAACCTGGCACTTTTGCTAAAACCAAAAGCATGCGAGAGCGGTCAGTAACTCTTTATGGAATTTCCAAACAATTTGGCTTGGCCGCCATCAGAGCAGGTTTTGCGCTTGGGCCCAAAGATATCATTAAATCGGTTGCTCACTCTATTTTTATGCATGCGAATATGCCATCTGTTTATTCACAAAATGCTTTGCGTTATGTATTTAGCCTACCGTTAGATGAAAAAATAAAATATCTTGATCAAACCCGTGCTGAATATGCACTTCGTCGTGACTTAGCCTTGGCTTTAGTGCAAGGCATCACCTGTATTAAAGATAAAAATCACAAACATAGAATTTCTGAAATTTTAACCGAAAATAAAATTCCACGCCAACAGCAGCAAGAAATATTGCAAGGCATCCCTGGGCTTTCGATTGCCAATGTCCCAGAATCAGGTTTTTTCTTATTGCTCGACATGAGTGGTTTTAAAGGAAAATATATTGGCAAAACGCTACTGAATAACAGTATGGATATGCAAAAATTTATTTATTGCTTAACCGATGTCAACATGGTTCCAAGCGAGCTGAACTTCGATTTTTCAAAACCCACACTGCGCTTTTCTTTTTGCATTCCACCCACTGATATTATCGAAGCACTCTTAAGAATTAGAAATGTGCTAGAACAATGTAAAAATGAACCATTGGTTGAATTAAAAACCAAAGATACCGTTAAAAAGAATACTAAAAACAAGGCCAAAGAGATCAACCCATCAGCGAAGACCTTTTTGCCAGTATTTAACAAACGCGTCAATTTCTTGCATTTGCTGCCGGTTGCAGAACCAACGCATCAACATAGCACTCGACTGAAAGCGTTTTTTAATAACAACCGCACAAAGAAATAAATTATGAGTGCTGTTTTAATACCGCCAGTGCTTGACGCAACTCTTGCACTTCCTCTAATAGCTCTAATGCCAGAGCAATACCTTGCCAGTTGATATCTAAATCACGGTGCAAACGAAGCGCTTTTTGCGTACGAGATAAGGCGGAATAATCAAATACCCAAGTTTGTGTGGTGGTTCCTTGTGGTTCTAAAATACCATGTAACACCATCTCCTCAACCATTTTGGTGTCTATAACACAAAGCGTTTGTATTTCTGTGATGGTGTAAGTGACGCTTGCGTCTTGTAAAATCCCTTCAAGCACCGGCTCTTTTTGTTTCATTGCTTACACTCCTAAAGCCGCACGAGGGTTAAACGCCATGTCCGTTGCCATTTTTTCATATAGCGCTTTATCTTCAGCACTTTGTGCCTCTGGTACTTTTATCTCTAACAATACATATTGATCACCTGCCGGTTTTCCAGGTAAGCCTCGCTCTTTCAAACGCATTTTTTGCCCTGTTTGCGAACCCGGTTGCACTTTCAAATTAACCGAACCTCCCAAGGTAGGTACTGCAATGGTGGCACCTAATGCGGCTTCCCATGGCGTAATGGGCAAATTGAGATAAATATCTTTTTTCTTTGCGGTATAAAAGGCATGCGGCGCTAAATGAATTTCGATGTAAAGATCGCCCTGAGATCCACCTGCGATACCAGGCTGCCCTTGTTCCTTTAAACGGATCTGGCTGCCTTCATGCACACCTGCAGGGATTTTAACCTGCAAGGTTTTACTTTGCTTTCCACCTTCTAATTGTATTGTCTGTATACCACCTGTATAGGCAGTCTCTAATGGAATGATGATTTTGGCGTGGATATCTTTCCCTTTGCGAGGATGCGGTGTGGTTTCTGCTCGATTGCCAAACATCTGTTCGAAAAAGTCACTAAAATTACCGCTACCTGCATAAGCATAATCCTCAGGGTGATCGCCTGAATAGAAATCATTTTGTGGTTGACGAAAACCTTCACCAGCGGCTTGCTGCCATCCACCTTGGCGCATTTTATCGTACTCTGCACGTTTGGCCGGATCCTTAAGCACTTCCCACGCTTCATTGATCTCTTTAAAGCGCTTCTCTGCATCGGGTAATTTACTGACATCGGGATGGTATTGCCGAGCGAGCTTACGAAAAGCGCGTTTCATGTCTTGTTCAGGTGTTTCTGGCGTGACACCAAGCACCGCATAGTAATCTTTAATATCCATTATTGTTCCATTTACCTTTACTTCACACTACTTTACGAAAATGCCTCATGAGATGCTAGAGGTTAGAATGATGCAATGCAAGAATCCTCACAATTGCTTTTCCCTTCCAGACTGCTATAATTTTGAAATTGGTACAAAATTCTATTAATTATTTAAATGACCCAACAAAAAATTCCGACTCGTAAAGGCAAATGGCAAGCACTTCCACGCGGTGGCAAACGTGATGGTGCGGGGCGTCCTCATGGTAGTGGTAAATATGGTGAGCCCACACGGGCGATCCGTGTACCGCACAGCTTGGTTGAGGAACTTCAACAGTTTCTCATTAGCTATGGGGAAAAAGACGCCGTTATTCCTCCTTCTGCCTTGCCAGCGGCCCTGACGCCGCGCAACACAGCAATCCCTTTTTATGGGCATAAAATTGCTGCCGGTTTTCCTTCTCCTGCCGATGATCACCGGGATACACCACTTGATTTAAATGAACATCTCATCAAAAACCCAGCGACGACTTTCTTTGTTCGTGTCGAAGGCGAATCAATGATTAATGCCGGGATCTTTCCCAATGACATGCTCGTCGTCGATTTATCGATTGAACCGCAAGACAGCAATGTTGTCATTGCTTTTGTTGATGGCGAGTTTACTGTGAAGCGCTTGAAAATTGCTAAAAACCAGCAAGTTACCTTGTTACCCGAGAATGAAAAGTTTTCGCCGATTGTCATCAAAGAAGACATGGATTTTCGACTTTGGGGCGTGGTAACCAACGTTATTCATGCTTTACGCTAAAATCTCTAAGCGATTTATCCGCTCTTGTGTGGGCGGATGAATGCCAAACAGCATAGACCATTGCTTATTATGCAATGGGTTTATAATAAATAACAAAGCCAGTGCCGGATTCTCTTCCACCGTTTTTAATTCATGACGCTCTTTAGCACGTTCAATTTTATACAACGCATTCGCTAACCACATTGAATTGCCACACAGCTCTACTGCTTTTGCATCGGCATGATATTCGCGCGCGCGCGAAACAGCTAGGTGGATCAAAATAGCAATCGGAGGCGCTACCATGCCCATAATCAACTTCCCTATCCAATTAGGCTGAGTGCTAGGTGTTCTTGCGCCTAAATAAGCCACCACTTGCACCATATTGGCCAATGCACTGACGCATGCACCAACACCTGCGGTCAACGTTGTCAATTGTGTATCGCGATGAATAATATGTGCCAATTCATGTGCTATCACGCCCGCAAGTTCATTTTTTTCAAGTGCACTTAATAAGCCCGTAGTAACAATAACGGCGGCATTTTCAGGATTACGCCCCGTTGAAAAGGCATTCGGAAATTTATGATGAATAAGATAGATTCTCGGTGCGGGGATATCTGCCTTTTCTGCCAAATAAGCTACCGTGGCAAAAAGCAGTGGCTGGTCATCTGAAATAATTGATTTGGCGTTTAATAATTTAAAAATGAGTTTGTCTGAGAAAAGGTAAGCACCTGCGCTCACCACCAAGGCACATAACAGCGCTATCTGAACGCCCGTTCCACCCCCCACTGTTTTGCCAACAAACAGTAGCAAACTAGAGAATGCGCCTATAAATAAAACCATTTTTAGGTTAGGCGTCAATGTCTCTTCTGTCATGGGTCTCACCCTGCAATAAAAAATGCCCTCAAAGGAGGGCACATTATCGCTATTTCAGGGTGAATTAACAATAAATTTTGTGTGTTAACCAGATAATATTATTCGTGTAAGCTCACCTTTTTTTGGTCTTGTAGTGACAACAGTTCTGAAATTGAAACGATGCGATAGCCTTGTTGCTTTAAACTATCGATTAACATTTGCGTGGCTTTCACGGTGTTTTCTCGACGTTTACCACCATCATGCAACACAATAATCAGACCTGGTTTAAGCTGTTTCATGACATTATCATGGATCTGCTGAGCTGAAATTTTGGTCCAATCTTGCGCTAAAAAGGTAAACAACACTTGGCGCTTATTTAATTTTGCTAGCGCTGTTCTTAAATTGTCGGAGGTGATCCCAAAAGGCGCACGAAAAGTAATTTCTTTTTGATAGCCCAAGTTACGCAAAATGGTGTCTACTGAACTTAGATCATTATAAATGGCATCAACAGAGCGATTTTTCATCATGGTATGATTCATTGAGTGACTTCCCAACTCATGACCATCATTCATAATTTGTTTGATAATCTTAGGGTATTCCTTTGCGTTCCCTCCCAATATATAAAATGTGCCCTTCACATTATTCTTGTTAAGCACATCTAATATTTGCTGCGTATAGGGTTCACTTGGGCCATCATCAAACGTTAAGGCAACGACCTTTTCTGAGGTCTTAACATGACGAATCGTCTCGCTGGTTGATTTCTCGGCTAGCGCGCTCTGGGTCATCAATGTCAAAATTGAAATAAGCGCAATATTTTTTAATGGTGTCATAATAGCCCTTCCTTTTGCTCGGATCTCACAACAAGGCTAACGGCATTTCCTCAATAAAAATGAGGGATTTTGCATTTTTTTTACATTATTGACGTAATGGCATTGGCAAGAGAGCCTTTCATTGCAATGCGACAACTTAAAGCTGTATGGATATTGAGTAGTTGGCATGCTGGTTTTGTGTATAATCCAGGCAATCTTTAAAGCAAGGAAATTCATCATGGCCGATATTCAAATTATTGTTCTTTTTAATGGCACAAGTAACGATGACACGGATCCGGCTGTAACCAACGTGGTTAAAATGCGCGATGGCCTCAAAAATGATGATACACAATTTGTCATCTATCGTGATGGCATTGGTAATGACAAAGAATGGCGTTGGTATTTACCCAGACTTTTCGCCGAAGTTACCGGTTATGGCGGCGCCTGGGTCATGCGCCATGCCCATCAAGAGTTGCGAGAGACGCTTACAAAAGCTATTCAAGACGGAAAAATTAAACAAGGCGATACCCTGCATTTTTCAGTCGGCGGTTTCAGTCGTGGTGCTGCAATTGCCCGACATTTTGCAAACAATGTCAAACGCCGCATTTCTCATGAAATGAAAAATCGCTTTAAATTAGCTGTGAATATCGAATTAGCGTGTGAGTACTTATTTGATACCGTGGCTTCATTTGGGATACCCATCAATTTTTGGATCCTTGATAAACTGTTTGGCATTCGCAACCAAGAAATCGATTATGGCTGGAATTTTAGTATTCCTGAAAACGTCAAAGCGGTTCATGCGATTTCAGCTGACGAGGCTCGAAACGCGTTTACGCAACACAATATCGATTATGTAGAGAACTTAACTGAAGAAACCTGGTGGGATGGCGACCATTCCAGCGTGGGTGGCGGACATACGCCACCGGCTAAAGACACTCATATGGGGGATGAAAATCCCTTGCGCTATATGGTTCGTCATGCGATGAAAAATGGTTTGCGCTTTGAAGAAAGTTTTTTGCAAAAACATGGCATAGCGAACACACAGAATAATCCACTTGGCATCATCAAAACACCCACCTATGAAGCACTTCCTCCGACCCAGCGAGGACCAAGAAAAATTGCGGTCATGGAAAACGGTGCTCCATCTAATCGTTCACCGCTGATCGCCGAAAGCATTATACGACGCATGCAAAATGATCCAAGCTACCGTCCTGAAAGTGTTAAAGCACTTAAAGCATTTGCGATATTTAAAGAATCAGGTGAACAGGAATATTACTCTGCAAACCAAGTTACCGCACTGTGGAAAAGCCTAGAAACCAAACAACCTTTGCGTTTCTCAGCTCGTACCAAGTTAAATAGCGAAGCTGCAGCACTGCCTGCAACGCCACAAGCCGCTACGCATGAAGCACTTACACCTAGAAAAGTCAGCTATAATGGTTAATAGTTGTTAGGGACCATTATCCAAGGTGAGGAATGTAATGAAAAATGCAATCGTCTTATTAGTTGGCGGCCTGTTATTACATCCTCATTTTCTATCCGCCAAGGAAGCCACACCGCTATTCGATGAACAAGTGCGAACCTTTGTGGAGAATATTGTTACCGACAATGATAAGCATGTAGCGGATATTTCAAAAGAAGATTTTAAAGCGATTGCTGAAGGCCAAAGCCCTCGTGCGACGGTGGTTACCTGCTCTGACTCACGCTTACAAACCAAAGCCTTTAATCAGCGTCCTATCAATGATCTGTTTTTTGTTCGCAATATTGGCAATCAAATCAAAAGTGCCGAAGGGTCAGTTGAATATGGCGTTCATCATTTACACACACCGGTGCTGTTAATTATTGGCCATTCGCATTGTGGCGCGATTCAGGCGGCGTTGAGTGATTACAGCAAAGAATCTAAGGCCATTCGTCAAGAACTTGATAATTTGCATCTACCGAAAGCAACCGATCTCAATCAAGGCGTGATTGAAAATATCAATCAACAAGTCAAATTTGCCATGAACAAGTTTAAAGACACTATTGCCAAAAAAGAGCTTATTGTCATTGGGGCAGTTTATGATTTCCGAGATGATTTTCACCAAGGCCATGGCAGGATAATTTTGGTTAATTTAAATGGTGAAAGTAACGCTGATAAAATAAAAGCTAACCCAATCACCAAAGGCTTAGATATTCATACGTTGCACTAATATTTGTTTGTGACCTTGTAGCGGGGTGTCTCAGCAGATAAAGCATTACCTGCGGTGTGTTGTTCCGCCCTATAGCGATCCAGTAACATGTTTTTCCAATAGAGCACCTCATGTTGCTTCTGTATGACCTCTTCAAAACTCAGTGCTTCTACATCCACATCTTCTTCCTCGAGAGTCACTTGAGCACGACACCCGGTTAAGTCCAAGAGTTTGGCTTTGCAAGCCGCAAGCTCTTTTGTTGCATTAGATGGGTAGGAAAGTATGGCTTGCTGGATCTGCAAAACACCCTGGGCTCGATATAGTTCTGCCTTCGCGGGATCAGTTTTCATTAATTGATTCGCTCTCAATAAATTCGCTGTAGCAAACCGTTGATAAGCATTTCCTAATTCACAGGGCATCTTAGATTTAAATGCACTAAGCATGTTCACGAGTTCAGAGTAACATCCAATCGCGTCGGCGAAATGCCCGTTCAACAAATATTTTTCAGCTAATTTGCGAGTATCGCTAATCATCTGTCTTTGGATCGATTTTTTCGCACCAGCAAACTGCAGCATGATGAAACCTTACTTATAGTGAGTTACCAAATCTAAAGGATGTTATCAAACATACTCATTCAAATCAATCTTGATTATCCGTGTATTTTCTCGCATTTCACTCGAAATATTTATTCATTGTGCCCAATTGCGCTTTTCAAATTGGCCTTATATGATGGCCGCAACTAAAAACAAGAAAACGCGCCAATACCTCTCCACCTGTTCATTAAAAATTCACTCAAACCAAATCAAACCAAAAGCACTGTCGTAGTCACTGTCATACCCAAAGGGGGAATTATGATAAAAAATATCACCATTAGCGCACTCTTGCTGAGTGCAAGTGTTGCTCATGCGGTAACGATTGGAGCACAAAATACTCAAATGGCACCAAGCGAGCATCGCGTTGTTCAACAAAAGACGGCACAACAGAAAACGATGCAAACTGCACCGCAAAAGAAAGTTGTTAGAAAAGTCGTGAAAAGAAAGAAAACGTCAGCTGCATCTCAACAGACTGTGAAGGTGGTGCATCATCATCACTATTATCACCCGAGAGTGGAGCAGGATAGACGCTACCAGCGCCGACAGGTGTATTACCACTCTTATCGGCAACCGGTTCGCGTTGTAAGATCTCAGCGCTTTCAATCGCGCGGCTTTTACCCCGCCCCTCAACCAGGTGTAGGTTTACACTACGTCCTTCGCTGAAGGAGCAACTGCAGCGCTATTGTTGAAAACATTGGCGCGCTTTTTAACAATAGCAAACCGAGATCCACCATCTTCACGCTTACCTCTAAACATTCTAGGCGCAGCAACTGCGCCTTCTTCACGTTTAGCAGGAGTATAAACTCTTCGTTCTGAAGGTGCTTTTACACCCTCTTCACGTTTTGCGCGATAGGATTTAGGTTCAAAGGAAACACCCTCTTCACGTTTTGAACGATACTCTCTACGTTCTGAAGGAGCAGCGCTATCTTCACGTTTGCGGTAAACCTTTGTCTCTGAAGCATTGTCGCTACGACCGCGATAACCACGGGATTCTGAACCTGCAGCATTGTCGCTACGGCCACGATAACCACGGGATTCTGAACCTGCAGCATTGTCGCTACGGCCACGATAACCACGGGATTCTGAACCTGCAGCATTGTCGCTACGGCCACGATAACCAC
>CAZCXZ010000082.1:9828-15613 GCA_964502705.1 Uncultured Candidatus Berkiella sp. | reverse complement strand
AACAAAAAATACCAAAGCCATTATGGTGGTACATACTTACGGGTTACCCGTTGATATGAATCCCATTCTTGCCCTCGCGGAAAAATATCAACTTAAAATTATCGAAGATGCCGCTGAAATGCATGGTCAAACCTATTATGGAAAACCTTGTGGCAGTTTTGGTGAAATTAGCACGTTCAGCTTTTACCCTAATAAACTCGTTACTACAGGTGAAGGCGGTATGGTGGTGATGAATAGTGAAGCTATTCGTGATAAATGCCAATTACTACGCAACCTAGCATTTGAACCCAAGCAACGTTATTTACACGAAGAGCTGGGTTGGAATTTTCGCATGAGTAATTTGCAGGCGGCAGTGGGTGTGGCACAGCTTGAGCGCATTCAAGAGTTTATGGTACGCAAGCGTGCAATGGGTAAATACTACGACGAATTATTAAGCGAAGTCACAGAAATTCAACGACCCTTAGCAACCACGCCTTATGCACAAAACATATATTGGGTTTATGGCCTAGTGGTAGATGATTCAGTCATGACCGGCAAAGAGCTTATGCAAAAGCTTCATGCAGAAGGTATTGGCACCAGAGCTTTTTTCTACCCAATGCACCAGCAGCCGGTTTTACAAAAAATGGGATTGTTTGAAGGCGAAACCTATCCAGTTGCTGAACGCCTTGCAAGGCAGGGGATCTACATCCCAAGTGGCCTAGCATTAAGCTTCGATGAAATGAAAACAGTCGCCGAAAAACTTAAAAAAGTATTAGCCACAGTGGCGGTAACATGCTAAAAAAAGTGATTAACTACTTACAAACCTCTCGTACATTGGCTCGGGTAAACATGGCTTTATCGCGCGCGCAATCAGGAAATTTTCGAGAACTTTGTAATCAGACGCCTTCTAGTTGGGAATTTTGTGGTTTTAGTCAAAATGGTGAAGATGGCATTATCGATTACTTATGCCAAAGGATCACAAACCCTAATCGCTATTTTGTTGAAATAGGCTCTGCCGACGGTTTAGAAAATAATACTGCTTGGTTAGCCATAGCGCGAAAATTCTCCGGGCTGATGATCGAGGGATCAAAGCAGCTTGCTGCAAGGGCAGCAAAAGCTATCCCGCATTACAACTTAGGCGTTAAAGTTTTAAATTGTTTTGTTGATAAGAACAATATTCAAGCGGTATTGAATGAATGCCTCTATCAAGATCCTGATCTATTTTCGTTAGATATTGATGGCGTCGACTACTACATTTTACAAGCCATGCTTAATGCAGGCTTTCGACCGAAGATCATTGCGGTTGAATATAATTCAGCCTTTGGTCCTGAAAAGGCGATTACAGTGCCTTACCAAGATCAATTCGATTACACGGCAGCAGATGCTTCCGGTTTATATTATGGTGTTTCTGTGATGGCCTGGCGTAGTTTACTAGAAAAAGCGGGTTATCATTTTGTTACAGTCGATAGCAATGGTGTTAATGCCTTTTTTATTGATCCTGCCTGTTTTGCAACGGAATTTGTTTCGTCGTTAAAGCCAAAATATTTTGCTGAAAACTTTTATCAACGCCAAAAATGTAAAGGCGAATGGGCTAAACAATTCGCAATGATTGCGAACAAACCTTTTGAGGTAATAACTTAATGACTGTTTTTGCAGATTATTCAAAATATTACGATTTGCTTTATAAAGATAAAGATTACGATAGTGAAGTTAAATTTATTGATTCATTATTGCAAGCACATGCAAGTGCTCCTAAAACCTTACTTGAATTAGGCAGTGGTACAGGTAAGCATGCTTGTCTATTAGCTAAAAAGGGCTATCAGATTGTGGGTGTCGATCTAAGTAAAACGATGCTTGAAATGGCAGGTCATTTACTTTGTGAAGAAAAAGAAGCTGCCAAGCAGATTCGTTTATTTGAAGGTGATGTGAGAACCTTTACCATTGCAGAGCAGTTTGATTCTGCTATTTCACTATTTCATGTACTAAGCTATCAAACCTCGAACCAAGATGTTGAGCAAATGTTTACCACCGTTAAAAAGCATGTAAAGCCGGGCGGTCTATTTGTATTCGACTGCTGGTATGGTCCAGCGGTGCTCAATCAAAAGCCGGTCGTGCGTTTAAAACAGTTACAAAATGAAATATTGAACGTTGAACGCGTTGCTGTGCCAACCATCGATGAGAATGCCAATACCGTAAACGTTAATTATCATTTGTTCGTGCAAGAAAAGCCCAACAATACCTATACCAAAATGGAAGAAAATCACTTAATGCGTTATTTCTTCTTGCCTGAAATTGAGCGCTTATGCGCACAGTTTTCTATGAAAATTGAGAAGGCGTGTGAATGGCTCACAGGTAATGAATTAAGCCAAGAAACCTGGGGTGCCTGCTTCGTCGTACGCGTATGAAAAAAATAGGACTTTATTTAGATGCAGGCCCGGCATGCGGCGGCACCTATCAATATAACCATCTGATGTTGGAAGCGCTGATGCAGCTTCCTAACGATGCGTTTGATCGCGTGGTATTTTATGGCGCGGATCATTGGCAGCCCATTTTGCAAAAAAATGGTATTCGTGGTCAGTTAGTCAAAGTGCCGCGGTTTTGGCAAATCATGGCTGGGGTGTGGCGTCGTTTAAAGCTTCCACTAAGCTTGTGGCATAAACTTGCCGCAAAGTTTCACCCCCTTGCGAAAGCGATGTTAGCTGAAAAAGCGGACGCCTGGATTTTTCCCTCACAAGATGCCTATGCCTATTTAATGCCTGTTCCTTCCATTGCAGCCGTGCATGATCTTATGCACCGTTATGAAACCCGATTTCCAGAAGTGGGTGAGAAAAAAGAATTTTTGAGGCGCGAATACCATTATAAAAATACCTGCAAATGGGCTAAGGGTATTTTAGTCGATTCAACCTTAGGCAGACAGCAAGCTGTTGAGAGTTATCAGATAGCGTCTGATCGTTGTCATGTGCTGCCTTATATCGCTAATCGCAATATTGAGAGCATTCAGCCGTCACACGATTTTGATCAAAAGTATGCAGTACCTAAGAAATATTTATTCTATCCAGCGCAGTTTTGGGCACATAAAAACCATGAGAACTTACTGAAAGCATTAGCCCTATGTAAACAAGACATCCCTGACATTCAATTGGTTTTAGTCGGCAGCCCTAAAAATCATTATGAAGCAGTTGTTCAAAGCGTTGCAGCATTAAAACTGCAATCCAATGTTCATTTTATGGGGCTAGTTGATGAATGTGATATTCCAGAGTTTTATCGTAGAGCACGAGCCTTAGTAATGCCCACTTTCTTCGGGCCAACCAATATCCCACCTTTAGAAGCATTTGCTTTAGGGTGCCCGGTAGCCATTTCAGGGATCTATGGCATGAAAGAGCAGCTAGGGGATGCAGCGCTTTATTTTGATCCATTATCGGTATCTGATATGGCGTCAGTCATTAAACAGATATGGGAAAACAACCAACTTTGTCAGGAACTAAAAGAGAAGGGTGCAAAAAAGCGTCAACAGGCAAGTTTCCCACAATTTTATGAACATTTTGAAAAGATTTTCAATTAAGCGTCACGACTCTGGTGCTAGCGAAGTCTTTTGCGTATTTTTTTGGAACATCCGATAAAACAACCCATACTTCACGATACAATAAATCGCTCTAAACCCATCTTTCCAGCCAATTTTCTTACCTTCTTTATACGTTCGGCCATAATAAGAGATACCCACTTCATAGATGCGAATATCAGGGATACGCGCCAAGTGTGCTGTAATTTCCGGTTCGAAGCCAAAGCGACGTTCTTGTAAAGAAATACTTTGAATGAGGTGTCGTTTGAATACTTTGTAGCAAGTTTCCATATCCGTTAGATTCAGATTGGTAAACATGTTACTGAGTAAGGTTAAAAAGCGGTTACCCATGGAATGCCAAAAATACAATACGCGATGCGATTCGCCGCCTGCAAAACGACTACCATACACAACATCCGCATTGCCGCTAAGTAATGGTCCAAGCAGTTTAGGATACTCTTGTGGATTATATTCTAAATCGGAATCTTGGATGATGACGTAATCACCGGTGGCATGTTTAATGCCGGTGTGAATCGCGGCGCCTTTGCCGGCATTTTTGGGATGATGAATTAATATATCGATCATTGGGCGCAGGGTTGTGTTTAACAACTCGTCAACACCGTCTTGTGAGCCATCGTTTACGACAATCACTTCAAGCTTGCCATCAATCGGTGCATTACGTACCGATTCTAGTAATTGGGCAATGGTTTTCTTTTCGTTGTAGCAAGGAATAATAACTGAAAGTACATAACTCATAGCTTAAGCACTAACTACGTTTAATTGTTGAATTTTTTTTTGGAAGTAAGCAATCGTTTTTTGCAACCCTTCCTTTAGATCGACAACCGGTTCCCAGTTTAATTCTGCTTTTGCGCGGCTAATATCGGGGCAACGTTGTTTGGGGTCATCGGTTGGTAATGGATGAAAGCTAATGGTGGAATGGCTGCCGGTTGCGGCAATAATTACTTGCGCAATTTCCTTCATGGTTTTTTCGATTGGGTTACCAATATTCACTGGGATATGGCATTTTGGTTTTGCCATTAGTTTCATCAGCCCTGAAACAGTATCATCGACATAGCAGAATGAGCGGCTTTGCTCGCCATCACCATAAATAGTAATTGGTTGATTCTGTAGTGCTTGAACAATAAAGTTACTAATCACCCGGCCATCATTTAGATTCATTTGTGGACCATAAGTATTAAATATCCGTGCGATCCGAATATCGACTTGATGCTGGCGATGATAATCCATAAATAATGTTTCTGAGCAGCGTTTGCCTTCATCGTAGCAAGCGCGAGGCCCTGTGCAGTTCACATGTCCCCAGTAATCTTCGGTTTGCGGATGCACTAAGGGGTCGCCATAGACTTCGCTGGTTGAGCTAATTAAAACCGGCACCTTTAAACGCTTTGCCAGATCCAGCACATTGATTGCGCCTAGCACATTAATTTTGGTGGTTTGAATAGCATCACGCTGATAAAAAACCGGGCTAGCAGGGCAGGCTAAATGATAAATAGCGTCTACTTCGATTGAAATAGGCTCGCAGATATCATGCCGTATCACTTCAAAATGGGGATTGGTCGACATCGCTCGAACATTGTCTTTCGTGCCGGTATAAAAGTTATCTAAGCACACAACTTCTTTGCCTTGTTCTAGTAATCGTTGGCATAAATGTGAGCCTAAAAAGCCCGCACCACCGGTCACCAAAACTCGATTTGTATGTCTCATAACTTTTAAAATCCTGCTGATGTCGAAAGCACAAAAGTCTAGCATGGCGCTCAGTTATAAATCTATGAAATAGCTTGCTTCATATCGTTTTTGACAGCGTGCGGTTTAGCCTTTATTGTTGCGGAAGTTTTTCTAACTTTATAATAACGGTTATCTAAATAACATGAAAATTACGGTATATGGATCGGGCTATGTTGGCCTCGTAATGGCAGCCTGCTTCGCTGAAGTGGGTAATGAAGTTGTGTGCATGGATGTTGATGAAAATAAGATCAGTCGCTTACAGCAAGGCGTGATCCCCATCTATGAACCGGGTCTTCAAGAAGTTGTCATAAATACGCTGAAATCGAAACGTTTACAATTTACTAGCGATACGGCTTTTGCGGTTAAACACGGTGAATGCCAGTTTATTGCGGTGGGTACGCCTCCTGATGTGAACGGTAAAGCCGATTTGAAATATGTTTTAGCAGTCGCCCAAACCATCGGTGAGCACATTCAACGACACACGATCATTATTAATAAGTCGAC
>CAZCXZ010000082.1:0-9818 GCA_964502705.1 Uncultured Candidatus Berkiella sp. | reverse complement strand
CCGCCGATAAAGTACGCGAAACCATTCGCAAGGCGATTTTACTTCGTAATAAAGAAGTCGCATTTGATGTGGTGTCTAACCCAGAATTCTTAAAAGAAGGGGCTGCTTTAGCCGATTTTAGAAAGCCCGATCGGATTGTATTGGGGGTTGATAATGCCGCTGCCGGTAGCACCCTCAGAAAGCTTTATGAGCCGTTTAATCGTGATAATAATCGATTAATGATGATGGACACGCGTTCAGCTGAATTAACCAAATATGCTGCAAATGCTATGTTGGCGACCAAAATTAGTTTCATGAATGAAATGGCCAACTTAGCCGAAAAAGTCGGTGCGGATATTGAAAAAGTGCGCATTGGCATAGGTGCCGATCCTAGAATTGGCTACCACTTCACTTATGCAGGTTGTGGTTATGGCGGATCTTGTTTTGGTAAAGATATACAAGCCTTAATTCACACAGCAGAAGAATATGACAGTCATGCAGAAGTGGTTGAAGCTGTTGAAAAAGTCAACGCAGGCCAAAAGATGCGTCTATATGAAAAAATTGCAGCGCACTTTGAAGGCGACTTAAACGGTAAAGTGTTTGCGGTTTGGGGGCTTTCATTTAAGCCAGAAACCGACGACATGCGTGATGCACCCAGCTTAACGATTATCAAAGCATTGTGGAATGCCGGTGCAAAAGTGAAAGTCTTCGATCCACAAGCCATGCATGAAGCAACCAAGATTTTTGGCGAAAGACCCGATCTCATCTACTGCAATGGTGCAGAAGAAGCGTTAATTGGCGCACATGGGTTAATTGTGTTAACCGAATGGCGCGTGTTCCGTTGCCCTGACTTTTATGCCATCAAAGAGCAACTGCTAACGCCCGTGATATTCGACGGCAGAAATATCTACGACCCACAATTATTAAAAGAGCTAGGGATCACCTACTACGGTATTGGGCGCAGTAATGTATCACAAAAGCCCCAAGCAAATTTAAGCCGGCTTAAAGACGAGGTACTTGCGAGATAAAAAATTCCAACCAAAGGCGAATCCCATGGCAATAATTTTACTAATAACCATGGGAAGTGCTAACCATTCGAATGTCATAAATAAGAATGAATGGTGAATGCTTAAACCAATTCCACTGACCAGATAAGTTAGCATAAATCGGGATTGTGATGAGCGGCTTTGCTGGAAGTTAAAAACAAAGTGATTGCATAATATAAAGTTAGCGAAGGTCGCGATCGCAAAACTAAAAGTGGCAAGTATGAGGTAGTGATACTCAAAATGTTGGCGCAATAGCAGGAACAAGCTAATGTCCAACACGGCACAGGAACCCCCTGCGAGAATATAGCGATAAAGCTTAGGATCGCGGATTAGTTGTAAGATAAACTGAAACATGTTTCAACCCTCAATCTCTATCATCATAGCAGTTAAAAATGCCAAAGCGCATTTAGCTCAAACTTTAGCAAGCATTCGCAATTTACGCTACCCAACGTTAGAAGTTATTGTTATCGATGGGGGTTCAACCGATGGTACGGTTGAGATTATTGATGCAAATCGTGACATCATTGGTGGCTCTGTTTCAGAGCCAGACCGTGGTATTTCCGATGCGTTTAACAAAGGCCTAAAACTGGCCAAGAATGATTACATTAATTTTCAAGGTGCCGGCGATACCTTTTGCGATCCAGACTGTATCACCCAATTATTTCAAGATCTCAACGCCAGTTATCAATTAGTCTGCGGCAAAGTGTTGCGAGTCAAAGAAGATGGCGTAACGCCATTATGGATTGCACCAAAGCATATAAAACCCTTTGACAAGCGATCACTACTTTTCAAAATGTCACTGCCACATCAAGGGCTATTTACCCATCGTGTTTTTTTTGAGCAGTATGGCGAATTTGATCATAGCGCACGTTTTGCCATGGACTATGAATTACTCTTGCGAGCATACCAGCAATTTCCAAAAACGATTTTGAAAGATGTGTTGATCTCACGCTGGCGAGCAGGCGGCGTAGGAACACATCGCATTATGGAAATTTTTGATGAGTATCACCGCATTAAGCTGCAGCATCAAGTTGCGAGCCCCTGTACCTTAAAAGCAATTGATGCGTTTACCCGTTTGAAATATGTCGTTAAAGACAAAATATTAAAAGTAGCATATTAAATGAAACAGATTTTTCACATCTTTGATTATATTGTTAAGAATAATTCGCCGATTGCGGTTCCTTATCGGTTATTGTTGGCCTTTTTTTACCAGGGCTACAAACGATTAATGAAAACTACGTTTAGTAAACGCTTATTCAATGGTCAGAAGATATTTCTGTATCCTAATAATCGCATTTCATCAGGGTTTGTATACGCCAGCCATCCAGATAAACTAGAAATCAAAGCATTACGAGAAATTGCCGATCAGCATTCTGTGTTTTTGGATATCGGCGCCAACATTGGCGCTTATAGTGTATTGTTGATGGATAAGGTGAAAAAACTCTATGCTTTTGAAGCGCATCCTGAAACTGCTAAATTATGTAAAATGAATTTCCTGCTCAATGGGTTGCCTGAAGACCAGGTGATTACTTCTGCGGTTAGTAACAGCAATCAGCCGTTATATTTTAGTAATTTAAATGATGGTGACCCACTTAATACCATTGTTGAAAAAAATCAGCATGCCATTGAAGTGCCATCTACTACGCTTGATCAATTTATACAACAGAATACCTTTGATGCGGATACTAACTTTTTGCTCAAAATTGACGTAGAAGGTTTTGAACATCAGGTGTTACAAGGTGCTACTGAATTTTTAAAGCATTTTTCAGTCAAAGCTATTTTGTTAGAAACATTTTCCGATGAGCAATCAGCCATACAGCAGCAATTAGAAGCGCTAGGCTTTAAAATGAAAATGATCAGCAAACATAATCTGCTAGCTTACCGATAGGGACAACGTATGCGCAGTGAGTATTTTACGCCCACGCAGGCTTTTGATAAATTTCTAACGCAATACCGCTATAGCCGGGTTTTTAAGACATTAAAAGAATTTAGCCATATTAAACAAAGTTATGATCTGGGATGCGGCTCGGGGCAACTGGTTCATTTGCTGAATGACAAAGGTTATGAAGCCTATGGTATTGACGTTAAAAGTGATCACCGAATTATTGCTGCGGACTTAAATAAAACACTGCCATTACCCGCTGAATCGGTTGATTTGATTACCTCTTTAGCCAATATCGAACATCTTGAGCAGCCGCTATTTAATTTACATGAAATATTTCGGGTATTGCGCAAAAACGGCGTATTGGTACTCACCACACCCAGCACCGCAGCAAAGCCGGTGTTGGAATTTTTAGCTTATAAGCTAAAATGGATCAACGAAGCAGAAATTCGTGACCATAAGCTCTATTTTTCAAAAAGATTATTAGAGCACTATTTGGAAAAAGTCGGTTTTACGCAGTTTACGGTTAAACGCTTTCAATTAGGTATGAATTTACATGCAGTCGCAATCAAATAAAATTTGTTATGGGGTAATCTTTGTCTCTACGCTACTGCTCGTTATTTTGAGTAGAACAAGAGGTTGTCCACAAGACTTTGATTGTAACTCCTATATCGCGATGGCAAGTTCCATTACTTATGATCCTGCCATTGCTGGCCACCACGCCATGCGAATGTTGCCTTCGATTTTAGCAGGGGCCTTAACGCAACTGGGTATACCACTTGAATTAGCCTTTCACCTGCTGTCAGGCGGCTTGTATATCGCATTTGGGTTATTAACCTTTTGGTTCTTTACAAAATTTACCCTCACACCGGTTAAGGCATTAGCTTTTACGTTTTTATGTCTTGGTGCGCATTATGCAATAAAAATTCCGTTACAGATTGTTTATCAAACCTGCGACATGATGACTTATCCACTTGCACTACTCTTGATCTACTGCTCTATACGCAAACAAACCACCGGGTTAATTGTATTCGCATTTATTAGCCTTATGGTGCGACAAAATCTCTTTATTTTAGGTGAGCTTTCGTTACTGTATTGCTTTTTGCAAACTAAACAAACCAGAATGTTAGTGAGTGCTGGGCTATTAGCTGCTGGCTATATTACGCTTCAGAATTATTTTCATGCCAACTCAACCTTTGCAGCCTTATTACAACCGCCGGCAGACTTTTTCACCAAAGAACATTTATGGTTTGTGCTAACCGATTACAAAATCCTAGAATTGATCATTCCGTTAGTGCCGTTATTGGTGTTTTATGCCAAACCCATGATCATGACATTGATTCGTTACTGGCATATTGCGCTTTATATTGCCATCACCGCAGGGCAACCCTTTCTGGGCTACCATATGACCGGCGCAAATTTGCCGCGCTTGGCATTGCAAGGTGTCATTTGTTTATATTTCTTAGCGGGTTTAGTTAGTGTTAAGCAGAAGTGGTCAGCGCAGCAAGTTTGGCTTTTCTTAATATATGCTGTGGCAATGTATATCACCTGGGGGATCCATAACAGGTTGATTATTATGGCGGTGTTTGGAGTGGTATTTGGTTGGATGGCTTTTAAACAAAGACCTACTTCTGTGTCAGCTGGGAGCCTTCAACTAGAAAGCCCCTTACCTTGATTTTATCCCTTTCAGGGTATAATATTAAAAATATACCCTGCAGGGGATAAAACAGGATTTATACCCTATAGGGTATAAAACATGAAATATGCTAATACATAACCCTCAAGAATTAGCCCTCAAAGTGGCGAGTCAAAGAAAAAAATTGGCTCTAAGTCAGGAAGAAGTCGCAAACAGAGTGGGTTTAAAACAAAAAACAATATCTGCATTTGAGAACAATCCTACCAATGTAAAACTCTCAACTTTATTTTTGATATTGTCAGCTGTAAATTTGGACATCAATCTTTTGCCTAAAATGACAAGCAACGAAACATCATCTAGCAAGCTTGAGTGGTAAAAATGGCAAAGAAAAATCGTGTGCTCCATATTTTAATGAATGGAATACTCATCGCTAAATTAGAAAAGCAATCAAACGGTGGATTGCGATTTAATTATGAGCCAAGTTGGTTAGCGACAGAAAGCGCTCGGCCAATTTCACTTTCTCTGCCACTGGTTGATAAAACATTTACCGGCGATGTTGTTTATGATTTCTTTGATAATCTTCTTCCAGATAATTCGCAAATCAGAGGCAGGATTCAAGCCAAATTTAATGTACCAACCAGTCAACCGTTTGATTTGCTTTCGGAAATTGGAAAAGACTGTGTCGGGGCCTTGCAATTAAGTGAAGTAATAAATTTAACTGATACTCATGAAATTAAATATAAAAAATTGATTGAAAAGGATATTGCTGAAATACTGCGTCAATATCAGAAATATCCTTTAGGCATGACGGACGATAGCAGTGATTTTAGGATATCAATAGCAGGCGCTCAGGAAAAAGCAGCTTTTCTATACTATAACGATGGTTGGAACATACCTTTAAAAGAGACGCCAACAACACATATTTTTAAATTGCCGATTGGTTTTGTGCATGAGATGGATTTAAGTGAAAGTTGTGAGAACGAATGGTTGTGCGCACAAATTGCAGAAGCATTTGGTTTTGCAGTTGCTAAATCCGAAATTCTTCATTTTGAAGAAGTTAAAGTCTTATCTGTTGCAAGATTTGATCGAAAGTTATCGAGTGACAAAAAATGGATTATGCGATTACCGCAAGAAGATATGTGTCAGGCTCTTGGCATATCACCTAATCTCAAATATCAGGCTGATGGTGGTCCAGGAATAACGGAGATTATGAAGTTTTTGCTGGCTTCAATGGATCCCTTACATGATCGGGATATCTTTTTTAGCACACAGATTTTATTTTGGTTATTGGCAGCAATAGATGGACATGCAAAAAACTTTAGTATTTTTATTGAGCCTGGCGGCAATTATCGATTAACACCGTTATATGATGTGATGTCGGCTTACCCTTTGATTGCAAAAAAGCAATTAGGAGCTCAAAAAATTAAAATGGCAATGGCCTTGAAAGGGAAAAATGTCCATTATCATTGGCATAATATTCAGAGAAGACATTTTATTGATGCAGCTAAAAATGCAGGATATCCATCAGAACGAGCTGAAATGATATTAGATGAAATATTAAACAAAGTTGATGATGTGATAGAAAAAGTTTCAGCTAGTATTCCCAAAAATTTTCCTGAACAAATTTCAATGCCAATCTTCCAAGGAATAGTGAAAATGAAGCATAAGCTGACTATTTAATGAAACGGAAACAAATAATTCATCCACGATGCCATGCGTAATAAGACTTTGCGCATCACGGCCACATGATGAAAATGCTTGCTATAAACCGCCGATTGACCTGCGGCACCACCGGGAATGGCACTATCATAATTCTTAAAATTTGGATCAGTAATCTCAATTAACACCGGCACACGACCAGGATTATTAAATGAGCTTGAAGCGACAAGATCACCGGTTGCACTGACTTGCCCTTCGGCAATCACTGGCAATACCGAGCTCACTTTTCCTTTGAAAATCACACCCGGTACTGCATCAAATATGACTTCGGCTTCATCATTCACGGATAATCGCAATAAGCTATTTTGCCGAAACCAGCCAATGTAATATTGTTTCTCATCATGTACAAAAATCATGAGTGGACGAAATGGCATGGAAGTCGCAATCATACCAGGGCGAATAATAAGTTGTGTCACATATCCATCGGTTTGTGCGCGCACCGTAGTTTGGCTTAAATCATATTGCGCACTAGCCACTTCAGCAGTTAATTGATCAAATCGCGCTTGTGCGAGATCTCTATCACGTATGGGCATCGCGTTTTTGGCAACTAGTTCATTGGCTCTTGCGAGATCGCTTTTGGCAGAAATTAATTGTGCCTGCAATGCGGCTAATTTATATTCAAAAGGTTCTGGATCTAACTTGAAGAGCACATCCCCCTTTTTGAGTGGGGTGTTTTGTACAACGGGCACTTCAATCACACGACCTGTCACACTCGGGACCACTGGAGTTGTTACAAAATAGTCTCTGCTCATTTCTGAATAAGGGTGGTTGTAGTTCATTATGGCTAGCAATCCGCCAATGAGTAAAATGCCTCCTAGAACGGCTGTCGGCACTGTCCACTTAGTAAGCGGGATCCGAAAAATTTTGAAAATGGCGATACAAATCGCGGCATAAGATAAAACAAGCAACAAATCCATGTTAATTACTCCTTGTTGCTAAGCTTAGCTAGCTGTTGTTGCAATTCGGCGATCAATTTATCTGTTTGCGATTTGATCTCATTTAATTGTTGCTGCAGTTTTGTCATTTGCTCATGATGTTGAGTTGAGGCATTCAGTTGTTGTTGCAAAACTTGCACTTGGCTTTGTAGCGCTTTGATTTCTCGATTAGACTCATCAGATTGTTGTATAAATCCCCAGCCTCTATCTTCTCGATATAATGTGGCCCAGATCCACAGAAATGGCCAAATGGTATGCAATGTAAATAAACTGATCCATCCGGCAACATGAATCGCATCTTGTTGCGGGTGTTTGCGTGATTTAGCAATTTCATAAGGAATATCGTGAATAGCAATGATGCTGTAAAAAAGCACAAAGCCCACAAAAAACAATAATCCTAACGCAAAGTAATTGAGCATAATGATCAAAACCTAGCTTTTTACATTCTTTATATAAGGAGTATAGCTAGGGTTAATATAGTGTATATGCATTTTAGCGGTTAAGATATTTAAACCGCCAGTATGTCGACACATTCACGACATACTGGCTTGAAATTGCTAGCCTAGGCGAGGCGGGGTAACCCGCGTTTGAAGGTTGCTTTCGACCTGTGGTGTGGTGGGTTTTGTTTGAAAAGGCGATGTTTCTTTAGCACGATTCCATATCCACGTAATTGAATCTGTCACGCTGCTTTGAATGAATTCAGGCGTCACTTTGTGGGGCTTAATTGCGCTAAGTTTAGTGTTTAGTTTTGCATTAGTATCATTGGCGATATTTTTTATCCAATCTCTACATTGCGCTAAAGTGCGAACGATAGGGTTGGTAATCGGTTTTAATAATGACAAGATGGGTTTTACAACCGGACCAATCATTTTCCAAAGTATTTCCAGTGACAGAGACCACATAAATAAAAACAAATTGGCCCCGGTTTTGAGGGTGTTATATACAGAGGAACGCCAGCTGGTTGTTGCTTTGCGGTCATATTCCATCATTATACATGCGGTCCTTCTTTGGGTTTTAAGAATTTTCTAAAATAACGTGATTCATACTCGCCATCATTCTTATAGCCATGTGAATCGTAAAAATCATGTGAACCGTACTTAAGACGTTTAAGGCTACTGGTTAGCTCGAGCACACAGCAGCTTTTTTCTTTTGCATAACGTTCTGCATATTCTAGTAATTGCTTTCCATAACCTAAGCGTCGATAAGGCTCATCAACAACGAGGCTCACAATTTTGCCATAGCGTTCGGTACAGTGAAAAAGGTCGTAAACGTGCACGGCGACTGAGCCAACGATTTTATCGTCAATAAGTCCGACCCATGCGGCATCATTATAGCCTTGGTAAAGTGCCAGACGTGCGATTAATTGTTCTTCTGAAATGGGATAACCTAATTGGCTTATTAAAGGCAATAGCGCTTTAACATCGCATAAAGTTACTTTACGTATTTTCATTTTCATGGGTAAACTGCTCTTGCGCTACTACGGCGCGTTTTAAATCAGGTTCAATCATTTTGGCCCACTGTTGATGTCCTTCAACGGATAGATGAATTTCATCGTGGAAAAAAGCTTTTTTATTAGACGTTTGTTTGCTAATTCGGTCTTTTAAATAAATGACCTCTAAATCATAATCATCAAAGAGTTGTTTCAATGCGAGATCGCCATTTTGGAGATTAAGCACTTCAGAACGGCTTGGTGAAATATATATCAAATGCGTTTTGCCATGCTGTTTTAAAAAGTTGTCCATCGCTTTTAAGTTTCTAACGGCAATACTGGCAATATGGGCCTTTTCTTTGCTGTTTAATCGACAAAAATGTGTTGGTGGCATTTGTCGAAGTTGTATTTTATACAGAAAAAAGTGAAAAAGCTCTTCTAAGGCATAGCGTGGCTTAGTTGTCCAAAAGGGTTGTCCGCCAATACGTGACAACCCGCGGTAAAAATCCCCTTCAGGGAATACGCTGACATAAATATCGGCTGGCAAAAAGTTCATCTCAGTGACGAGTGCACAAACATTATTCACTCCCCAGCCATTGACACCGGCATTGCCACTTTCATATCCAGAAAAAGGTGCGACAGCTAATGTTGAAAAGAGTTGATCATTAGTAATATAACTGCCGCCGTAGGTGACAGAGTCTCCCAAGAACAGAACTTTATGCTTGGTATTTTTTTGATCCCAATTGTTTATGGCACGCAAACCTAAGTTATTGATTTGAACGTTGTCATGCTTTTTACGAGAGACCATTTGATTGGGTTCTGGTCGATAACCATAGATCGGATGTGATTCATAAACGACAGGGTTACCAAGGCCAAAGAAATACCCCGCAGCCCATTCTAAGCCTGCAATACCCATTACACTAAAAAAAAGCAGCACCCCAGTTAATGTTAACTTGGGGTGTTTTTCAAACACATTTTTTTTCATGAGATCAAAACAGCGTATAAATGAAGGGAGCTATCGCCGAACCTTGGGTTAAAACAACTAGAGCACCTAACAATGCCAAAAAGGAAATGATAGGGAGTAACCAAAACTTTTTACGAACGCGCATGAACTGCCAGAGATCAATCATTAAATCCATCATTAGAAGGGTTTCTCCATGTGTTGAATGCTTTGTAGCGGTACCACTTTGCG
>CAZCXZ010000081.1:0-15694 GCA_964502705.1 Uncultured Candidatus Berkiella sp. | reverse complement strand
TTTAGCCGTTTCAGAAAGCCCGAAGGTTTTCACCGATTTATCAATTGCTTGTTGCGGGCCTGCGTCCATGATGAAAATGGCTGTCGCAAACTCAACCATCACAGAATCAAAGTCATCAAGTGATTGTGATAGTAGCGCAACCTGTACTTTCCATTTTCGTCCTTCTCGCATGTCGACGATAACTTGATCGCGGACGGCTTGTGCTTTTGAAGTACGATGGAATTCGTCCATGACCAAACGTTTTGGATCCTCGCGGATTTGCAAGATCCTTTGACGATGGTAGTCATGATATTCTTTAGGGAAATCTTCTAAGTTATCTTCAGTGAGGTAGTAGCTTTTCGCCATGATGTAACGTGCCAACATATACATAACAGCGGTTTGTCTGTCGGCAGCTTCACCACCTGTTTTAGCAACTTCGTCTAAGTCTAAAGAGATAACGCGCGAATCACCCTAGTCGAACTGAGTAATACGTGAAAGAATAGGATATTCACGTACAGCAGCGGATAACATACGGCCGAACGCAGCAATTAATGGTTCACCAGTTGGTGCCACAATTTTGCCATATAAATCTTCAACGGCTTTGGTACGACAAATCGATACCGCATCAGCGATAAGGGGTGAACAGTAACGCTGTGCTAGCACGGCTTCATGGACCTTGCCAGCGCTAAATAAGGCGTCAACCACTTCCCACCAAGATGAATGTGCGTCGACTTGGAAACCGATTTCATCAAGCAATTTATCAACTGATGGTTCTAGATCGCGAGTGTATTTATTAGGGTTGTGCTTGTCTGAGAGATTTTTATAAAGCTCGTCGACAATCATACCGCCCATATCGGTGATACCATCGTAAGATTTAGATTCACCAATTGGCGTTGCTAGTAAAGTAATAAAGTTTACCAAGAAGCTTCTTTCTAATGGAGTAGGGTAACGGCAACCTAATTGCGTATCAAATGGGTTAATCGAATAATTCGGCGTCATGCGTAAACGGTGATAAGCCGCTAAGTGACGTTGTTCCTTCGGTAAGGATTCTTTAATGAGCGAAATCAATCCAGAGCTCGAAGGGCCGATATCGACAATCGCAATACGAGGCAAACGAGCAATACCGCCTTGTAAGCAAAGTGCCAAGTTGATGGAGTTTGATAATACCGATTTACCAGAACCTGGGCGAGCATAGACTAAGTCGATCCAAGTCGTTTGTTGGGTTGAACCTGGCTGATATGGCCAAGGCTTACCATCAGGTGATCGAAATAGCGTTGCGCCTGTAACCCAAGGAGAAGCTGGGCGTGTGAAAGGCAACATGTAACAGACATCATTCAACGGTGCCGCAGAGGCGGTTGCAATACTGTTGGTGCCAAGGGCAAGGGCAGTCGTTAATGCTGCTTCATAAGCATCCCCAGAAACCTCACCCACTTCACAATGGCCCCAGCTTTGAAGTGCTTTTGCTAATTCAGCAGCTCTTGTACGAAGTAATCGTTCTTCGCCAACCCCTGCCCACGTGGTGGCGGTTACGCGGAATTTAACGATCGCATAGTCGGTACTGGCATCCAGGAATTTTAGTAATTCCGCAGCATCACAGATTAACGGATTCTGAGTTGAAGCAAAGCTTAAGATTGATGCTAAAACAGGTTTAATGCCTAAGGTTCGAATGCCATCGCTTTCAATTAAAAACGAAATTCGCCATGGGAAACGGGAATGAATCGCTTTTTTGAAAAGCTCAAAAAAGGGCTTAATTTCTTGTGGGAAGAGATCGATAAAATGGGTTGAATAAATTTTATCGCCAATTCGACAAGTACGAAGGTTAATCACTTCGCCATCTCTTGGAATGATCTGTGGCACAAGTGGCGGCCACATGACTTCAGAAACATCGCGTCCATTTGGATCCGCTAAGTTGCGAACGGGTATACGATCTCCCGGTAATACAGGACGCCATTCACGATCGGTATATTCAGGATCAACCGTTTTGCGCATTTCAAATACCGCTTGGTGCACATCTAACAAAACGGAGTAAAGGTTTACATCTCGTAAGTCATTAATGGCCGAGCGCACAAAAGAATCATGTGTTTCGCGCAACTCAGGAATGGCTGATAAAACGTTTTGTGCGCGTCTTGCTGGTGCAAGTTTAACTTCTCGTGAACGTTCTAGCTTGGCTTTATTTGATTGCTCAAGTTGGGTTTTAGATAACGAATTAGGTCGAGTCCAAAGTACAATAAAACAATTTTCTGTGGCACAAAACTTTGATAAGTGATTAATACGCTCTTCAAATAAATCGCCGAGATTCATTTTGAGACGTTCACAGGTTGCCATTGCCGGGCGGAAAATATCGCGGATCTCATCTTTGACTAAATCTTTGTCATAGTGGAAGTAAAACTGAACAGCATGACCTGGTCTTGAAAGGGCCGGCGATAGGGTATTAATTAACCCTTTGTGAATTCGATCGAATTCCTGTGGACCTACCAATTCCGTGGCGCCATGTAAACGAATGATCGATACGAGGGAACCGTCTCTGGATACTAAAGTATGGCGGCTATCCGCCGTTTCAATTGTACAAAAATGATCCGCTGTTTGACCGAGGGACGATCCTAGCCAAGCCAACAAGGCATCGATGTTATCTAACACCGAATCGACAAACGTCCTCATGCTTCCTCTCTTTTTCTCATTCTAATTCCTATACTCTTGCCATTTTAGTTAAACGGCTTTGAGTACATGAACCAGTCGAGATATCATGTGTGAAATTTCAATAAAATAGATAAAAATAAAGCCTACGGCATTCAGTAATAGACAATCAACAAATCTCAAACGCTGTTCTTCACTAAAATGTAAATGCCAGAATCCCCATATTCCAGTGCCAACGGCAAGATAACCCATGAATTTCACTGAATTGATAATAACATTTTGAGTTTCTAGCCATCGTTCAAGCTGGGCTAGGGGCATATAAGCGAGGATCTCTAATGATTCAGCGCTTATGGTTAGCGCAAATATCGTTGCTAATGATAAGTGAAAAGTGCTAGGTAAGAGCGCTATCAAACCGCCGATAACTTGTTGATTACGCACACGGTAATATGTGCCGTGGATAAGCAACGTGAGTCCTAATGCGACTAAGATTATAGTGGCAACTCTCCCAACACTTAGGACAGCAGCCACATGCTCAAATTGAACGCCAAACATAGGTATCCTTCCCTAAACGTTTGTCTTAACGCAAGGTAACGCCCGACGATGTTACAACAACGCCATTACCTGCATCAATTTTTAACACTTTGCCATATTCGCCCACAGTATCACCTTCAGTGACGGTAATCGTCTTACCGTTGCCTGAGCGAAGCCATGCCCGACCTGGAATTATCGCATAAACACTCAATGTTGGGTTGGCACTTTCAGCTTTAGGTGACGAATGCTTTTTGGCCGCGACAGCTTTAGCTTGTCGCTTTTCGCGCTCTTCTTCGAACGATTTTAATTGATTACTGACTTCTTGTATTGATGCACTTATCGTTGCTAAATCATTCTGCATTTTATTTACGGCAGCGTTAGCTTGTGCTGCGTTTTGGTTTGCATTAGCAAGTTCTTTCTCAAGATTCGTAATGCGAGTTTTAAGTGCATTATCTTGCTCTTCAAGTTTCTTTTGCAGTTTAGTCAGTGATTCTTCCGTTGCGGTAACATCCTGCGGTAGAACATTGCTTTGTGCATCTATCACAGAAGGAAGGGTAGATTGCGGTGGTAATTTCTCAACGGGAGCAGCCATTTTAGGTGCAGGTGCTTCAACTTTAGGCGTAGGTTTAGGAGCAGGCTCTGCTGGTTTGTCTTCTGTAAACATCCCAACCACTTTCCAGCCAATAAAGCCTACTGCAGCAGCTGCAATGACAATGGGCAAAAGCATACTTTTGCGTTGTTCTTTAACAACGGGCTCTGCTTCTTCGCCTTCGGTTTCGAATTCCTCTGGCGCTAATGCATCTTCTTCAGAAGGTTCAGTTTCAAATTCAAACTCTTCTTCAAATTCATCTATCTGATCTTCTGGTTTTTTATCTTTATTATCGTCGCTCATTTTAGATTAACCCTCATCCGTAAGATCAGCATCTGACAAAAATAAAAGTCCCATTCCGGTACCTTGGTCAACAGTGACCGTGTAAGGGGTGTTAAATATCGGTTTAATTTGTTGTGACCAAGCGGTACCCACTTCACCTAAAGCAGCTAAGAATTTCTCTTTGTTATCTAAAGGTGGTGTAGTCGTCGTTGTCGTACCGGTTAATGGCGATGTTGTGGTGGTACCTTGGTTTGTAATGGCTTTGCCATAACCTGAAATAAAGCTGGAAGCAAACAATGAACCGTAACGTAAGAAATAATGATGATCGACATCACTCGCTAAAGCGGTTCTTGCCGTATCCGGATCAATTGCTACTGCTTGAATAGCACGTGATTTGGTTTGTTTAGGTATCGATATTGTGCTGAATTGCATAATAACGGTTTCTTGGAAATCAGAATGTGTGAATGCACCAACCACTCTAGAACCTTGGAATTTACCACTCACAATCGTAGCAAGAATAGGCCCTTTTTCGTCACTGTTGACAGCGGTGTCGAGCACGGCAAATAACACGGTGCCGGCTTTAACAACATCTTTACGCTTCTTGAGTGTGCCGGTGGTTGAGTTTCCATAACGATCTCTGTCTAAAACAGTTAAGAAATTAGACGGTGGTTTGCCACTATCATTTGTACCTGTATCGTAACCCACGCCTCTGCGTGTTGAGGTTGCGCCACCTGCAGAAGAGCTCGCCCCTTGTTTAGGTGATTTCGTAGCCAATTCGCCCTGAACCAACGACTGTGTCGGATACTTAGACCATTCACCATAAGCACTTTGAGTGTAACTTTTCATTTGGTTTGCGATGGTTTTAATTGAGGCTTCGTACGCTTTAGCTTCAGCCTCAGCTTGTCGTCTTTGTCGCTCTAATTCTTCTCTACGTTCTTTCTCGATTCGGATTTTTTCAACGCGATCGCGTTGCTCTTTAAGACGCGCTTCCTGTTCTTCACGTTCCCTTTCACGAGCAGTTTTACCAATAAAACCGGCAGAGGCTAAATTACCTTCTTCTGCTTGGCCAAATTGCAATTTATTTTGTGTGCCTTGCTGTTGATTTTTTAACGCTCCCTCTAATGAATTGGCGTCATTTTTAATGTCAGAATCAGCAACAGCGCCGATAATCGTTGGAATTGCACTGGTCTTTTTCTTCAAGGCTTCTTCTGCGCGACGCTCATTATCGGCAATTTGAAGTTCTTTATATTGTTCGGAGACAACACTACCGGGTGTTGCTCTAATTTGTGCAGGAACCCCAATAGCTTGAGATCCTTGTTTGGATAACACATCTTCCTTTTCTTGGCCGCCACGCATAACGGCGACGCCGACACCAATTACAATTATCGCGCCGAACAGAATAACAAAGGTACGCGTTTTGGCGTTAGATAATCCTGCAGCGAGCAAGTTCGACGGTTTTTTTGCCATAACTTTATAACCCTGAAAGTTTAATGTCGATGGTTTTACCATTATCTGATGCTAAGAGCGAAGGCGTTACCATCAGCGCGTATACATGCGTACCATCAGGACTAGATACACTTGAAACCCAAGCAGGTGAGAGAAGCGTTAATTTCGTTCTAAAGAAAATCTTATTGTCGACTAACCACGCTTCACCTGGTCCGCCGTTTACCTTCAATTTAATACTACCACGAGGTGGAACGCCGTCCAGTATATTTATTAAGAGTGAATTGACATTAGCGTTTGGATCAACACCGCCACTCATCACAGACGGCATCGCACAATCGGGGTTGCGACCAGGGACTTTAAAGTCCACTCTGGAATCCAATTTACGAGGACTTGCTACCAATGTGAGCATAATAGGGGTATCTGAGCCCCACAGTTGTACTGCCAAATTACCATGGGCGTACGGTTTCATGCTCTGAATGAAAAGGGTATTACCTTTATGATCCCATTGGATGTTAAAGGTTTTAGGGTCACCAATGCTGTATGAACGTAGTTTCCAGGGGGCACCACAATTGGCGTCAGCAAATAATACTGAAGTGACAAACCCTGCAGTTAAGCGAACAATCGGAATTTCACTACCGGGTTCCGTATTGATAAATTCGGAACGAATATTGGGTAGGGGAGATGGATTGGGTGGCGTCGCTCTGGCTTGTAAAGTCATATCATAATATTTATGAATTTTCGTGATTTGCTCAGGGCTCATTGGCAATGCATCATCGATCAACATGCCGAAAGCTTGATCTCGCTGCATTTCCGCAATTGATTTTTTGCGTTGCGCAGATGCTTCTGTAGCACCTTCTTGAGGCATAGAAGTCGGTGATGGTGCTAATTCAGACTTTGCAGGCGCTTCAGATTTAGTCTCTGTTTGTGCTTGCTGAAAACTTTTAGCAATCGCTTGTAGCTGATCTGGGTTAAGATTTTTAGCCTGTTGCAGCAGCTGCTTAGATTGTTCAGGTGATAGCTTCGTTAAATCCTGCGGAATCGAGATTGACGGCTGATTCTGAGCAGGCTGACTAGGAGCAGCTACCGGTGTAACGGGTTGCGGCGCCGAAGGTGCAGCGGGTGTCGGGGCGCCAGGGGCTGGGACAGGCGTTGCACTGCCACTTGGATTTAATACTGCAGCTTGAATAGGCTGCGTCGCCACCATTAGCATTAATGTGCAGAGCCTAATTTTGTGTTTCATCTTCATCTTACCCATGATTGATTCGAGTATAGGCACCTAACAACCTTAGCATTAACGATTTTCACTTACAACGAAAGAAGCAATGGCAACACCTTTAGGTGATTCCAAGGTTGAAACACGTGAAATAACCATCGTTAGTACAATTCTTTGTCTAAATCGTTCGTTGGCACTGCGATATTCTAATTCCATTGGCAATTGAACTGTCCAACTATAAACGCCTGCGCCGGATCCATCGTTAAAGACGCCTTTTTTCAATATAACAGGCGCACCAGTTGGCACAGCGGATACAACCAGTTGCTTGGTTTGTATAGCATCTAGGTTATTAGAGTCTTTTAAAGCCTTCAAGAAGTATTGGTAACCCGTCTTCGTAAAATAAATTCGGATATCTTGTAACGCTTTGCGGAAATTAACAAAGTTAAAAGTGTAGCAAGCTTGAGCGGCATCGGTTGCCCATTGCAGTACAGCATTTGGGGTTAATCCAGGTTCGCTTAACGGCACAATAGGGATCAACTTGCCATCATAGGTTGTGGCAAAATATTGCGGTAATGGTTGATGGGAGCGCTCATAGAGTCCCCAATAGGTTAGCGCGCCAGTTAAAGCTATTAACCCGAGACACACCAACATTAAACGTCGATAGTTATCACGGTAGAAATTGTTACGCAGCACGATAAGTTCTAAAGCGCCCGTATATTTGGTTGTGGTAGGGGCAGAGGCTGGGGCAGAGGCTGGAGCCTTACCTTTCGGTGCTTCTCCCTTGGGTGTTACCGTTGTTTTGCTATCTTCCGTTGCCATTAGCGACTATTCCTTGTTGATTTACCTACAACGCTTTTTACTTAAATTATCGTGTCGTTGCTTCAGCCACGATAAAAGAAGATATACCAATGCCTTTTACGGATTCAGATGTGGGTACTCGAGTAACTAACAACGTTAAAACGATCCGAGACTGAATATTATCCGAGGCGCTTTGATAAGTTAATAACATAGGCAACTGCACTTGCCAAGCATAAAAACCAGTTGCAATAACACCTTCTTTCAATATTACGGGTGTACCCGTAATAACGGCAGAGACAACAAGTCGCTTTTTAACAATCGTTTCGACGATACGTGCGGCTTTGATTGCGGCTCTAAAATTTTGGTAACCTGATTCAGTAAAGTAAACACGTACTTTGTTAAACACCTGGTTGTAATCATTAAAGTTTAAAGTGTAGATAGTGGTGGTTGCTTGAGATACCCACTCTAAAAGTGCTTCGGTTGTTAAGTTTGGCGCCCTCAGCGCACGCAAACGAATCAGTTTTTCATCTGCGGTAACAGCATAATAAGGAGGAGTAGGTTTATGGGTTCGCGCATAAAAATCCCATGAGAACAGCAAGAGACAAACGCCGATAAGAATCATTGAAGCTAAAAGTAAGGTGGTGTACAGAGAATCGCCGTGAAGCATGCTACGTGAGAAAATCACATTATGCCCGGTTTTTTTCGTTTTCAATGGTTGTGGCGATTTTGGTTCAGGCGGATTTGGTTTGTGTCCTGAATCAGAAGCGCTTGTGGTCATTTACTCAATATCCTTTTGATAAAATGTTCCATTGAACGGTCACTATACACGTTTTAAGATACCACTAATAAAATGAGTATAACATCGAAAATTCACAGTGCCTAAAAATCATCGCTTATTTACGTAAGTCCAAGATCTAGCTGAGCGGATGTTTCCAGCAACAAAAGCACGTATCCAACGAAAAAATATCGGCATTTTAAAACCAAATTTATTCAATAACATAAAAAATGCACAAACACTGCACGCTAATATAAAGGTCCATAAACGAATATGGAGTAAAAAGAGAAATAGTGGAATAGCTGAGTACGCATCAACCATAAAAAACATAGGCGTTCTTGCGGAATCTCGCCAGTGGGCTGTATCGGGGTGACGCATCCTTTCTCCTCAGTCTTCGCATTCGAACTTTATACTTTGTTGCCTTCGCCGCCTCGTCTAAAATTCGACTGCTGTGACTTATCGTCTTCGCATTCGAACTTTATACTTTGTTGCCGTCACTTAAATATTAGTGAACACCCGCATCTTTGTCGGCGTTTTTAGAGCCTTGCGCCATCAAATTGTAAGTGCGTTCTGAAATTCTGCCTTCATCAAATTTAATTTTAGCGTCCATTAGCATGGTTTGGCCGCGTTCTTTTAGTAACTGCCTGGTTTTATTAGCGAGCATTTCAACTTCGGTGTTGACTAAAATATCTCGAATTTCTTCGTCAAATATTAAGTATTCGCGTAATGCGACCCGCTTTAAGTCAACCGTAGGAACCAATTTTTGCCATATCACCATGCGCAAGGTTTCAAGAATATCCAGCGCTCTACCATGGCGTTCTTCAGAAGGGAACGTTGATATCATTCTTCTGACACAGTCCGCAACACCATTACTATGTAGTGTGGTGTAAACCGGGTGACCTGTGAGTGCGGCATCGATAACGGCAGCAATCGTTTCAGCATCGCGCGCTTCACCCACTAAGATAAGGCCGGGTTTACGACGTAACGCATTTCTCACGCCATCTGCAAATGTTGGTAGGTGTTTAGGAATTTCAGTTTGGCTAATAATCGAAGAGGGTTTAGGAACCGAATCGTAGACGAACTCAATTGGTGCCTCATAGGTAACTATTTTACGGTTACTATCTTCTTGACTCATAATTTCACGAATGATGCCGGCGAGTAGCGTACTTTTACCCGAACCGGTTGAACCAGTTACAACAACGGTACCTTGCATTGGTGCCATGTTTGCTCGAATGACATCATTCACTTCCATGGTATCTAAAGTAGGGGGCTCGGAAGGAATAGTACGACAAGTGATTTGAATGCCGTCGTGGCCTTCTACTTGGCAGGCGGTACCATTAATACGAAATCGAAAACGTTGTCCACGCTCAGGGCGTACTTCAAAGTGCGTATCGACGTCTCTGCCAGAGGAAACCTGCGTTGTGCCGTTAGGGCCGTAAATGGCATTCAGCATTTCGCCAACTTCAGTCTGCGACATTTTTCGCGCAGTAACCGGATAAAGCCGACCGTAAATTTCCGCTAAAATCTGCGAATCCGTCTGGATGGTAATATCTGATGCGTGATGCGCGGTGCAATGTAACAAAACGCGTTCCATATCAGAGATAGTGAAACGCGCCGGTTCATCGGGTATCAAATAATCTTTGTTCATACCATTACCTATTTTCGGGGGTAACTTGCGCGATCCATTCATTACCCGCGGTAATAAATTGAGGCAACGCGGTAATCCTTAACACGCGATCATTGATAGCCATTTGTGAATCACCACTCGTGATTCCCATGTTCTGCTTAGCAACATAAGGCAAGCTTACCATATTTTGAGCCAGTAAACTGCGATATCGCACCATTCCTTCATAGTCACGTTTTAGGCGACCCAGATTTTCTGCAAATATCACATCGGCTTGCGTTAAGCCCGCTTGCCATCCTTCATCGAGATAGCGATCCCAGACTTCCTTTTCAGAATCTGTACGTGGTAGTAGCGAAACGTCAGGAACGTCGGGGTCTTTATAACTTAGCAACAAATACTCACGCCAGGTGGGGGGCATGGTAACAAAGCGAGCCTGTGACTGAATGGTATACGCACGATCAGATACACGAATCACATCATCTGAGCTTTGATCCAGTGTTTGACGTCCTTCAATAAGGACAGGCGGTAATACGTTGTCATCAAGCATCATGGCATGAAAATTATAGATGAGATCGAGCTGTCTTTCGTGACGGTAGTTGATCGCGTTGATTTGTTTTGCGCGCCAAGCAAGCCCAGCTCTAGCTCCAGTACTCAATGCTGCTTCACGCAACGCTTGGTAACGTAAGCCAGACATGGATGAATTATTACGACTCATGTTATTGGCTGAGTGGTATTTATTCAGTGTAGATGGGCCTGGGCCTACCTGAACGCCCGTTGGCCCGGAGCAACTAACACAAACAGTAAAGGCGCCAATTAAACACATACTACCAAAGGACTGTTTCATGATAGCTCTAATTCCTCTCAATCCAGTTAACGCGAACACCTATTCCTTGGGTTCGGTTAGAATATTTAAACGCGTGTCGTATTGGTCGTCGTTGCGTCGATTGCAGCATATCGTAATTCGATGATGCGGCTAGTAGGATATACAACCAAGTTTGCGCGCTTACCAGCTTGTAAGCCTGCGTCTTTGATGATATCCGCTATCATGCGTTCACGAGCTGAGATGTTTACAATCAGTGGAATATTGGGAATAGGTCCTAACACTTTGACGCGATAGTTCGTCATGAGACCGACCTTTTCGAGCAATGGCTCGATGGGGCCTGCCCAATCTAAACTGGCGAGTTCGCCCATACCACCTTGGGGCGTGATGAGTATATCTGTATTAATGGCATTTTTTGCATACACTTCCTGTGTTGCAGCTAATGCACGCAGCGAGTCTTCAACAGACATTGCTGATTTCATTAATTGATATTCCACGTCCGAGATTTGATACGTAGGTTTGGGTGAGCAGCCAACCAAAGCAGCAGCTAGTGAAAGGATGACCAGTGGTTTGTCCATAATACCTCTTAGCCAAATAGCAGTTAAGCGCCTAGGCGCAAAAATAGATACTGGAATTGATTATAACTATATTCACGCGGATATGCAGCGGTTTTTTACAAAGATGAATTTTCGTGGTAAGAAAAGTGTTGGTTAACTATGATAGAATGATGATAAATTAATCATATAGTATCGGTTGTTGTGTGTAAGGGATGACATACGACCAAACAGGAAAGACACAACAATTGTAAATTGACCGACTGCATTATACCATGCGGTCGACTAGCTACGTAGAGGTAAAGAGATGTCATCCAATGTCGCATTGCAAATTGCCAATGTAGCCAGAGTGCTTCGCTGCAATTTTACGTTGCGCGATCAGCCCATTTCTATCGAACAAGTATTTACCGAAACCGGTTTATTACCCGCACTTTTAAGACGTGCCGATCAGCTTTGTTCATTTTGTTTAGGGTACGGTTTGGGTGTGAGTTTCGAAGAATCACAAGGTGCCATGTTAGGGGTTAGAGTCAAATTTGATGACGCGACTCCCAATTCTTTACGTATTTTATGCGTCGCAGACGTGCTGATTGAATTAATGCAGCACGCTCCTTCGCGGGATGTCACTCCATTAGATGATTTGATGTACGACTAAAGGGCGGAGATAAGTTATGTCAAAAGGTGGCGGCGGCGGTCAAGATGGGAATTCCGAGAACTCGTATGCCTTGCTATGGATCCTTTTCATCGTATTCGTGCTTGCAGGATTAATTTGGTACTTCTTTCAGAACCAATTGATAACGGCTTTTATTGCTGTAAAAAAATACGAAATTTTAGCAATCAGCTTTTTCATTGATAACGAAAATGTTCGAAAAGCGATTATGTGGACAGAGAGCGCCGATCACTACAACATCACCCTGCAAGATGCCTCTGTTATTAGTACCTTTATTGGCCAATATCTGATGTACCCACTTTGCTTTATTTTGGGTGTGATGGCAGTGATTATGTTAAAGGGCACAGCCACGATGCGTTATACCAAAGCCTATAACATGGATACCTTAGCCCAGCAAGAAAAAGAGAATTGGCCGCAAATTTCCCCCGTTGTTGATATCGACTTGATTGCAGAAGATGTGGGCAAAGGCCCTTGGGCGATGTCGATGAACCCGATGCAGTTCGCAAGACACTACAAACTACTTAAAGTCGAAATGATGGCGGATAGAAAGGCGGCATGGAAGCAAGAAGGTGTCACCAAAGCAACCGTAATTCGAGAAGCGGCTACACAAGTTTTTGCTTCACAGCTGGGCCCTTTGTGGCAAGGGGTTGATGCATTACCACCGCACACTAAGGCGCTGTATGCCGCGTTTTTAGCACGAGTAGAGCATGACACCGATGCTTGCCGTGCTTACTTAGGTAAAATGTCTAAATCGGCTGCGAAAGGCACGATGGATTATTCGCTGACAGATGAATACCTCAAAAAATATCAAAGCAAAGCAGCTGATCTATGCCAGAAAAAGCATGCTTACGTGTCGACCGTCATGGCAGGAATGTTAACCCTCGCGCGAACCGATGGCGTGCTAGCATCATCGGACTTTTTGTGGGTGAAACCGATTGATAGACGATTGTGGTACGTTTTGAACTGCGTGGGTCGTCAAGTATCCGTACCTGAAGTTGCTGGGGTCTATGCGCACTATTTCGCCGAAAGAGAACTGGGACGGGCCTTAACGGTTCCGATGGTCGATGAAGCAACGAATGCTTTGGAAATCGCAATTGCCAACATCATTTATATCGCAGATGAAGGTGAAGAAATACCAATGGCAGATCTGAACTAAATGTCTGCATGGAGTAAAACATGAGTTTACGTGGTTTAGAGTCGAAGCACGAGCACGGCGCCCAGGAGATGGCGCGGGATACCCGCCCGCTTGGTGAACGTGCAGCTGAGTTTTTCTCCAATCCTTTGTACGTCTGCTGCATGATAGGTACTGCGATTGCCGTTATCATCATGGAACCTTCTGTTGCCGATTTAATGTTTTTGATTGCGAGCTGCTTGTTTCTATACGCTTATACCCGAAAAATATCTTTGCCCGTTAAGATGCCACTGGTCTCTAAGTTGCCTGATTATAACGATTGCATACCAGGTACCACTAAACCACGAAAAGCAGCCGGTATTGCCTTTTTTGGTAATGAAAAGAACACCCAAAAAGAACTGTGGTTTTCAAATGACGATATGCGGACGCACTGTTTGATTTTCGGCTCAACCGGTTCTGGTAAAACAGAAGCCTTGGTGTCGATTGCCTTCAATTCATTAGCGCAGGGTAGTGGTTTCATCTACATCGATGGTAAAGGTGATAACTCGCTGTATGCGAAAGTATTTGGTATGGTGCGCCGCATGGGGCGCGATGATGATCTGTTATTGATCAACTTCATGACCGGTGCAAGAGACGTTATTGGTGCACAGAAAACCCGTCTTTCTAATACCATGAACCCCTTTGCAAATGGTTCATCCAGTATGTTAACCCAGCTCGTTGTGAGTTTAATGGACTCAGGCGGTGGTGGTGGTGACGGTGACATGTGGAAAGGCCGTGCGATATCTTTCGTAGAAGCCTTAATGAAAATTTTAGTGGGTATGCGCGATGAAGGGCACATCCTATTAGATGCTAACTTAATTCGTAACTATTTCGCGTTAGAAAAACTCGAGCAGATCGTCGTTGACAGACGATTCCCACTCAATGAACGGGAATCGGTACCCTTAGATGGCTTAAATGCAGCCTATTTAGATCCAATTGATAACTATGTTTACAACTTACCAGGTTATAACAAAGCTAAAAAGGGTAATCAGGCAGGTGAAGTAAGAGAACAGCACGGGTTTATTACCATGCAGCTGGGTAGAACATTCAGTTCGCTCGCGGATACGTATTCGCATATTGTGCGAACTAATCTGGCAGAAGTAGACTTGAAAGACGTGGTGCTAAACCGCCGGATCCTGGTTGTACTGTTGCCCGCCTTGGAAAAATCACCGGAAGAATTATCCAACTTAGGTAAAATTATTATTGCCTCATTAAAAGCGATGATGGCAGCCGGCTTAGGTGATGAAGTAGAAGGTGATTATCGCGACGTTATTTTACGTAAGCCAACAAATTCGCCCACGCCTTATGTCTGCATCATGGACGAGTACGGTTACTATGCGGTACCAGGTTTTGCGGTAGTACCAGCGCAAGCGCGTTCATTGGGATTCTCGGCGATTTTTGCGGGGCAAGATTTACCTGCATTCCAAAAAGCGTCTAAAGAAGAAGCCGCATCCATTGGTGCTAACACCAACATTAAAATATGTATGAAGATGGAAGATCCAACCGATACATGGGAGTTTTTTAATAAAACCGCCGGTGAAACGTATGCAACTTCGGTGAGTGGTTTTCAGGTTAACTCAGGCAGTATGTCGAACAACTACGCTGATACGCGTAACGCCTCAGTTGAAAAACGTTCCAGAATTGACTTGCTTGACTTGCGTGATCAACGTGAAGGTGATGCGCATATTTTCTATCGTTCCAAAATTATTCGTGCACGGATGTTCTATGCGAACCCACGTCCTGCGAAACGAATGCAGGTTAATCAGTATCTGTGTGTAGAAAAACCTACTGCAAATACCTTGTTGAATACCGATAAGCGGATCCGTCGCTTTAGTCAGGTTTTTTCTGCGCCGCAATTCGTGATGGAGCCACCCGCACCTAATGAAGATATCACGACGATTGCGCAATCTTTGATGTCTTATAATACGTTAAAACCTTTTGAGCGCTCGATTGCTGCATTGATTTCAGTTCTTGAAAAAGAAGTCGATAAACAACGTCAAGTTCGTGAAGAAATTGAAGCTGAACAATCCCAAGAATTTGCAAATGAAGTTCATGCGTTTACACCTGTGCATGTTCCTGATTTTGCGATGGAAATCATTGGCGAAGACGATATGAAACGTTTCTCAAATCCACTACTGCTGCGTGGTAGAACCCGAGAAGCCTTAACGCATATTGAACGTTTGTGCGGTAAACCGGAAGCGGATGCAGCCAAGACGGCCGAAAATATTATCAATGACATCATCAAAGCCACTTATTACCCTCCTAAAGATGTCCTCACACGCGATGTAAAAGGCGTGTTAGATGCCATTGAACAGCTCTACGACATGTTTAAGCACTTTGTGCAAGGCAGCGGCAGCGCAAGTAAATGAAAGTAAACTTTCTCCGACAGGGATTGTCATATCTATGAGACGTGGTCTTTATTGACTTTGTTTAGAGTGTAGTTACGATAATTTAACTGGTAGGAGCGCTTGATCTATGCAAGGGGGCCCTCAAAATTCGAATACCGATCCTATTGCTCAAGCAATAACGGGTGTTGATGACTATAAGCAACAAAACCCTTCGGTTCAAGCCAGATATGTTGATAATTTAAAAAAAGAATTAACAAAAATTC
>CAZCXZ010000080.1:1408-15751 GCA_964502705.1 Uncultured Candidatus Berkiella sp. | reverse complement strand
CCACCATGGTGAACATGATGACGGTGCCGACGCGGGCACCGGCTTCGGCGGCGGGGAAATGCTCGCGCACGATGATCGCGTGGCTCGGCACAATGCCGCCCTGAAACAGGCCGAACATCGCCGAGATCACATACAGCGAGACCATGCCATCAAACGGCAGGAACAGCAACAGCGCGACGGTTTGTAATGCCGAGCCCAGCAGCAGCGTGCGCAGCCCGCCGCCTCGGACTTCAATTGCCTCAGGCAGTCAGAGATGCCTGCGCCTTTTCTGGCAACCACAGCGTCATGCGGGTGCCATGGTCGTCCGATTGCCATCGGACCGCGCCACCGATCGATTGTGCACGGCGTTGCTGGTTGTGCAGGCCTTTTCCGCCTTTTTGCAGTGCGGTTTCCAGAGAGAATCCCTTGCCATTGTCGGCAATGGTGACGGTGACGCCACCGTTTTCGAGTTCGGTGGTGACGCGTATTTCGTGGGCCTGGGTGTGTTTGAGAATGTTGGCAAAAGCCTCCTGCAGGATGCGCAGGATATGCAGGGCGTTGCGCGGGTCCAGCCAGTTGAGCGCTGGCACGTCCATGACTTCCCAGCGTAGCGCGATCCCTGCGCTGGCAAGCCTCGGACCCAAACGAAAACGCAGTGTGGCAAGCAGCAGCAACAGGTCGGCCTCGACCGGCTCCATCGAGTCGATCGCCAGCTTCAGGTCGTCGATACAGCCCTTCAGCACTTCGGCCACGTCCGCCTCGCACATGCGACCGCCTTCGACCACACGGAGTGCACTGACCAGCGAAGACCCCAGACCGTCATGCATGTCCTGGGTCAGACGCTGCCGCTCGTCGCTCAATGTTTGCCGATGGGCAATTTCACGCAAACGCGAAGAAGCCAATGTGAGCTCCATTTCGCGCGCTCGCAGTCGCTCTGCGAGGGTGGTATTGACATGCTTCACTTCTTCAATTGCGCCGTTGTAACGCTGGAACATGATGTGCAGGGAGATCAGGAAAATACCAACAATGCCGTAGGAACCCAGGTAACTGCCTTCAACGCTGACGTGGTTGTTCAGTTGCATCCAGTCGTAGACACCAATCAATAGCGTGATCAGCCCCCAGCTGGCGAGCACGATGCCATGGCGGGACTTGGCCCGTCGGGAGTGGTACAGGCCCAACCCTCCCACTGCGACCCCCATCAACATGGCCAACACATACATCGTTGACCCCAGAAAAGTGGCATGCAGCCAGGTTGCCCAAGGCAGTACGGTGGGCAGGAACGGCAGGGTAATGAAGCTGATGACCGCAGTAGCGGCGACGATGGCCCGCGTCTGCCAGGGTTGTTGGCGAAGGTGCAAGTGAGCCAGGAACGAATTGGCCAGCGCAAAGAGCCAGAACAGCGAGTTCAGCGTGATCCAGCCAAACCACTCGTCAGACACAGGCAGACGGTGCTCGCCCAGGTAGTAGTGCATGGTGCGAAGGTAGGCTGCCACAGAGATGAGAAAAAAGATCAAATAGAGCGAGTCTTCCTGTCTCCTGGCCCACACGCTCATGGCAAACAGACCAAAGATCAGGAAGGCGGCGCTCGACACAAATGGCAGTTGCGTCTGCAAAAGATTGCGCGTCCGAAAGCGCCAGCCAATGGTGGTTTCATCCCCCAGCCACATCGATGACAGTGCACTTCCACTGTGTCGCAGGCTTTCCAGCCGCAGCGTGATCACTTTGGGTGTCACGGCGCCAGCTGTGCCGTCCAGCGCAATCCAGAGCGGATTGTTGCGACCGTTCCACAGTAAATTCGAATCGGACTGGTAGAGCAGGCGGCTGTCGCCGTACACCGCAAGCTGGCCGTAGGCTTTCCAGCGTGGAATATAGAAGTAGCGCGGCTCGGCTGCGGATGCGGATGACTCATTCAACGCCGGCACCTGCAAGCGGTACCACCTGACCACCGTTGGCGGGTTCAGCGCCTGGCCCGTCTCCACCGTGCGTACCACCTGCTGTGGCACACCATGCGGCAAGGTGACTGGTGCCCACTCGCCAGCGGGTGAGGCTGAATTCAGCGAGTAGGGCGGTGGTGAAAAACCGATGCCATCCACAAGCAGCGTTTCGGCCGTCGTGAAGTGCAGGGGAAAGCCTGGATCGGCTGCGGCCCATGCTGCTTGGAGAATCCCTCCCATCAAGGCGATCCACAACAGGCCATGGCGCGACCCGCGCGCCAGCGGTCGCAAGCATTGGTCGGTCCAGCGGGTGAACCGCGTTCGTTCTTGAGGCACCCCCTCGGCCCTACACCAGACCTTGGTGACGTGCTTCATAGATCGCTTCGGCTTTCGAGTTCACCTTGAGCTTGCTGTAGACGCGGCGGACGTAGGTCTGCACCGTGTGAACAGAAATCTGCATCAGCCTGGCGATTTCTTCAGCGGTGAAGCCCTTGGTAATCAGGCCCAGCACTTCACGCTCCCGGCTGGACAGCGCCAGCGAGTCGTCTGCATCGATGTCGGTTGTGCGTCTGGCGATGGGCGGGGCAGGGACCACGCCAGCGCCGGCATGGGCGCTGCTGGCCGTATTCTGAAGGCCCCCGCGATCACGAAAGCGCGTCAGAATCTGGCGCGCAATCAGCGGGCTGATCGGGCTGCCGCCGCCATGCAGGATGCGAATCTCGTCGAGCATGCTGGCCGGTGCGCCGTCTTTCAACAAATAGCCGGCGGCCCCGGCCTCAATGGACCGCAGCACATGCGCTTCGTCGCCAAACGTGGTGCAGACCATCACGGCGCAGGTGGGCCACTGGACTTGCGCCGCGCGAATCACGTCAATGCCTGAGCCGTCGGGCAGACCCAAGTCCACCAGCAAGACGTCGGCAGGAGCCTGTTGGAGTGCACGCATGCCCTCAGTGTGCGTGCCGGCCAAACTGACCAGTTTCATGTCGTCAGAAGCCTTGATGGCTGCGCATATCGCGTGCTGGAAATGGACGTCGTCTTCAACCAGCGCCACATGAATCAGGGGCCGGTCTTTAGGGGTTTGCATGGCATCACCTTCAGCGTTGGCGCAAGTGCGCAATGCAGCCGCCATCTGCGGCCACAAAGGCATCGATTGTGCGCCAAGCCGCCCGGGTCCCTGTCCCCAAAACTGGGGACATACAAGCAGCCGTTCAACTCGGATCATTGCGGCCACTGTGAATACTTGTTCCAAGACACCTGTCATGAAAAAACGAACCAGCCAGCGCTGGTTCCAACGCCATGAACCAACATCCATTCGGCCTGGAGGCGGCGCATGAGTCGATATGCCAAGCGTCTTCAGCCCATGAGCGTGCCACTCAAGGCCCCCCTGCTTGTCCTGGCCCTTGCTCTGCCATGCTGGGCGGGCGCGCAGGTCTTTTCTGGCTCGCTGCTTGACGCGGTGGCGTTGACGCTGCGCCAGGACGCATCGATTGCTTCAGGTCGACTTCAGATTGCGGCAAGCCAGGGACAGCTATTGTCAGCAAGGGCGCCGTTTGACACCTTGTGGACGGCTGGCGTCTCACAGCAAAAGAGCTTTACGCCACTGCCTGCCAGTGGCGGTGCAGCGCTGGACGGCAGTAAGTTGACTTATCAGGCGGGGATGAGCCAGCGGCTGGCATCAGGCGTGGTGATCAACCCGACCCTGTCGGTCAGCCGTCTGCATGACGATGCCACGAATTACACCGCGCCCAGCATCGGCAATGTGGCGTTGAATGTGCTGGTGCCGCTTCGCAAGGGCGCTGGCAACGGTGTGGTCACCGCCCCGATCACGGCAGCCGAATTGTCCCTGCAAGCGAGCCGCAACAGCTATCGCCACACCCAGGCCCTGGCCGTGGTGCGAACCGCCAACGCTTACTGGGACTTGGTGGCGGCAAGCCAGAGCCTTGAACTGGCCTCTCTTGCGGAGTCACGCGCTGGGGGGTTGTTGGCCAATGCCCGCAAGTTGGCCAGCGCTGATGAAATTCCCCGGGCAGACCTGCTCAAGTATGAGGTGCGCCGGGTGGCGCAGGAATCAGACCGGCTGAACGCCGCACTGCAGCTCAGTCATGCACGGCAGGCCTTGTCGCTGGCCATGAATGTGCCGATGGATTCGCTGGAAGCAACGCCGCGCCGGCTGGATGCTTTTCCCAGGGCCGAAGACGCCCGGTTGGCCCTGTTGGACGATCCTTCTGCCGTGGCCCGGCTCTTGACCGGTAGTACTGAACGCCGCGCCGACTTGCGGGCGGCAGAGCATTCGCTGCGCGCGGCCAGCACGCTGGCGGATGCCGCGCGTCGCGACAGCGGTACCCAGCTTGATCTGGGCTTCAGCGTCGGCTACAGCGGCATGACGGAAGGCCGTGCAGGGGTCGCCACGCTGGGTGCCTTGGGACAGCCCGCACGCGGGGCCAATGTGGGCATCACACTCAACTTCACCCTGCCCAGCGGCGACTTTGAACGCCGGGGCCTGATCCTGCAGCGAGACGCGGCGGCCGGGCAGGCCCAAACCGATCTGGAGGCCTTGCGCTTTCGCGCAGGCAGTGACGCGAGAGCGCAACTGGACGCACTGCGCGCTGCAATTGCGCAGCTCGACAAGGCCAGTGCGCAGCGCCGCCTGCAAACAACGATTTTTGAGAATGAAAAGCGAAGTTACCAGGCCGGACTGTCGACGCTGCTCGACCTGTTCACCACTGAAAGCCAGCTCACTGCCTACCTGGCCGGCTGGGTGCAGGCGCAGCGCAGTTTTGCGCAGGCACTGGTGCTGTTTCGCTTTCAGACTGCCAGCCTGCTGGTGCAAGGGACGGATGATTTGGACGACCCGCAAGTCCTCCTGTTGCAGGCCGGCAGCCTGACCACACTGCCGCAAGAACTCAATAACTAAAAGACAGGTGTACCGATGGCCAATCCCTTGTTCAGAGAAACCGCGCTGCAAAACCTGTCCTCACCCGAGCAGCTCGACCAGCTCATCAAGATTACCCGGCCCCGTGCCTGGCTGGTGCTGGCAACGCTGGGCTTTGTGTTGGTGGTGACGGTGCTCTGGAGTGTTTTCGGGTCTTTGCCCAGCACCCTTTCCGGCCAGGGCATCATTGTCCGGCAAGGCGGAACCTACAACATCGTTGCGCTGGGCAGCGGTGTCATCATCGACTTTGAGGGCTTCAAGACGGGTCAGACCATTCGCAAGGGTCAGGTGCTCGGCCATGTGACGCAACCGCTACTGGCGCTGCAGCGGGACGCGGCGCAGGGCGAGGTACAACGACTGGAAAAAGAGCAAGCCAGCATTTCCGCAGAGATCGCGCTTGAACGACCGGCCCGCAGCCGCTCTGCGCGCCAGCAAGCCGACATTCAGCGCGCGGCGATCCGCTCACGCGAGCAGTTGCTGGCGTCGCTGAAGGCAAAGCTGGCCCATCAGGCGGCCCTGCTGGTCGACGGCCTGATCACCAACCAACGCTATGAGGAAAGCCGCCAGGCCATCTTCTCTGCAGAAAATGACATCAGTACCGCTGGCAATGCGCTGCAGGCACTGGACATTCAGGGCCTGACCGATCAGAGCAATTTTGACGAACGCACACGTCAGATGACGGCCGCGCTGACCAACGCCCGCAGCCGGCTGGCCGACCTGTCGGCCCAGTTTGAGCTGGCCAGTCAGGTGGTCAGCACGCATGACGGCCTGGTGGTTGAAGTGCTGGTGAGCAAAGGCGATGTCGTCACGGTCAACCAGCCCATCCTTTCGGTCGAGGAGCCGGCTAAGCTGCTTGAGGCGCTGATCTACATGCCGCCGCAGAGCGAGGCCGAACGCATCAGGCCCGGCATGACCGTGCAGCTGTCGCCTGCGACTGCTCCCAAGGAGCGTTATGGCTACCTGATCGGTAGGGTCGCCTCGGTGTCAAAGTACCCTTCGACCGAGCAGGGCATGCTGAGCGTTCTCAATAATCCCGCCCTGGTGCGCGATCTGATGCGCCAGGGCGCACCGATCGCCATTTCGGTCACGCTCGAGCCAGACAAGGGCACCCGCAGTGGCTACCGTTGGTCTTCCAGCGCAGCCAGCCAGCTGGATCTTAGCAGCGGCACCATGGCCAACGCATCGTTCACGGTAGAGGTGCAAAGGCCGATCAGCCTGGTGATCCCCTTGCTCAAGCAAACGGCGGGCCTGTGAGGCTGACCGACAGCACTGCTGGGTCCGGCGTCATGGAGCGGCTGTGGCAGCGGCTCACAGGTCTTGTCACCGGGTGGAAAGCGCCAGCCCCATCCCATCGCGTTCACACCCCAACCCTGCTGCAGATGGAGGCGGTGGAATGTGGTGCCGCAGCGCTTGGCATCGTGCTGGCCTTTCATGGTCGGCGGGTGCCGCTGGAGGAACTCCGAATTGCTTGCGGGGTCTCGCGCGACGGCAGTAAAGCCAGCAGCATGGTCAAGGCGGCCCGCACCTATGGGCTGACCGCCAAAGGTTCACGACTTGAGATCGAAGGCCTCAGGAATCAGAAGCTTCCGGCGATTCTGTTCTGGAATTTCAATCACTTTCTGGTGCTGGAGGGTTTTGGAAAAAAGCGGGTCTACCTGAACGATCCGGCCGCCGGGCCGCGCCAGGTCACGTGGGACGAGTTTGAAAAATCCTACACCGGCGTCACCCTGCTGTTTGAGCCCGGCCCGACCTTTGCGGCTGGAGGCAAAGAGCCCAGCATGCTGAAGGCACTGGCAGCGAGGCTGGCACATGTCCAAGGCGCGCTTTGGTTCGTCATGCTGGCCAGCCTGGCGCTGGTCATTCCAGGGCTGATGATTCCGGTGTTTTCACAGGTGTTTGTGGACAACTACCTGATTGGCCGGATGGACGGCTGGGTCAAGCCACTGCTGCTGGGCATGGTCGCCACGGCGCTGGTGCGTGGCATGCTGACCTGGCTGCAGCAAAAATACCTGTTGCGACTGGAGACGCATCTGTCGCTCACCGGGTCGACTGCATTTTTCTGGCATGTACTGCGTCTGCCGGTCACGTTTTTTAACCAGCGCTATGCGGGCGACATCAGCCAGCGGGTCCAGGCCAATGACCGCGTCGCTCATCTGCTGTCGGGAGAGCTGGCCACCAACGTCGTCAACCTGGTCACGCTGTTTTTTTACCTGGCCCTGATGCTGATGTACAGCTGGCAACTGACATTGGTGGGGGTTGGCCTGACGGCGCTCAATCTGTTGGCGCTCAAGGCTGTCGCGCGGTTTCGAACCGACGCGAGCATGCTGCTGCTGCAAGACCGCGGCAAGCTCATGGCGACGACCATTGGCGGGATCCAGACGATTGAAACCATCAAGGCCACGGGTGCCGAGAATGACTTCTTTGCCCGCTGGGCCGGCCACAAGGCCAAGGTCAACAACACCGAGCAGCGGCTGGAGTTCTATACCCGCTTGATGTCGGCCCTGCCCGGCTTGCTGAACGCGTTGATCACTGTGGCCATCCTCGGGTTGGGCGGCGCGCAGGTGATCAGTGGCGTGATGACCGTGGGCATGCTGGTGGCGTTTCAAAGCCTGATGAGCAGCTTTACCGAGCCCGTCGGCAACCTCATGGGTCTGGCAGGCAGATACCAGGAAGCCAAGGGTGATATGGCCCGCCTGGATGACGTGCTGCGCTACCCGCTGGACGAGTGCTTTGCTCCGAAAACCCCGGCAGGTGTAGCGCCAGTCGGGGCAGCCGTTGGCAAACTCAATGGGCACCTGGAACTGCGCAACGTCAGCTTTGGGTACAGCCGCCTGGAGCCGCCGCTGATTCAGGATTTCAACCTGACGCTGGCGCCAGGGCGGCGCGTGGCTTTGGTCGGCGGGTCTGGCAGCGGCAAATCAACGGTCGCCCGCCTGGTGATGGGTTTGAACCAGCCGTGGTCGGGTGAGGTGCTGCTGGACGGTGTTGCACGCACGCGAATTGACCGCACAGTGCTGGCCGCGTCGCTGGCTGGCGTAGACCAGGACCCCTATCTGTTTGAAGGGACGGTGCGTGACAACCTGACCCTCTGGGACAGCACGCTGCCTGAGGCTGACATGCTGCGGGCCGCGCATGACGCGATGATTCACGACGCGATCGCCGGCAGGCCGGACGGCTATGACAGCCCGGTGGGCGAGGCGGGCGCTGGTTTTAGCGGTGGCCAGATCCAGCGGCTGGACATTGCCCGGGCGCTGGCCGTGCAGCCACGCATTCTGGTGCTGGACGAAGCCACCTCGGCGCTGGACCCGATCACTGAAATGCAAATTGACAACCACATCCGCGCGCGCGGATGCGCCTGCCTGATCGTGGCGCACCGCCTGTCTACCGTGCGGGATGCTGACGAGATCATCGTCATGGCGCAAGGCCGCATTGTGGAGCGCGGGACGCATGACCAGCTGATCGCCCTCAACGCGGCCTATAGCCAGCTCATCAAGACGGACTGATCATGACCACGCCAGCCAACGCAATCACGGGTGATCAAAATGCCGCCCAAATCGCCGATTCTTCCTCGAATTTGGCTCCAGCCCTCATCGAATATACGGATGGCGCTACTGTTTTTGATGAAATTCAGCAGGAAGCGCAGCAGCTGAAACTCCGCCAGCGCACGGATGAGCGCAGCTTCAATCAGTCATTGGACGCCCTGGCCGCCCTGCTGGACCATGGCGAGCCGCAGGCACTGGCTGGCGCCCTTGCGGGTAGCTTGATGGCCGATACGTTGCGGCGCGTGTTGCGGGCCGGTGGGGTGGACGTGGTTCTCAAGCCAGTTGACCCCGCCCTGGACGCGTTTGACACCCTGCAGCGGCTGGCGCAGCAGGCTGGGGTCAGCATGCGCCGGGTCAAGCTGGGTGGCAAGAACTGGTGGCGCGAAGATGCCGGACCGTTGCTGGGCAGTCTGAAGGGTGGTGGACGGCCAGTTGCACTGGTGCCGTTGGCGAGCGGTGGTGGCTATCGCATGGAAGATCTGGGTGGTACACACGCACGCAGCGTGCCACTGGACCAGGCGACGGCGGCACAACTGGATGGCGCCGGCTACATGTTTTTTCGCAAGTTTCCAGCGCGTGCCATCAGTCTGCTCGATTTGTTGCGCTTTGGCCTGGGCACCACAGCCCGTGATTCGGTCACCATGGTGATCTGCGGCTTGCTGGCCGGCGTGCTGGCACTTTTTACGCCAATGGCCACCGGCATTCTGGTGGACAAGGTGATTCCCAATGGTCGTACGGACGAGTTGCTGCAGCTGACGCTGTTGCTTGGCGCGGCCGCTGTCGGCGTGGCCGCATTCCAGCTGGTTCGCTCGTTGGCCCTGCTCCGCCTGGAAGGTCGCCTGGGTAATGCGGCTGAAGCGGCAGTCATCGACCGCCTGCTCAACCTGCCGGCGCCATTTTTCAGGGATTACGCAGCGGGCGACCTTGCCCAGCGCGCTTTTTCCATCAACAGCATCCTGCACCAGCTGACCGCCACCACCCAGTCGATTGTTCTGAACTGGGTTTTTGGCCTGTTCAGCTTCTTCTACATGTTCATCCTGAACTGGCAGCTGGGTCTGGTCGCCACCGCGCTGGTGGCCCTGATTCTCGCTGTGACGGTCGGTGTCAATGTCTGGCGGCTGCGGATGGAGCGCCAGCTCTACGCGTTACAGGGCACGATGGCTGGGCGCGTGCTGCAATTGCTCAATGGCATCAGCAAGCTGCGCACGGGCAGTGCGGAAGGCCGCGCTTTTGTCCTGTGGGCCAAAGACCTGGCCCAACAGAAGCGGGTGGGTCTCAAAGTGCAGGGTTGGAGCAACCTGCTGGAGGTGTTCAACGCCTCGTTCGTGGTGCTGGCCTCGGCCATCTTGTTCGCAGCGATTGCGCTCTTTCAGGACGACATCAGCACGGGTGTATTTGTCGCGTTCAACGCCGCTTTCATGCAGTTTTTGCTGGCCACGCTGGCGCTCGGCGGCGCGCTGACCGAATCTCTCAGCATCATCCCGCTGTATGAACGCGCCAAACCCATTCTTGCGGCGCTGCCTGAGCAGCAAGACTCGCAGGCCCATGCCGCAGCCTTGCAGGGCGCGGTCGACATCAGTCGGGTGAGCTTCCGCTACTCAGAGGAGGGGCCCCTGGTCCTGGATGATGTCTCCATCCATGTCAAAAAGGGCGAGTTTGTCGCCTTCGTAGGACCTTCGGGCTCCGGAAAATCCACCATCTTCCGGGTCTTGCTGGGCTTTGAAAAGCCGCAATCGGGCTCGGTCTACTACGACAGCCAGGACCTTGCCGGACTGGACGTCGGCTCGGTGCGCCGACAGCTGGGCGTGGTGCTGCAAAACGGCAAGCTGATGCCTGGCGACATTTTTACGAATATCGTCGGCTCATCGCCGCGCACCTTGGCGGAAGCTTGGGAGGCAGCGCGCATGGCCGGGTTGGCCCAAGACATTGAGGCCATGCCCATGGGCATGCAGACCGTGATCTCAGAAGGTGCTGGCACCATTTCAGGCGGGCAGCGTCAGCGGCTGATGATTGCCCGGGCACTGGTCAACCGCCCTGCCGTGCTGCTGTTTGACGAAGCGACCAGCGCGCTGGACAACCAGAACCAAGCCATCGTGGCCAACAGCGTGAGGGAACTGCAGGCCACGCGCATTGTGATTGCGCACCGGCTGTCCACCATCATCCAGGCGGACCGTATCTTCGTCATCGTGGCCGGCAAGGTGGTTGAAACCGGCAACTACAGCGAGCTGATGGCGCTGGGCGGGCACTTTGCCGAACTCTCAAAGCGGCAACAAGTATGACCAGCTTGACCACCGGGAAGGCATTGGATGCAACGTGCCATGCAGACGGAGAGCCGGATGACGAGTCCTTGATCAAGGCCGTGCTGGAAGGCAAAACCGTTTGTTTTTTACCGCTGGTAACGCGCTACCAGACGCGTGTCATGCGCTTTATCCTCAAGTACGAATACAACACCGATGATGCGCAGGACCTTGCACAGGAAACCTTTCTACAGGCGTTTCGCGCACTGCCCAGCTTCAACCACCGCGCACGCTTTTCCACCTGGCTGACCGGCATTGCCTTCAACCTGATCAAGAACCATATCAGCCGAACACCTAGCAAACGGCATATCCATGTGGATATTGATTTACAGGACGAGGGCGCATCGGAATCTGGCAGCGACAACCCGGCCAGTGAGTATGAAAACAAGCAACTGCTTGCCGCCATGGCGCGAGCGGTGGCAGCACTTCCATTGCATATGCGCGATGCCATCGTCCTGGTTGCCAGCGAAGGCCTGAGTTACGAAGAAGCCGCGGAGACGCTGGGGGTACCTGTGGGCACCGTCAAGAGCCGCTTGTGTCGGGCGCGCGTGCAACTGGCTGACGCTTTAAGCATTTACCGGGTGACTTGAAGATGAGCCTCAACCAAGACATCCCGGTATATCGCACACATGTGGCTTCCATTGGAACAAATTGGCGAGTTGGGTTACTCATGAATCAGTACTGCCGGATGAACGTTGTTTCGACCAAGCCTCGGGCAGACAGGAGCTTGAATTGAGTACACATGAAACGGCATTGCATCGGCCCTGCGAGCAGATGACGCTACAGATAAGCCGTTCGCTGGATGGTGACTTGACAGCACAGGAGACGTCCGAGCTGGCTGCGCACTTGGCGCATTGCGAATCTTGCCGGGCACGTACCAGCGCTTTGGGCGCAGCCGACGTCCTGTTCCGGGAACTGGTCCAGACCTACGCGGTGCAGGCAGTGCCAGAGGCCACTTTCACCCAACAGGTCATGGAACGGCTGCGCGTGGAACCGGTCGCCGCCGGTGGGCTTCTGGAATTCAGCCGGCAGGTGGCGCAGGACCCCGATTTACAGAACCAGTTTCGCCCGGCCAACAACCTGGAATTGTTTGCCGAACTGTTTGTGAGTGTCGGCCGGCAGCGTGGCTACCGCTTTGGCCGCGGCGAGGTCGTCAGCCTGCTAAGCGCCCGCCGCGCCGCGAACGACGACTTGAGCGACGAGCAGTTGGATGCGGTGGTGGGTGGCGCAGGGACAGCCGATGCAGCACTGCAAGCTTTTTTGAGTGGCGTGCTGAAGAATTTTTTTAAACCCGATGTTTGATTTTTGGAACAAATATCTTTAGCTAGTTACTTACTCATGAATACTGATTTTGCCTTTTCTCAGCTCGGGTGAATTTATGTTTTGTTAAAGAGCTGATTTTCAATATAGAAAGCAATCGTCATGACCAAAGAAGAAATAGCGAAAAAAATGAGCCAGGTTTTTGCCAAGTGCTGGACAGATGAAGCATTCAAAAACCAATTGATCGCCGATCCGAAAGCAACGTTGCTGGTTGAAGGCATCACTTTTGCTGATGATGTAACTGTCAAAGCCGTGGCGGACAGCCCAAAAGAAGTGCATTTGACTATTCCAGCGAAGCCGACAGATTTGTCAGATGAGGATCTGGATTCGGTGGCGGGAGGCTTCATGTGCTTGTCCGGCGGCGGCCCCAATTGCACCGGTGGATTGACATTGGTATCAGTAGCCACTGTCCTTTGTGGTGTTCCGCTGCCAGGTGGCCTGACCGTTGTTCCACTTTGCGCCTGCGAGTAACGTTACTCCCCAGTGTTTATAGCAAGGCCGTCGGCGACACAAAAGAAGTCATTTTTACAGTTCCCGTCAACACGAATGAATTGTCAAGTGATCATTTGAAATCTGTGGTTGATGGCCTTGCCTGGGGCGGTATCTGCGTTGACTCAATTCCTCTTGAATTCTTTTAATCACTATCGCCTTTAGTTTTCTATTTTTTTCACCCGTGGCCGGGCAGTATTGAGTCTGCCAACCGTCGAGGCGTGCAGCAAAAAAAACGTTTGGATATGCCCAGATTTCGTCTGGCCTGAAATGCACACAAGTTGCAAATTGAAATCGTTTGTTTCTGGTTATCGGGCAACAAACTACCGCGTCGTGAATTGTTAGAGCGCCATGTCAAATATGAAAATCTCGTTTAAAACCCATTTGCACATAGAAATAATCCAGGGGGAAGGGGTGCTCATCCTTTCTGAAGAGGCAGCAAAAGCCTTGCACGGCAGCACCTATGAAAAAGTCGTCTCTTTGATCGATGGACAGCGCAATGCAGATGCGATTGTGGACGCGCTAGCGGGACAGGTTGATGCGGCCAAGGTGTATTACGTGCTCAACAACATGCGGGCCAAGGGCTATCTCGCTGACACCATGCCAGATATCCCGAAAGAGGTATCAGCGTTTTGGCATGGCTCGGGGATTGAGCCTGGCGTTGCATTGGCGGAATTGCGCAGCAAGCACGTGTCCGTCCAGACCCTTGGCGGAGCCGACAGCACAGCCATCATCCCGGCGCTCAAGGCGATGGGTGTTGGCGTCGGACCTGTTGATGGAGCCGACTTGCAACTCGTGCTGACAGATGATTATTTGCGTCCCGAGCTGGAGTCGATCAACGCGGCGGCTTTGAAAGCCAATCGACCATGGCTTCTGGTGCGACTAACCGGGCGGGAATTGTGGCTGGGACCCTTGTTTCAGCCTCGTGAAACCGGATGCTGGGTTTGTCTGCGGCAGCGCCTGATGCGCAATCGGGCGGTTCATCGATTTGCTGCAGAAAAAAATGGCATGAATATGCCGCCCATGACTGCGCTGGGTTCGCTTCCAGCGACGCAGGCTGCGGCATGTCAAATGACTGCCGTTGCGGCAGCCCAGTTTCTGGCAGGCGCGGGCACTAATTTGGTGGGTAAAGTCATGAGCCTCGATTGGCCAACCTATACCTCACAGATGCACATTCTGGTACGCCATCCACATTGCCCGGCATGCGGTACCGTTGAAGTGCCTGAAGTGCGCCCAGTGCTGCTATCGCCCGGCAGAGCCAATTTTGTGAGAGACGGCGGGCACCGCAGTGTGCCACCGGAACAGACGCTGCAAAAATACCTGCACCTTGTCAGTCCGATTACCGGTGTGGTGCGAATGCTGGTGCCTTCGCGCCAGGATGAGGGCCTGGCCCACGTCTATGTGGCCGGAAACAACAGCGCCATCAAAATGGACCGGCTTTCGCACTTGAAACATGGCTTGCGCAACGCCAGCGCAGGAAAAGGCGTGTCGGAAACACAGGCCAAAGTGAGTGCGCTGTGTGAATCGGTCGAGCGCTACAGTGGCGAGTTGACGGGCGGCGAAGTACGGGTCACGCGTGCGTTCCAAGATTGGCCGGACGGAGAGGCCATTCACCCCAACGATGTCATGCGCTACAGCGAGCTGCAATATGCAAACAAGGAAATGCTGAATCAGAGAGGCTCGCGCTTTAACCAGATTCCTGCACCTCTCGCAGCGTCGACACCTGTTGACTGGACTCCTTTGTGGTCATTGACGGCACAGCGCCAAAGGTATCTTCCCACGCAGCTGGTTTATTACCGTGCACCCGCCACGGATACAGACAAGTCTTTCTATGCCATGGGTTGCTCTAA
>CAZCXZ010000080.1:0-1398 GCA_964502705.1 Uncultured Candidatus Berkiella sp. | reverse complement strand
GGCTTCTTTGAATTGGTGGAACGCGATGCGGTCGCCATGTGGTGGTACAACAGATTGGCTAAACCAGCCGTTGCAGTTGCCAGTTTTGGTGAGCCGTATCTCCAGGCACTTGCTGATCACTATTTGCAGAAGTACCAACGCGAGATGTGGGCCCTGGACCTGACTACCGATTTAGGCATTCCGGTGTTTGTTGCGATCTCAAAGCGGTTGGACGACAAGGAAGAACAAATCGTAGTTGGCTTGGGTTGCCACCTGGATGCCCGCATCGCATTGCAGCGCGCATTTGCAGAAATGAACCAGATGCTGGGTATGGCCCATACGGGCGAAGACGGCGAGCTATCGATCGAAGACACAGAAACCCTGGCTTGGTTGCGGCATGCGACCGTGAGCAATCAACCTTATCTGGTGTGTGATGCCACGCAGCCGATCACAAGCTTTGTTGATCATCCTATTCAACACACTGGCGACTTTCTGAAGGACATTGACCACTGCCGCAGCCTCATTGAGGCACAGGGCATGGAAATGTTGGTGCTCGACCAGACCCGCGCGGATGTGAAGATGCCCGTGGTGAAGGTCGTGGTTCCGGGTTTACGGCACTTCTGGGCGCGTTTTGCGCCTGGACGTTTGTACGACGTGCCAGTCAAAATGGGCTGGCTTGCGCAAGCGCTGCGCGAAGAAGATCTGAATCCGATCCCGATTTTCTTTTAGGTTGGTACAAGCAGTCCATTTAGCCCGCAACGCTTGATCTTTCTATGAAATCGGTCAAAACAGCGCAAGTATTGACGCCGTCGCGGGCCTAACGTTCCCCGCTCTCCACTGATTCCGGTTGCGCTGTGTTATCGCAGTACGTTCGTCCGCCCGCATTTGCGCGCTGTTCAGGCCAATTCAGTGCATGCGATGGGCCCAGCTGGTGGTGGTGCAATAGGTGTACCGGCGGATACGCCGCCGACGCGGACCTTGCTGTCGGTGGGGCAGAGTGGGCACAGCAGGCCAACCCCAAGTTCAATACCTGGTGATAAGGGGTGGTAAAAGTTCAAGGCGTAGGGAAATTGGAGTTCAAAATTCAGTAGCTCGAACGCCATAAGCTGCCTCCACCGTGGCGGTGATCGGCGCGGGCTGGAGGCCCAGCTCATCAAGACCTGAAAACCAGGCTCAGGGCGTGTCGGCCAGCAGTTGCAGCAGCCGCTGCAGTGCATGCTGCACCGTGGCGGCCCGCACCGCCGCGCGGTCGCCGGCAAAAAGTTTCATTTCGCTGCTGAGCCGGCCGTCCACCATGAAGCCGAACCAGACCGTGCCCACCGGCTTGGCGCGGCTGCCGCCGGTGGGGCCGGCCACACCGGTCACGGCCACCGCCACTTGCGCGCGCGAATGCGTGATGGTGCCCTGCACCATGGCGCG
>CAZCXZ010000079.1:0-15970 GCA_964502705.1 Uncultured Candidatus Berkiella sp. | reverse complement strand
ATACCAAGTTTTCAATCGGTGGACGACTTTCACGCGATAGCGTAGTGTGGTGCAGAGCCTTTTCCCAGATCTCATTTCTTTCAGGAATATTGATACTGGGCAGCGCCATCTTGGACCCTTCCTATAAGGCATATACACTTTATGAATTTTTAGAAAAATTCGGTTTATGCTTTATAAGTTTAGACAGCAAAACTGCACAAAGTTGCATTAAATAATAGGCGTAGCAGCACGCAGCCATTAAGGGCGTGCTGGAATCGATTAGCGGTTTTTATTAATTAGACTAGGTACTGTAATTTCGCGAGGATAGCGTCAGAATAGGACCATAAGAACATGGCGATAACACCAGATAAAAAGCCACAGAGGTGGCCTTCCCATGAGGTCTTTTCTTCGGTAGGAAATAAACTAAGTAAGATACCGCCAAAATAATACATGGCAATCGCAGCACAAAATATCGTCGCAAACGTTGGTTTCTCGTAAGCCGAGACTAATATCAAACCAAAATACCCTGAAATGAGCGCACTAGCGCCTAAATGAATGCCTCTTCTTCCTACCAACCAAACGCCGAGTCCTGATAATAAGGTAATGACCACCGTAGAAAAATAGAACAATTGCAGATTGAGTGACATAATAAACAGCCCTAAGAAAAAGAAGGGCATTGAATTAAACAGTAGGTGATTAAAATTCCCATGTAGGAAGGGCGCCAGCGGGATCCCTATTAACCCCTTAAGACGCCTTGGTCGAATACCAAATTTATTGAGTTTTGAACCGGTGAGCCAATTGGCATAATTGAATACCCATAAGCCTGCTAATACCATGAGCATTTGCGGAATGTACTGTTTTGATGTTTCGAGAAAGTCGCTTATCTCAGTGCTCAATTCTGCTAGCATTTTAGATCCCGTTCGTAAACGTAATTCATCAAAATTGCATGTGCACTATCTATTGTCAAGGTATACTCCCTAAGCAGTTCAATTACCAACCTAGGGAGAGTTGTTAGCAAACTATCTATAGTTTAGGAAGTCTATTATCGTTAGTCGGCTTTTCTGGCAGAATGATATCAAGGTCTGGAACAGTGTCTGCCCTTTTTCGCTTATGCGTATCACGTAATGGCGTCAATGCCACATTAGTAGCCACTTCTCTTTCCTGACTTGATGCTTCTTGGCTAGAGCCCACTTCTAAAACGACAGAAAAGCCGGCTTCTAGGCCTCGCTCCTTCAAATATCCAAAACAAGGCATGGTATTTAACGTCAATTTGGCGATGTAATACATAACACCATCTAATGTATATTGATCTTTGGCCCGATCTTTCAGACCTTCAATATAAAGAGGGCTAAACAACATCATCATAATTGTCTTTTTTAAAGGCTCTTCTAAATCCAAGACAGCATATTGAGTGTCATCCAATGACAAAGACGTTGATGCACCAGGTGCAAAATAAGAATTTACCTTTTTAAACTGATCTTTTGAAACAGTGATATAGAATTGTAAGACATCAGCACCTTTCCTAGGCTCAAGATTTTTAAATAGCACCGCACAATGCTGAATGCCAAAAAATTTTAATATCGCCCTTAGCGCATGGAAATCTGCATTTTTAGCTGGAAAACTAAACCGTAAATGCTGACCATCGCGTAGCTCGTCTATCTTTCCAGTATAAACAGCAGCCTTTACCCCTGTCAGAATATAAAGTAAGTGTTGGGTGTCAGTATAAGGGTTAGACAGAGCAGTTGAATTCGGACCTGGTAACATATGTATCACCTATTTAGTTAGTTATTAAGGTAATTTAAGCCGCTTACTATAACGAAAATCGATGTTGTAGGCAATTCCATTTCAACTAAAACGCGTTAGACTATAACACTATGAAAAACGATTATGCACCCAACATTGAGCCTCGGCATTTGCAATTTTCAACGCCTGAAAATACGCCGAAATATTGGCATAGCGGTTCTGATATAAAAACCTATCACTTTAATGCTTTAGCGTTCTTTTTACCGCAGCTTGAGAAATTGCTGGTATTAAGTCTCAAAAAAGCCAAACAAGATGTGAAGTGCAAGTTACTCAAGGCCGAAGTGGCAAGCCTAGTTGCGCAAGAGGCGATTCATGGGCGCTCTTTTGTAGAGTATTGCCATAAACTTGTATTCAAACATTATAATCTACCTAAGCAATACTCATTATGGCTATTTCGTGGGTTGGCTGGTGCATTAAACAAAATCTCAAACACTTTTCATTATTCTCTCTCCGCTGCAGGCGAACATTTTACTGCCATCGCTGCGGATCTTTTTTTACGTGATACAGGATGGTTTGAAGATGTTCCAAAACAATATAGCGCTATTTGGCGCTGGCATTGTATTGAGGAAATCGAACATAAGCATGTTGCCTTTGATGTATTTAAAGCTGTAAACGGGAGTTATGGCATGCGAATTTTAGGCATGCTCATGATGACCTTGTTCTTTATGTTGCTCTATGTAAAACCTATCTGGTTTATGATGAAACACGATCAAAAACATAAAAACTTCAATTTCTATAAACGTGCTTGGCTGTTTTATTGGGGTAAGGGTGGATTATATAGAGCGTTATGGAAACCCTATTGGGATTACTATAAACCGTCCTTTCATCCTAATAAGCATCAGAATGATCACCTAATTGCACATTGGAAAACTTATTTTGCAACACATTCCAAAGAACAAATTAGTGACGGTTTACAGTTTACAAAACCTCCGACGGTGCCTCAAAGCCTAACATGATCTGATCGGCTGCATATTTCAATGCAATTTGTGCAGTATCAACTAACTGGCTATACCATAAAAAGCCATGGGTTACGCCTAAAAAATAGACCGCATTGACCGGTACTTTCGCTGCAACTAGTTGTTGATAATAAAAAATTGACTCATCACGCATGGGATCACACTCTGCACCAATAATAAGTGTCGGAGGCAAACCAGTGAAATCCTTAGCTAATGCAGGTGAAACACGACAATGAGCGTAATCGTCGGTTGAGCGACAATAGTTAGTAATAAACCATTCAGAGAGCGTCGTATCAAATAAATAACCATCACCATAACGATCTTTAGAAGGATAGCGATTAAAATAATCGACCATAGGATATACCAATACTTGCTGGGCAATCAGCCTTTCATTTTTAACTTCTTGAGCCATCACGGCAGCATAACTTCCTCCGGAACTATCTCCCCATAAAGCAATTTTGCGAGGGTCAATGCCTAGCGCTTGATGATTGTCATGAAGGTAATAAAGCCCATCTAAACAATCTTCAACCGGGATCGGAAATTTAAATTCAGGTGAGAGACGGGGTTCCATTGCAATTACGACGCATTGGCAATAGGCAGCCAATTCACTACAAAAATAATCAGTGTCATCAAGCGAGCCCAGCACGTAACCGCTTGCCCGCAAATAAATTATGGCCGGTAGCGCACCTTGCTTATCTTTGGGTCTGTGAATACGCAGCAGGCAATGATTGGCTTGGTAATCAATCCCAGGTTCACCCTTAGGGGGCGCAAAATTTTTACGGTAATGATTCCTAACAGTATCGACATCTTCTAAATGAAGCGCACCATGCCCTTTAGCATATGCCTGACGCACAATACGGGAAATAATGGGATGTAGTGGCATTATTAGCAAACCTTCTAACAAATCTATATGCTTAAGACTCACTAGAAGATTCTAGCATGGCACTAGGGTTTTTTGCTGCCAGCTGTTACATCGTGAGTTGGCGTGGTTTCTGTTTTTGGTGATTCTTCATTCATTGGCACAGAGGAGGAACGCATGGAACTGCTGACAACCGGCTGTGGTCTCACTTCTGACTTTTGCTCTTTAGCCAATTTTTCAGCACGTTTTGCTTCTTTTTTATCACGCTTCTCAATTTTTGCTTTTCCTGCTGCATGAATTAGCGCATCATACTCAGGCGATGGAGCAACCCCAGAAGCGACAGCACTGTGTGTCGCACTTAATTTGATCTTACCTTTGATACTTTTATAGATTAAGTGCGAACTGTTTACAAGGCTAAGACCAGTTAAAGCCGCACTGATAGCGCCTAGAGCTGTAATAGCCGCGGCAGCTGCTGGTGATGCTGGTGATGCAACGGCAGGAATAATAACCGTTGTTGCTAAGCTTGCCAGCGCTACGCCAACACTAAGAATGATATTTAAAATACGTCGAGGCACCGCTTTAATTAGAAAATTTAACCGTTCCTTTTTTTCAACCACATTAAAAATACCTTCGAAGCGTTGATTAAACTCATCACGAACGCCTTTTTTAAGTGCTGATACTTTAGCTTGATGTTGATCGTGCGCAACGGATTCCTCTGTCACTTCCTCACGCGTAATTTTGCGCAAAACTCGCTCTTTTGCTGCCTTTGTAACTGAATTAAAGCCTTTGTCAACGGCACTGAAAGCCCGCTTAAATGCGGGCTTAATACCCGCTTTATGTAATAGATCATTCGCTTTAAGGTTAAAATTGATACTTGGGGTAGGAAACTCTGCTTTATAACTGTTTGCCGATTGTGTTAAAACTTGTTTACAGTGATCTTTAATATATGCTCTTAAATCCGCATCTATAGTCAATGAATCGAAAGCACTATTCGTGGCTGTCACTTTGGCTAGCTCTTTGTCTAGTTCAGTAACAAATGTTGTGTCACCCAATGCGGCTTTGCATTTTTCCCATTCAGGCTGCCAATCATTTGGGTAGCTAATGAATATTTTTCGGAAATGTTCAAATAAATCACTTTTTGCTGCTTGCTCAGGATCATCTTTTAACAGTGTTGGTAGCATTTCACGAAACTGCATCAAACTTTCATAAAGAATTCTAGGTTGTTGGTTATATTCAGCAATCACCGCAAATTGCTCAGCATCCATGTTACCTTTTTTCAGTTTCTCATAAAAGTTTTCATCTTGAATGGCTACTTGTTTTAAAGGCGTTTGGTTGAGGTAATGGTTTCCAAGATGGGAATACAGTAATTTCAGATCGTCACTATGGATCTTGTCTCCCTCAACCATTTCTATATATTTTTTCTTGATATTGGCAGGCAGATCTTGAGAATAAATTTTTTCATGCGTAAATTTGTAAAGTATCATGGATTTCTTTAAAGATGGCTTAATCTCTAATTGCTCAACCTTTTGACATATTGCGCTATAACTTGATACTTGTGCTGCCACATCCTGCAAATCTGCCTGCTTGATTTTTTCTGCAATCGCAGATAATTGATTTGCTCGCAGTGCACCTTCTTCTTGATTTGCCAAGTACAAATCCTCGATGATTTTATTAAGCACCAAAACTTTTTCAGTTTTCTCAGCAACGCCCATCGAACCATTTGTAATGATGGCTTGCCTTTTTTCATAGAGAGCAGAGTAAATGACATCTTGACCTTCTAAATAGTGTAAAACCATTTCATGATTTTCAGGTGACAATTTTGCTTTGCGAATTTTTTGCAACATTTCTGATTTTGATACAAGTTCCTTCTTTAAATTATTTCGCTCTGCGCGCTCTTCAAGATAAGTTGAAATATTACGCACTACCGCAACGCATGATGCGGCGAAAACAAAGGGCGGGACTAAAGCGGCTGCCCCTGCAATAATAATTATCGCTAACGGTAACGAGACAAGAATACCTAATGAATAGCCAATGGTTGGCAGGATTTTTTGACGGGTTTTAAGATTCTCATTTTGCAATACATCAACGATTAAATAACCCGAAAAAGCGGTAACGCCTAAAGCAATGACATCACCACCAAGTTCCCCTAGTTTTCCAAAGCCATCCTTTAACTCAAGATGTGAAAATTTAGAAAAAGCTTCTTTGATTTGACCGAGGGCATTTAATATTGATACTTGTACAGCCATAAGTTCCACATAATCTGTCAAGATTATCTGTTAGACAGTGGAAATGGGAAAAGTGTCCGTGTTCGTTGAACTATTTTATGAATGGGAGGGGGTACACAGTAATGTAGCTTGTAGGGGCCGACGCGGTGGTCGGCCCCTAGCATGGTCATCCTTTGCCTCTAGTTTTATTTACACCTTTAAGGGAATCTTTTTCAATATGTTCAATAATCATATCAGCGACATCTTTACGTGTAACGCGCTCAATGCCTTGCAATCCTGGTGAAGAATTCACTTCTAAAACCAATGGACCCTGCTCGGATCGTATCAGATCGACGCCTGCAACATTCAACCCCATGACTTTAGCGGCTTTAATCGCTAAGGCACGTTCTTCAGGGAGCAACTTAACAATGCTAGCAGTGCCTCCACGGTGTAAATTAGAACGAAAATCCCCTTCTTTAGCGGTACGCATCATGGCTGCAACAACTCTTTCTCCAACTACAAAGCAACGAATATCTGAACCACCTGATTCCTTAATGTATTCTTGCACTAGAAAATTCGCATTCAAACCACGAAAAGCATTAATCACCCCTTCAGCGGCTTTTTCAGTTTCAGCCAATACTATCCCTTGGCCATGTGTGCTTTCCATGAGTTTCACAATGAGAGGCGCCCCACCAACAAAAGCGATTAACTCATCGGTAGCATCCGCTGAGTGAGCATAGCCTGTAATAGGCATGCCAACACCCTTGCGGGCGAGTAATTGGTGTGCACGTAACTTGTCGCGAGAACGTGAAATCGCTATCGACTCATTCACGGAGTAGACACCACTTACTTCAAATTGACGCAATACGGCTGTCCCATAGGCGGTGACTGAGGCACCAATTCGAGGAATAATGGCATCAAATTTAAGGATCTGCTTTTTATAATGTACAGATGGCTGGTTGGCCGTAATATTCATATAGCATTTAAGCACATCTACTGTTTGTACTTCATGGCCACGCTGCTCTGCTGCTTCAACCAAACGCTTGGTTGAATACAATTTCGGATCACGTGATAAAATGCCAATTTTCATGCTTATTCCTTGTTACTGAATAAATTCATTAAGGTCGCCCTGTACTGCGGCAACTTGCTGATTCCACTTCTTTTCCCAAGCACTAGGAGCATATTGCTTACTCCATGCAAGGTATTGTTTACGTTCATCAGCGCTTAGTACAATACCGTATTTTTTTTCCATGTAAAGATGAATTCGAGCAATCACGCCTTTTTGCTGTTTTGGCGGAACAACCCGTTCACTTTTATCATCAATCTGTAATTCACAACCAGGAAAGACTTGGGTTGGCTGACCCAGTTTGTCAGTAAATCGATAATTTCTGCGCGCTAGGTTCAAATCCTGTATTTCAGGAACTAAATTATGTAAATCTGCTTCCATTTGGCGAAAGCCTTGGTCTTTTTTACGGCAACATTTACGCCCTTTATAGGGCTTGCCCTTTTTGCTGATACAGCCTTCACCCTGCCAACAAGGTAAATGCTTCCCATACCAGGAAACCGGGACCACATGCTCCCAGGTAATATAACGATCCTTCCGCTTATTTTTCGGCTTAAAAGCGCAAGAACTAAAATTGATTACGCCATGCTTATTATACGTACAGCCACAATAGAAGGTCTCACGATGTTCTTGCCAGATCAGGGCTGCTGTATTTTTTGCCTCTGTATAGTTTTTAATGGCCCCAAGCCCAACAGGGCTAAACCCAAGACCCCAGCAAAGGGTAAGCAAAAAAAGATAGGGATTCCGTAACACTTGCAAATGGCTGTCCTAACTGGAGCTTAAGGAGCCCGGCATTTTACTGCATTTGGAGACTTTAGGGTTATTTTTTAATAGTTGGCTTGTTAGCTAATTAATAAAAGCCCCCTATTTGGCCCTTAGCCAACTTTAGAAAGTATGCGATAATCGCTTGCTGCATCTGTCGAATCATAAAAAAAATGGGACATACTTTGTCAGTTAAATACAATTATTCCGCTGTCCAGATTGCTGTTGTCGGTTGTGGCAACTGGGGCAAAAACCTGATCCGTGTTTATCATGAACTAGGTGCGCTTAAAGGCGTATGTGATGCCGATCCTACAAAGGTTGCACACTTTCAAACGACCTTAGGAGTGACAGGTTATGATTATGATAGCCTTTTAGCTTCCGACATTGATGCTGTCGCTATCGCGACACCGTCTGTTACCCATTTTGATTTAGCACGCCGTGCCTTATTAGCTAAAAAGCACGTATTTATTGAAAAGCCTATCACTCATCACCCTGAACAAGTTGAGCAATTACAACAACTCGCTAACCAGCAGGGTTTACGTTTAATGGTGGGACACCTTTTACAATATCATCCTGGCTATCTTAAACTAAAAGCACTGTACCATGAAGGTGCCCTTGGTGAGTTACAGTCGGTTCATGCCACGCGCTTTAATTTTGGCAAATTCCCAACAGAGCAAAATGTATTATGGGATTATGCGCCACACGATGTCTCGATGATCTTAGGGTTAATGCAAACGTTACCGACTAAAGTGTTGGCGACAAAGGAAAATCCTTTATCGCATACCACGGCTGATACAACGACAATTCACCTGCACTTTCCAAATAATAAGAAAGCACGCGTGATATCATCTTGGGTATACCCATACAAAGAACAAAAATTAATTGTTACGGGTAGCCAAGCCATCGCCATGCTTGATGATTGCCAGCCCTGGGAAAATAAATTAACCGTTTTCAATTATCCGCATGCATGGACTGACGGTTTACCACAACCCTTTATCGCCGAAAAACGAATTATCCCGTTGCTGCCTGCTGAACCGTTAAAAAATGAATGTGAACATTTCTTAAAAGCCATTCTAACCAACAGCGAACCCACAACAGGTGCTTCTGAAGCCTTGAATGTCACCACGGTACTTGCAGCCGCGATTCAATCGATCGCTACCGAGCAAATGATTAACATCAAAGATAAGCAACCACGAACAGCAATCCCTGAAGGAATATATGCTTAAAGATACAATATCGAAGATCGAATTTATCGATCTACAAGCGCAACGCCATGCATTACAAAACAAGATCCCTGCTGTGCTGGAGCGTGTACTTGAACATGGTGCTTATATTCTTGGGCCAGAAGTGGCAAAACTAGAAGAAAAGCTTAGCGAATATTCGGGTGCAAAACATACCATTACTTGCAGTGACGGCACCGATGCACTAAAACTACTGCTAATGGCCAAGAAAGTTGGGCCTAATGATGCCGTATTTGTACCCAGTTTTACCTTTGCTTCAAGTGCAGAGGTAATTGCACAATCGAATGCAACGCCTGTTTTTATTGATGTATGCCCTATCACCTTCAATATCGACACACAAAATTTATTGCAGGCCATTGAAACTCTGGATAATAACTTAACACCTAAAGGGATTATTGCGGTCGATTTGTTTGGCTTACCTGCAAACTACCCAGCTATTCATGAAATTGCTGAAAAGCACAATCTCTGGGTGATTGCAGATTCCGCACAAAGTTTCGGTGGAGGCATCGAGGATAGAAAAGTGGGCAATTTGTCTGTCATGACATCAACCAGCTTTTTCCCTTCTAAACCTCTTGCCTGCTATGGCGATGGTGGTGCTATTTTTACGAATGATGATGAAATAGCTCAAACCATTCGATCGTTACGTAACCATGGTTGTGGTCAACACCGCTATGATCATATTCATGTCGGCATGAATAGCCGCTTAGATACCATGCAAGCAGCGATTTTATTAGAAAAATTAGCGATATTTCCTAATGAGCGTAAAAGACGTGAAGAGATTGCCAATCTTTACTGTAAGGTTCTGCCAGACAATTTACAGCTACCCAGTGTTGCACCTGATTACACGCATGCTTGGGGTCTTTATACTGTTTTGTGTCCTGAAGGAACGCGCGATGGCTTAGCACAACATCTGCAAGACTGTGGTGTACCTAGCAATGTTTACTACCGCAAACCACTCCATATGCAGCCAGCCTATCAGCATTTCCCAAGCGCTGGAAAGCTTAACGTAACCGAGAGAATTTGCCAGCAAGTGCTTAGCCTACCGATGCATCCGTATCTTAGTGACGAACAAGTAACTTATGTCAGTGAATGTGTGAAGAGCTATTTTAAATAGCTCTTCTTTGTTTAGGCTTGATCTGAAACCCACAAGTCTCTGCAATCGCTGCACAGGCTACAACGACATCAATTGGGTTGGGGTTATTTGTAACGAAATTATAAGTGCTCCAACCATATAAAAGGCCTTTTGCCGTAAAAAAGGCTATATCTCTTAACTCTTCATGTTTAGCTAGCTCAACTAAACTGTTACCATGTGAATCTGTTTCATCTACTTCAGCGGACATTGAATAAGGGCCGTGTGAATAATCACCAAATTGATAGTGAATAAATCGCTTAGTCGCTTGCAGCCATGTTTTGCAGCCTTGATAAAGCGCGCTGCTTGCGAATAATCCAGTTAGGTTCATTACGATCTCCTATTTTGACATCATTGTAAATGTACGCTTAGTTTTTTTTCAGGCTCCTCCGCGGACTGCTGCGGGGCAGGATTGACAGGCGCAGGTGTACTTGATGCTGACAAATCACTAAACACCAATGCGTTCTGTGGCACCAATAATTCTGCTCCGACATGTTGCTTTAATTGCCGGCTGCGTGGCACCCTGCTAAGTAATTTGTCAGATGAAGCTGTTCTGACAATTGGTTCTTCATTCTTCATGGCGAGTGCCGCACGTAATTCAAGCGGTATCTGAACTGCCACTTGCGTTACGTTTTTATCCTTAACTTGCATTTTTTTAAACAACTCGCTCAGCTTACTTGTACTCGTTGCACACTCAACAAGGCAAAATGGATCTGTTATGGCAGGCAAAATATTTTGATATAGTCCATCAAAAGCTGCCTGATTATAGTCTTTATATGGGATGGGTGAAAAAGGCATATCAAAGCGATTGGTACGTAACAAACATGTCAGAAGCACACTCATAAATTGTGATTCTTTTTTCTTTTGCGGTGTTTCTTGCTCAGGCGACTCAACCGGACATAGCACTTTTTCAGCAAAAAACATCTTTAACAAACAAGGAGCAATCGTCGTTGCAATTTGCTCTACACTCATGCCACTGCCTGGTGATTTTGCTACTTTCTTTGCCAAATATAGAAAATCATGAATTGCTCTGACATTCGCTTCAAAACCAGATTTTAAGAGTTGCCCCATAAATTCAAAAAAGGACATTTGTGCGTCAGGTCGACTTAATTTATCAAAACTAAATAATGGTTTATTAGTTTGGGGATTGATCGTTACCGAAAGGCCCTCTTCAAGAATCTTCTTAAGCTGCGTTAAATAAATTGAACGACAGCAATTCATACGAATGTCATTCAATTCAAGGACATTCCCACTCATAAAGACATACTTTATGAGCCGCGCCCAAACATGATCGATTTCGCATTGTAAAGCTGAGGTCTCACGGATACGCTTAAGCGTTAAATTGGTTTGAAGCATAAGCACTTCAAACTGTGAAGGATGATATTTTAGATAATCATTTAGCTCTTGAAGAAAATAAAGGAATGCAGGTTCGTGGCAACCAACTTTGTGTAAGTAAGGACAACCTGGCTCCATTAAACGATCAGCAAGTTGCAAAAGATTATTCACCTGGGTCAAATTGAACCGTTCAATATCAGGGATATCTGGAGCTCTAGGTGCTTGTAGCATGATAACTCATTCTATCTTTATATTAGTTTTACAACTTGAGCGGTAACATTATCAGAAAATGGGTTTAACACCAACTGCTGTACACGCTGGCTAATGGCATCCGCGATATCAGAACGTTTTGCTAAACGCACCATCTCAGCTAATGGTGTCGGGCCCCAGAAACCATCTGTACAAAGAATGAGCGTTTCGTCTTCAGCAAGTGGTGGATACGAGAAGATGTCGGGTTGAGTATATTCTCGAGTATTCACTGTTTTTAGCAATTGGTTTTGTAATGGATGACTACCCATTTCATCATCTGTTATTTTCCCTTCCTCAAATAACGGTTGCACAGCAGAATGATCTGGCGTGCGCCAAATTACCGCATCCTGCTTAACGCAATAAATTCGTGAATCCCCAACATGGGCTGTCAGTAGCTGTTTATCATCGAGCCACACTAGGGCAAAAGTGGTATGCGTATCGATATTGCCATGCTCAGCCAATATGTGCTGTTGCATTAAATCAGAGGATTTTCGTAAAAAACGTTGCAAACCTTGTTGTTGGTTATCATAAATATCTGATGCATAAAAAGGGGCTTCATGAATAAAAGCATCACAAAGATGCGTTGAGGCAACTTCAACCCATCTGCAACTACAAAGCAGCAAGCATTGGGGGTTACCCAATGCTTTAATGCATCTTGATTACTGGGACGCTTCCCAATATCAGATATTTCATAAAAACTGACGTTAATAGTCAATCGCTGATTCTCCACAATGTTCTGCTATGACTTTACGAGCTTCATTGTGCAAACGCATCACCTCATCCCATTGATTGGAAACAGGATAAATCCTTTCACCAATCCAAACATGGATTTTCTTCGGCGTTAATAAAAGATTATCGCCACGCATCATATGGCGAGTGCCATCAAGTGCAATCGGGCAAATGCTCGTATGAGACTCTACGGCTACTTTGAAGGCTCCTAATTTAAAGGGACGCAAACCTGTCGCATAGCTAAAACCTCCTTCAGGAAATAAGGCGACCGATTTACCTTGCCTTAACATCTCAGCAATTTCATTTGATTCGGTCAGGTTACTTGAGAAATCCATTCGATTGACCGTGATGTAATTAAGTTTTTTCATAATGCTACGTAAAAAAGGCACTTTAAGTAGTTCGCGCTTGGCAACAAATGACGCACCCGGCGGCAACAACGCTAACAGCACAACTGCATCAATATAACTAGCATGGTTAGCGACATATACACAGGTGCCTTGTTCTTTTAGATGTTCCGCACCTGTCACTTTTAAAGGACAGCCGATCAATTTTAATCCAAGTTTTGCCCATTTTTGGCATACCCAAGCAAATGATTTCGCTTTTAAGAACAAACTCATTGTCCAAAGGGTCAATGCACTCGTTCCAAGTAATAAAGCAACATACAAACTGTAAATTGCTTTTAAAGAAACAGCTACTGCATTGCTCGCTTTAACGGCCAAGCTTTTCACGTAAATTTTAGCGACTTGTACAGAAACCGGCATATGCGCTTTTCGTAATTGATTATTCAAATAGGCTTGTTTACAGGCAGCGCGTTGCAATTTACCACTTGAGGTTTTACCAATCGTTTTAGGTGTAACGAGTAAAACTTCGTCCGGTAATATTCCTAATACCACATTCACTTTTTCAGTAATTTCTGAAATGATTCTTTTATGTAGCACACTACTATTTTCTTTGGTTTCGGCAACAATCACTAACTTTTCAGTTCCCCACTTAGGATCAGTTACGCCAAATGCCACCACACAACCTTTACGGACGCCATTGATTTGTCCTGATGCTTCTTCAATCTCATCTGGGTAAAGATTTCTCCCTGCCTTAATGATGACGTCCTTTTTGCGACCGGTAATATAAATTTCACCATCTGCCATATAGGCCATATCGCCAGAATTCCACCAACCATCATGAAAAATCGCTTTAGTCGCCTCTGGTTGATTATGGTACCCCTGCATTGAGGATGGCCCGCGAAAATACAAATTCCCTACGGTTCTTTCTGCAACTTCATGGCTATTTTCATCAACAATTTTGACTTCATGGTGAGCAATGGGTTTACCACAGCAAACAATTTGTAAACTGTTTGGACCGGTATCCGTTGTGGGAACTGCACGTTGTTCAGCTTGAAAAATCGCTCTATCAATCGAATCGATTTTGGGCACCTGATTCAATGGAGGAAAGGTCAATGCCACGCAGGTTTCAGCCAATCCATAAACAGGATACATAGTAGTGTCTTTAAAGCCATAAGCGGCAAATTTTTTGACAAAGCTTTCTAAGGTTCTAGGGTTAACAGCCTCTGCACCATTAAAGGAAACCCGCCAAGTGCTCAAATCGAGTCCTTCGAGTGCTTTATCTGCTACGCGGCGCACACACAGTTCATAGGCAAAATTGGGCGCCCCAGTCACGGTTGCGCGATGATAATGGATAGTCCACAACCAACGCTCTGGGCGGCTTAAAAACGATAAAGGCGACATAATGACGACAGGATTTGCATGGTAAAAACTGGTTAACCACGAACCAATTAATCCCATGTCATGATAAAGCGGTAACCAACTGACTGCGACATCAGACGAGGTGAGTTTAATACCCTGCCCGATCCCGCGAATATTCGCTAACAGGTTTTGATGGGTTAATAACACGCCTTTTGGCAAGCTCGTGCTGCCAGACGTATATTGTATTAAACCTGGCATTTTTTCATGCAAAGTAACCGGTTTATAATCCCCTTCGTTTTTATTAAGCGAATCGCAGGTGATTACGCCTTTTAAACTGCTGATAAAAACCTTTAAGAGATCGCTCAATCGTTCAGCTTTTTGGAAAGTTATCAGTAAACGTACTTCAGCATTTTTTAAAATATTTGCAGCTCGCATTGCATATTCTTCAATGCGGTCTGGCCGAAACGGTGGATAGATAGGTACGGGTATAGCACCTATCAACAGAATCCCAAAAAAGGTATAAAAGAAATCTTCAGAAGTGGGTAGCATGATAGCAACCGTTTCGCCCACTTCAATATTCCATTCTTGTAAACCACGTGCCATTTTTTTGGCATTCTCTAACAACTTACCATAGGTGATTGAGTGCTCATTGCCAGCATCATCTTGTAAAAAGATATGGACTCGATTAGGTTCTTTTGCGGCGCGTTTTAATAACACTTCAACTAAGGTTTTCGCTTGTAGGGGATCAAAATGGGTTTCTTGTTCCTTGGCAACAAACGCTTTTGGTTTTATCTGCGTACCACTTGTTTTAGCTTCCATGATCGCTTTTGCAAGTTCTGTTAAGGAATCTGCTTGGATCATCACGCTTTCTGAGAGTTCCACACCGTAATGTGCTTCAATTCTATGAAACAGCTCTACTTTACCCAAACTGTCGATGGTTAGATCTTTTTGCAGCGATGCATCACGACTGAGAGCACGTTGGGCTCTTTCTCTACCCAGCTCCGTTAAAAAAGCTTCAGTCATTGCAACTAATTGCTCTTCAACAGCAAGCAGCTCTGTTTGTTCTTTTTCAGTCATCACAGTCCCTTCAAATCATTTAATGATACTGGCTAAGTTTTTAAACAAACTTAACTTTAACGATTAAAAAACCGATTGTATCATTAAATGAATAGGACGTACTGCGCTGACTAAACCTCGAGTAAAGCACGTCGCTCAGGTCCATACTGGTACTGCTCGTTGCTTAACAACATTCGATTTGCGCGCTGCTTCTGACATTGCTGCGCATAGAGGGCAGACAGCCACAGTGTTCCTGCGCCTGCTCCAACCAGCGCACCCACTATCAAGGGTGTTTCACAGCTGCCAAGATCCACTGTTGGATGAATTTCAATCGGTAATTGGATGGTGCCATTGTGATTAAGAAACATTTGCATCAATTCGGTATAATTAAGTTTACCAAAGTCAAATGTCACGCCCGGATCGATATGACTTGTTGCACATTCAAAGCGATCTTTGGCAAGAAAAGCAAAGCCTCCAATAACCCCAAATAGCACGCTAGTTCCTAAGCTGAGAATGATTCTGCCAGCTTCTTTAACTGTTTTTAACAACATAATCCCTTGCCGTTAACAGATTCAGAGTAAAATCAGGTTAACAACAAGGCATTTTGTCTGCAACTGGATATAATCCTTGATGCACTACGGTTATCCTAAACCATTGCGATCCGCTAAGGGGACTAAATAGACTTGCGCAGGATCCAATTTAACCTTGGTTTTAGTCAGGCCATTAATAAGTTCTGCTGATGGCATGCCATGGGTAACGATCAATACATGACCATCATGATGCTTTTTCTCGATTTCATCATAGGTGGTTAACATGCGTTTACGTAACGCAAAACTACTTTCACCTTGAATAGAGGCCGCTTCTTGTTCACCCACCCACCAGGTATCTTTAATAAAATCAGATTG
>CAZCXZ010000078.1:0-16009 GCA_964502705.1 Uncultured Candidatus Berkiella sp. | reverse complement strand
CAATTTAATTTTAGTTCATATACAGGATGTGTCAGATCTAGTTCAGACTTTTACATATAAGAAAAATTATTTGTAAAAAACTAATCAATGTCTTTTTTTAATTTTCATTCGATTGTTTATACCCTCATCACTAGATGCTTTCTTATCAGAAATATTTTTAGAAGGTAAGAAAGATTGCTTTTGGTATTCTTTAGTTGTTGAGGCTTTCTGAGGGAATATAGTATTGAAATGTTCTCTGATATTTCTAATGCGTTGGGTACTGTTGAGCTCTTTCTCCCAACTGCTAATTTTATCGGTTATTCGCTTTTCAGATTCAGGCTTCAAGTAAGGATTTTTAACTTTATAAGCTGTCACTATATTATCTCGATATGCCTCTTTTATGGATTCGATATCTCTTAATTGCTGAACAAGTGCTACTTCTCTTATCTTTACCTGTCTTTTGATAAAATCAGCTGTGTCCGGCGTTATAAAGTTTTTTAAGTCATAAAGAATAAGGTTGTAATTCTTTGACCAAGTATCCATATCTATAAGCAAATCAGTATAAGCCTTATCGCAGAATACATATGCTTTTCTTGCATCCTCAAGCATGCTTCCATCATTGTCCCAGATCCCCTGATCAGATTTAAAAGCCTCTGCATTATTAGGAATGTTTCGAATAAACTGATCGATATTTATTTCGTTAAAGTTGTTGAAAGTAAGCTTAGAGCCTAATAATTCAATCAAAGTAAAATTGAGAAGTCCTTTAAAAGATTTGGTTTCTTTTGCAAAGGATAGTAATGTGGCTAATGCTTTTATATTAATAGGATTTTCATTTACAAAGATCTTCAATTGTTGATAGATATGGTTGTTAAGTTCTCTTTTATTTTGATCGGAAAGTTGTTCTTTAATATTTTGAAAAACAGTTTGTAGATTATTAATGCTTTTCTCATCCCAGCGATTAGATTTCTCAACATGCTTTAATTCATTTATAAAGTGCAGCATCGAAAGCCCCGAGCTGAATTTATGAATTACTGTAACCATTTTTACATTAGCCTGTTGCAAATCATGTTGTAAATTAACATCTTTGCTAAACAATTCAGTATAGTATGGCTGTAAGAAAATGTCAGGATTTGCTTTGTAAAAAGTAGAAAGTAAATATCTTGCGGATTTTAAGTCTATTTTAGCATCTTTTAACATTTCTCTGTATAGTTGAATGATTTGAGGGTTCTTTGATAAGTCTGGAAAGGGGGCTTTTGATGATATTTTAAATTCCTGAAATTCTTCAAGATATTGGTAAAATATGTTTTCTTGAGATTTTAATACATTAACTATCATCTCGTCAGGTAAATCGCCAAGCCTACTAAGCTCGTCTTTCAATTCTTTATCATGTTGACCATCCGTCATCATCCTTGAATAATGCAACCCATAATATAAAGGCTGATATTCCTTTTCCCAAGAAGTTTGGAAGTATTCGTTTATTATTTCAGTTAATTTTGATAAATCAAGTTTTTTGTATGGTAAAAATGATTTTTCAAATTTATTCAGGGCTTCAGCAATAAATTCATTTTGTAATTTAGCTTTGCGGTAATATTTATTAGTTTGCTTATTCAGTCGATATGCTTCGAGCTGATTTACTTCAGTCAACTCTGAAGATTCGAGCATAAAGCTTAATATGTTTTCGCAATATGTGATAAATTCATTCTCATTTTTAGGAATATAATGTCCTTTATTTAAAGGATCTTTCAATGTTGCAGGATTGCTTGTTATTGTCATAAACAATTTTACTAGGTCAGCTTTGCCAGCTTTTTTCATTTTTTTGTAAAAGTCTGTTGCAACCTTCGCGTGTACATTGTTGTCATCTTGGTTTTGTAATACACAAATGGGTTTAGTGATTTTTGCAATTTCATTTTCATCTGCAGGATCTAGATAATCATTGAAAGCAGTTGATGCGATCTTGGATTGTAGCAAGTCTATATACTTATTGTTAACATTTATTATTTCCACTTGCATTAATATATTTTTGTTAGCAATCACTTTTTCTGATTGATTATTTAATAATTCGGCATCTTTGACCATTGCATCTAATTCTTTTTGAAGTAAATGGTTCTCTGCTTTTATATTTGCTATTTTATCTTCAATAACAGCATCTCCCATCTCAGCTTTATGCATCATTTTAGTACTAATTGCACCATCGTGGGAGATATAACCATCAAAATTATTTGGAAAAAGCTCTGAATGTCTTATGCTAACCAATCCGCCGAAACTTGCGCCATACAAATAAGTTTTCAATCCTTTAAGCTTGCTTAAATCCTTATGTAATTTTTCTGGTTCATGTACTAATTGTTGATAAAATCTATTGATGCAATTTTGTATTTTATTAAATAAATCTTCGGGCATCTTTCCCTGATAAACATCTAACTCTAAAAGATCAGGCAAATTAAGTTTTACTACAACAATGCCTTTATTTAGTAAATAAAAGTCAAATTCATTTATGTCGTATGGTGTGTTAACTTTTTTCTCTTTGTCTTTTTTTTGATGTCCGCCATAAACTTCAACTATAACTGCCTTTGGAGTGCCCGATGGTAAATGAATATTATATCCAATAGGTGTGGTATTTTGATTGTCTAAATAAAGATCATTTCCTTTTTGTCTATTAAAAAGGTAATCTGGGTTATCTCTTATATAATCTAAAAGCGATTTGTAGGTGGGGCCAACTATAATATCTTCATTGTATGTGTTGTTATTGCAAATGCACTTGAATTTATTATAATCAATTTCATTATTATACAATTTTACTTTATCTTTGTTTTTTTCAATAACGACATATTGATGAATTTGTTGATTAAATAATTTGTAATAATCAATTATTTTCTCATAGGAATTAACAAGTTCTAAAACTTCAGAATTGTTGTTACATTTGTTTTTGATTAGTGTTGATATTGTTTTAAATAATGAGGAATTTAGACGTTTGTCATTTAATAGTAAATGGATAATATCAATATTATCGAAGTTCAAAGGCTGATCTGAGTTTTCTAAAAGATAAATAATATCTTCAAAGCTATTGCTAGTGAGTTCTTTATCTTCTAACAATATTTTGAGTTTGCTTGCTTCATTGTGTTGAATGGCATCTACTACATTTGTCAATTTTGTATGATAGTTTTTATCTTTAACAAAATTTTTAGTTGTTTTGCCACCCACCTATGATATCCCCTGCTTTTACACCTTATTTCTATAGGAGCGAATATTAAGTAATTTGGTTCAATAATGAGATCAAATGAACACAAGCATATACACTAATTGCTGTGTAGAGTGTTTACAGATCCTGTGCTAATTCGTTGTAATTTTTATTAATAATAGGGAACCGTAAAATGGAATTATATACACATAATACAGCCTTTTTTTAGCAACTATCAGCTCATTTTATATGTCTATTAAAACAATAAATGACGTGAAAGTTTTTTAATTAATTTGGTTAAAAGATAAAAGCATCAGATGAGGCAAAAAAGAATGAATGGCAAGAGCAAAGTTGGCTCCCCGAGTGGGACGATTTTCTAACTTTTTGCGTTTAAATAAATGATGCAGTAGAGATTGAGGCACAGTTATATATTTTACATTCTGAATCTTCGGCTTTGAGTGACCTGATCTTAATTTAATCGACACTTTTGTTTACTCCAATCGCTGCACTGCAGTATTTATTGTTATGGGAGTCAGATTGTGCGGTGCAATTACTAAGATTGAGAACGACATGGAGCTGGCATCCATGGGTAAATAGAGATAGGTGGGTGCGACCTGATCCACTAAGCTAAACAATATAAATTGACTTGAGTCAACTAATCGCTGGTGTTAGTGTCTAAATTGTCTAACCGCGGTAAACATAATGAAAATCCGGTTTTTTCTGGTAAACCCAGTGGAAGAAGTATAATGTTCAAATCATCACTAGTTATAGCGACCACCCTGGTGGTTACGAATGCACTTTTCATCGGAATCACGGCGCATGCAGCACCATGCCTGGAGGTGACCCTGACCGGAACGAGTGGTCCTCCGCCCTACAAAGATCTTGCGGGGCCTGGAACGCTCGTAGCTTTCGGTGATGACACCAATAATTGTAGATCTGTTCTGATGCAATTTGACGCTGGGCGAGGGACGCTCATGCGACTGGCACAACTTGATGTCCAAGCTGCACAGCTTGACGCAGTCTTCTTAACTCATATGCACTCTGACCATTTAGAAGGATTTTCTGATGTCGTTCAGATGCGCTGGATCTTTGGTCTTCCTGGACGTCCCAAGTTAGACGTTATTTGCAGTGAAGATGTAAAAACATCTCGTGGATTCACCTTAAGCTGCAGAAAATTTGTTTCTCATATCAACGATGCCTACGAGAAGTCAGGCGAAACTGCATACCGCAAAGCCGAAATGAGTGGTGTCATTGATCCAGCAGGTCCCGTAGCTGGGTTGAAACTCGTTACTTTTGATCCAAAAGATAAACCTGAGATCATTTGGACATCGGGTAATGTCAAGGTCAGTGCAATACGTACAACTCACATCCCAGGTTCTGTCGCATTCCGTGTTGATACGCCGGCGGGCGCTGTAGTGATTGGTGGTGATTCTTCCAATGACGTAGAGAAGCCGCCGCGCGAAACTTCTACATCGGATCAGCTAGAGCGACTGGCTCATGGGGCTGATGTGATTGTAAACACGACCATTCATCCCGTGCTCTCTCCGGAGAATGGGGCAAAAACGCCACCCGAGGTTTACTACCGCCAGAGCAATGCAACCGATCTCGGAGCAATGGCGCACAGAGCCGGCGTTAAATATCTGATGCTTACACATCTGGCGCCGCCTATAGGGGCTTCAATGCAAGGAACCATCCCGATTCAAGGTGGGGCTCTGACCAAGGAGGACTACGAGAATGCTGTTAGAGAGGGAGGCTTTACTGGAAATACCATTGTGGGTACTGATTTAGCTAGCGTGAGATTGTCACCAAAAGATAATCAGCCAAGCAGCGTCAAGGGACAGGAAAAGCCCCCAGTGAAAAAATTGAAGGAGCCCAAATGAATCTAATGAAGCTCAAAATCACACTTTTGCTCGGATCACTATTTAGCGCACATCAGGTGTTTGCAGCGGAGCAAGCTAAGTCCGTCTATCTACTCGGAGTGAATGCCTCAATGTCGGGAATGGCTCCACCGCCAGGCACCTACGTGTCATCATTCACTTATTTGTATTCAGGAGATGCTACTGGTGGTGCTGCGCTGAGTATAGCATTGCCTGACGCAGGAACTGTCTTGCCAAGCATCGCGACTCTACAGGTAGACGCGGATATCCACGTCAAAGCGAAGGTTGCCCTTGATGTGTTATCGCTTCTATGGGTTGCCAAGCAACAGGTTCTGAGAGGCCATTTCGGCATAGGGGTGTTATTGCCCTTCGGATATCAGGAAGTTCGTATCAACGTTAATGCTTTGAGAGGAATAATATTTCCAAACGGTACAGTTTTACAAAATAACAGCAGTCGTGAAATTTCTGACAACATCTTTGCCGTTGGTGATCCCTTGGCAACGGCTTTCATTGGTTGGAGCTCTGGAAATTGGCACTGGAAGATTGCGGGACTTGTCAATTTTCCGATTGGTCAATATGAGAAGACTAATCTGGTTAATATGGGCTTCAATCGCTGGGCCGCAGATCTGACAGCCTCCACAACCTGGCTCGATCCTAAATCAGGCTTCGAGGTCTCGTTAGCTGCGGGCTCTACTTTCAACGGCGAAAACTCAGCCACCAACTACAAAACAGGCACAGAGTTTCATTTCGAAGGCGCCATGATGAAGCATTTTTCAAAGGATTTCTCTTTCGGGGTAGCAGGTTATCATTACGAGCAAATCTCAGGTGACGGTGGTGAAGGCGCAATCTTGGGTGACTTCAAAGGTCGGGTTTCAGCCATAGGTCCCAACCTAACTTATAATTTCAATCCGGGCAAAATCCTTATTTTGACATCGATTCGTTGGCTTCACGAGTTTAATGTTGAAAATCGCCTACAAGGCGATGTTGTGTTTGCAACATTGACAATACCACTCAGTGGAGCACCTGCGCATAAGTAATCTTGCATTGATCTCTTTATGATATTGGTCAAATAATTGTTTTAGGCGTTGTTGCATAGCTTAAAGGGACATCCACTAAAGGTGCTGAATTAAAAAAGGGCCTTTGAAAGGCCCTTACAGAATGTGGCTCCCCGAGAGGGACGATTTTCGAACTTTTCGGGTTGAGATCGAGGTAGCGCCTCTTATTTTTTAATGGTGTGAATATAAACATTAAAAAAATAAAAGCGTTCCAGCAATAATCATGGCTTGTAATAATGGATACCGTGTGGCCACAAAAAAAACAATAATTATACTATGCCTTGATTCAATTATTCGTCTACAGGGTGAAATGCTATATCATTTATGATTGATTACGTGGAGGACCAGAACGTTTCTTAACACTGGCCATTTCGTATTCATCAATGGGAATTCCTAATTCCTTTTTCATACAGATAATATCTTTTTTGAGTTCTATAATTACTTTTTGTAATTTAGATTTTCCTAGTAGTTTTGTTTCATTTTCAATAGTGTTTAATAAATTGTTAATTTTATTATCAAGACCTGCAAATACCAACGTAGCTTCAGCGCCATTTTTAAGCAATTTTGCAGCGTTATCGATATTGTTTTGTAATTCTGTGATTTGCATAGGTCGTTCCTGACGCTGATGGCTTTTAAAGAACGCTGTTCCTATAATGTTCTTTTTTACTCTTATCGTATCATAGCGGTTCTTAATGTTGATCTTTTTTAACATTTCATAAATATTATCAACAGGTTCAATTTTATTTTTAACGACATCTTCAACATCAGCCGAAGGAGGTTTTTTTGCTTTAATGGATTCAAGAGGCTCTTTGCGTTTTGTTTCTAGTGGGGATTGTTGTGGTTTTTTATCCTTGGCTTTATTCAACTGAGCTATTTTTGCAGATTTTTTGTCTTCAGCAATCGTATCGATATCGGTCGAGAGAGCTGCTTCTTGTTTCATTTCAACAGGAGGTGTTTTGGGTTTTTCCTTTTCTTTCCCAATATTAGGGGAGTCTTCGAATTCTTCAATGCCCTTAACGCTACTCAGTTTTTGAGCTGGCGCAAATGTACGTCGGGCTGAAGGTGATACAACTGTCGTTGGTATTTCTGTAGCGCTGCCTTTGAGTTCATTTGTCGGCGACGCACTCACGCTTTGTGTAGGTGTGTTAAGTATGTCCCAAGCTTGATAAGTAAATTTACTTCCATTAAAAGGCATAGTCCCAAGAACAGTGTCTGGATGAGCTCCGCCGCCTTTCGTATGCTCAATCTTTCGAGAAAATTCTGTCATGTATTTTGAAGTAACATTAGGTAATACCACACAATCTTTACAGTTCAATACAGATTCCTGATTGACGATAAGTTCCATGTTTTCATCATAGTAAAATTTTAGATTACCCAGAGGAGCAATACCATGTTGGTTAGGGTCATATTTTATCCATTGCTCAAGATTTTCCCCTCTAATCATTATTTGTTCATTTGTATTTTGCGAGTTTGCAGATACAATGAGGCTTAGTAACAAAGGTGTGTCTCGAAAAATCATTTCGGAAACCTGGGTTGAAACTTTGTCTCTCATCTTGCTGATGGCTTTAGGACTTGCATCTTTATTCAATAGGATTAAAATTCTTCTCGCTTCATCATCATTCATATTCAGAGCTGAGATCAGACGGGATAATTCAATGTTTATGTAAGTAACGATTGCTTTGATTGTGTCTTCGTTTCTCATCAGTTGAACAAATTGATTTTCTCCTGCATTTCCACCGCCAGTCAAGAAGCTAAAGCTCTGAAGCTTTTTCATCGTTTTATCGTCAAATAATTCTTCTTTTGTCATTTTTGGAGGTTTTCCAGCCTGTTCCCTCTTTGTTAATTCTGGGTTATCTCCCATCTCCTCTGCTTCAGCTTTGGCATCTTTGCCAACATATACTTTGGACTCGCACAATTCCAAATCTGCAAATATTGCAGCTTCTTTAGAATCTTTGACTATGGAATTTACACAAATGATTAATTTCAAAATATCAATGCGAAAATAAACTGGGACATTGCTTGAAAAAGCATCGGGATTGGCTTTAACTAAATCAAGTTCTCGTATATCTTTAAGTACGATGTTATAGCCTTCTGCCTTCTTCCTATCAAATACTTCCTGTGTGTTCTTGATGGCGTGTTCTGTGACGAAATCACTATCATACCAAACAACCACTTCTGCTTCCGGATTTAAATCTTTCCATTGTTTGGAACGGTCAAATAATTTGCTTAGCAGTTCGTCTTCACTCTTACTGTTATCAATATAGGGGAGGTTTTCATTAAGTTTTTTGTTCAACCACAGTGAATTAATAGAATAATTATTGGGGACATCGATTACATTAGAATTATCAGGAAAATTGATCATTAATTCCCCTCACCGCAGCTGTGGTAGACAGCTTAATTATAAGGCTACCCAATAAACATTACTAGGGTAATTAGGTACACATCCGACAGGGCGATTGCACTGGTTTACCTACACGGATGTGAGCACAATCGCACCAAAACTTAAAAATATTAGCCATAGATCAACGCAATGCTGGATAACTGCCCTTGTAAGATAATAAATATTTCGACTTATTAAGGATAAACGGCATGTTAGTCGCTGATTTTCTAAATCACTTCTCAAAACTAGAAGATCCGGGAGTAACCAATCACAACACAAGGCATAAATGTATCGACATTTTGGTACTTGCCTTTGTCGGGATCAGAATAATTTATCGAGCAGGGTGTTGTAGATTTAATGCATTAGCTTCATTGCGCCAGTATAAATAATATTTTTACTCAAATAATCAATTTATAAGGGTTGAATGATTGCTTGCACTTCAGCAGAATCAACGTTTAAACCTTGTTCAATCGCTTGTGCTAAGCTTTTATGTATCGCATCTCCCTCGTTTTTGACATTGTCCCATTCTTCTTTGTCCCATTTCGCTGTTTTCTTTCTGCTGGCGAAAAGGAGATCTTCAGCTTTGGTTCCATGGTATTTTACTAAATATTGTTCGTATTCCTTTTGTCTAGCACTGTCGAAACCGTCATATAATTCTTTATCTGACATGATTTTTTCACCTCTTAAATGCAATAGCGTTTTATCGATCGTAGAAATTAAATTCTGCTTACGATCGATGTCTTTCTGCAAAATATGTCTATGCTCTTGCAAGGCTTTGATATTGTCAAAGTCACTTTGTGATAGCATTTTTTGGATATCATTTAAGTTTATCCCCAACTCTTTTAGAAAAAGGATCTGCTGCAGGGTGAGCATTTGTGCTTCTTCATAATAACGATAACCATTAGCACCATAGAAAGCGGGTTGTAGTAACCCAATTTCATCATACCAGTGTAGTGTTCGCACACTGACGCCAGATAGTTTTGCTAATTTATTTACCGTATGCGCCATGAGACTATCCTTAAATGATACAGTTTAACGATAGAGTATCACGTAACGTAAGAGTCAATGTAAAATATCGGGAGCGTTAACATTTTCAAAATACTTTTCACATCTCAATAGGTTAGATGGTTATTCAAACACGCTTGAATTTCCCCCATGGTATTACTTTTTGACACTTTTGGTGTGGCTATATTGGACTTTTACAATATTGGTTGAGCATTTCAGTACCTTTGTTATCATTTCATTAACATGAGTAAAAATGAATGCAGTTACACCTAAGGTAATATGATTATGCCTATTTACGTTTTTCTTATCGTAATATTTTCCGCAGGCTTTTTTATGCTTTTGGAATATTATTTTCCTCGGCAAGAATTTGCACCTGTTAAAGGATGGCGATGGCGTGCGTTGAGCATTAGTTTGACACAAATAGCATTGTCATTTGTTACCGGCAGTTTTATTGATCCTATCATTAGAAAATTCTGCTTATTTCAAATAAAAGGGCATTATTGTTTTAAAGTTTTACTTGCATATTTTGTTATTAGCTTTGTGTTTTATTGGTGGCATCGACTAAGACATACGCGATATTTTTGGGAGGTCTTTCATCAGCTACATCATAGCCCCAGCCGTTTAGAGATTTTAACGACTTTTTACAAACATCCAGTTGAGATTTTTATCGACAATATTTTATCTAGTATTATTCTTTACTTGATGTTGGGTTTGTCACCAGCACTAGGGGCAACTGTTGTTTGTATCACCGGCGTGGCTGAATTATTTTATCATGCAAATATTAAAACACCATATTGGCTAGGATACTTTTTTCAACGGCCTGAAAGCCATTGTATGCACCATTTACAAGGTGTTCATCATTATAATTATTCTGATCTGCCAATATGGGATATGTTATTTGGTACGTTTTATAATCCTTTAGAGTCAGCTTTTAAGTGCGGATTTTCAGGAGAAAAGGAACTACAGCTAAAAGATATTATGTGTTTTAAAAACTTAAACAAATCATACTAGGTAATAGTACTAAGTCATTGTGATTCTTAAGGAAACATAAGATGTGTGACAAATGGACTTTGTTCACAAGTGAGAAGATTTTCGAGCTTTTGGTGTTGGGCGCGCTGATACATTGAGTATCGAAAAACAGGTGTTTAATCACATTTTAATGAGATGGCGTTGAAGAATCGCTGTAACTGCGTATAATTTAAGCGATATGTTGTATGTTGGATCACTTAAAACTTGATGGGAATTTTTTTAACATGTCTATTCTTAAAGAAGTGAGAGGGTTTGATTGGAGCCAAATAGTTGAACTGCCAGAGTCTTCAAGTGAGTGGTTTAAAGGAAAACAAGTCCTTAATTTTTTCCCCTTAGATACTTATTATAAAGATTCTCCAGAGATGGAAGAATTTGTTAAAAATGAGTTTAAAGAAGCTACCCCGCTTGATACTGATGCAGAAATAATGCGTTTTGCAAGTGATAATGTAACAATCAAAGGTTTTTATCTAGAAATGGGTGTGGCTAGAGGAAATACGATTAATTTTATCGCTGCTTTAAATTCTAAAAATAGGATTTATGGGTTTGATTCATTTGAAGGCCTCCCTGAAGATTGGGATTGTGGTGATATAGACGTCTCAAAAGGAACTTTTAAGTTTAAATCAAAAGAAATGATGCCTGCAGTTTTACATAATGTATCCTTATTTAAGGGGTTATTTAAAGATACGCTTCCAGAATTCAAAAACAAAATATTAAAAGATAATCCTATTGCGTTTTTGCATATTGATTGTGACATCTATAGTTCAACATGCGATGTTTTTAATTGTTTAGGTGACAATATTGTTAGCGGTACGATTATCATTTTTGACGAATATTATAACTATTCGACTTTTAGGGAACACGAATATAAAGCATTTAAGGAGTTCCTGCACAAAAGCAATAAAAAAGCTAAGATTATTGGCTTTAACCAATACTTTGAACAAGCCGTAGCGCAAATATTGTAAATGTTCTTTAATACAATGCGCCGTAGTGTGCAGGCGGATGGCTCCTTCAGTGCTTATTTTTTGCAGTTACGCCCTTTATCAAGTGTATATCCACTGAGTTATAAACAATAGATTTATAACTCATGAATGGGCTATTATGTGAGTTATAAATGAAGAGGTTTTAACTCATGCAATGGAATTGGGAACAAAGGGACTGGCCATCCTTCCAGTGGAAAAAAGAGGTACTGTCTGAAGCCGAAGCAAAGTTCTTGCACCAATCTGGCGTGCTTATGGGTGTGGCAAGACACTTTGAGCAGGATGACAAAAACCTACTGGTTATTGATATGATGACTGATGAAGCTTTGAAAACATCGGAAATTGAAGGGGAATATCTAAACCGAGACAGTGTTCAAGCTTCTATTCGACGTAATTTCGGTCTTGCTACAGATCATCGTCGGGTTAAGCCAGCTGAAAGCGGAATTGCCAACATGGTTACGGATTTGTATAAAAACTTTAACAAACCGCTTTCGCATAAGACGCTTTATAGCTGGCATAATATGATAACAAACGGGCGAAGTGATCTGAGAGAGATAGGTTGCTATCGTTCATATGATGAACCCATGCAGGTTGTTTCTGGCCCAATCGGTAACGAAACTGTGCATTTTGAAGCACCGCCTTCAAAAACAATGAAAAGAGAAATGGATGCGTTTATCGATTGGTTTATCAAAACTGCTCCCGACGGCTCAGATCCACTTCCAGCTTTAACACGTGCAGGTATTGCGCATCTTTACTTTGTCTGTATTCATCCATTTGAAGATGGGAATGGGCGAATAGGCAGAGCATTGGCTGAGAAATCATTGGCGGAGTGCCTTGGAGAGCCAACGCTAATTGCGCTCTCGCAAACGATAGAAGCTAAAAGAAAGCGCTACTATCAAGCACTGGAGTTTAATAATAAAAATATTGAAATAACGGATTGGCTAGTTTATTTCGCACAGACTGTTTTGGAAGCTCAAAGCTATTCTTTGGAAATTATCGATTTTCTCATTGAAAAAACGAAATTCTATGATAGAGCAAGAGATTTACTGAATGAACGCCAAGCTAAGGTCATCGCGCGATTGTTCCGTGAAGGATCCAGTGGCTTTAAGGGTGGGCTTAATGCGGAAAAATATATCAGCATCACAGGTACATCCCGTGCTACCGCTACTCGTGACTTACAAGATCTGGTAGAAAAGAATCTGTTGCTGAAGATGGGTGAACTTAAAAGCACGCGATATTACTTGAATATTAAACAAATGAAGGATCGCTCCAGATAGAACCCCATAACTTCTTTCCTGTACCCCTAACAGTGGGCTAAATTCTTCGGCCACGCTGTGGCCGGTAATTTATGCCAGTGTGTGCTGGCATGAAAGAGAATTCTTGCATCGGGATTTATCAAGGGTGCGATAATGGATCTGTTCAGCGGCGGCAGCCGCGTAGGATTTTAGCCCCGCGCAAGAATGGAGCGCGTAGCGTGACATTCGAAGCGTGGGGTAACATCATCCCTGCCAATTCTAAGCCCCGGCAGGGGCGCAGGAAAAATCTCGGTAACAATAGAATCCCAAGCACATCTATTTGCATTTACTAATTTTTTCTAAAAATACTTATGAAGATCCGTCAGGACTTGACTCTGATAGTTCCTCATTGCTTTTAAATGCGGATTTTCAGGAGAAAATGAATTTTTAATCTGAGGATTTATCAAGCCGTAGCACGTAGTGCGTAGGTGGATGGCTCCCCAAGTGGGACGATTTTCGAACTTTTCGGGTTGAGATCGACGATGCACTAAATATTGGTGCCAAGCTTTTTGCTGTAGATAGTGACGGTATAGTTTTGAGGACATAGTTCAGAATCCATAACGTCAAGCTTATCCAATAAAGGCGTTCTGGGCCCTATATTACTTCCTTCATATTAAATATTTAAATAAATCAAACAGTTGCAGAAAGATAACTTATTTTCCTATTGAAAAGCCCATATGTTTCAACTATTCTAGACATATGGACATAAAAAACGCGCTATTAGCTTTTAACTCCCTTTCACAGGAAACACGTTTACGGGTCTTTCGCCTTTTGGTGCAAGCAGGCCCCAAAGGAATGCCAGCAGGGGGGATAAGTGAGGCTTTGGATATTCCTCATAACACTTTGTCGTTTCATCTCACACAGATGAATAATGCTGGATTAACTTCATCCAGGCGCGAAGGACGATCAGTAATATACTCGGCGAATTTTGAAATGATGCAAGGTCTTATTCGGTACATGGTCGAGAATTGCTGTAGCAGGGAATTTGCCAGTATTCAAGAAACCTCAGATCAAAGCTGTGCAGTAATTGATTTGTCAGTATGCTGTCCGTTGAAGGAGAAAGCAAAATGAAACGTATACACATTCATGTTGGTGTTAACAAAATTGATGATGCCATTAAATTTTATAGTGCGCTATTTGGTGCAGAACCTGTTAAAACTAAATCAGATTATGCTAAATGGATGCTCGAAGATCCGCGAGTCAACTTTGCTATCTCTACGCGAGCAAAAATCAAAGGTGTTGATCATCTTGGGATCCAAGTAGATGAAGAAACTGAATTTGAGGAAGTGCGCGAAAGATTGCAAAAAGCGGATATCAGTTTGTTTAGCGAAGTTGAAACAGTTTGTTGTTACGCTAAATCTAACAAGACATGGGTAACGGATACAGCAGGCATTCATTGGGAAGCTTATCGTACTATGGAAGATGCACAGTTCTTTTCAGAAGAAGCGTCATCGCCAGGGAATAATAAAACTTGTTGCCCAACAAAACCTATAAAGAAGCCAGCCTGTTGTGCACCAACAGATAAACCAACAAATTGTTGTGGCCCAAAATGACAGTACCGAGTTCAGTGTTGTTTTTATGCACGGGAAATTCCTGTCGTTCGATTATGGCTGAAGCGTTACTAAATCAATTAGGAGCGGGTCGTTTTAAAGCATCAAGTGCAGGGAGCTTCCCCACTGGAGGAGTTCATCCTGAAGCCATAAACGCGTTAGAGCGCAATCAGATTAATCCAGGAACCCCTTATAGCAAGTCATTAAATGAATTTTCCAATGATAAATTTGATTTGGTTGTGACCGTTTGTGATCAAGCAGCCGGTGAGTCGTGTCCTTTATTTTTAGAACAAGTAAAAAAACTGCATTGGAGCATACCAGATCCCGCTAAAGCTCATGGAACTGAAGATGATATACGTAATGCCTTTGAATTAGCATTTTCAATGCTTCAAAGCCACATTAAGGATCTTATAAATGGATAAATTATTGGGTTGCAGTAAACGAAAACTCACTTTTCTGGATCAGTATCTTACGGTATGGATTTTCCTTGCAATGGGTGCAGGGGTAGCAATAAGTTCCTTATTTGAAAAAGCACCCCAATTTTTAAATAGTCTTTCGGTAGGCTCAACAAACATTGTAATTGCAGTGGGTCTTATTCTCATGATGTATCCACCTTTGGCTAGAGTGAAATATGAAGAGCTACCATTGGTTTTTAGGGATTGGAAAATTTTAACATTATCGCTCATCCAGAATTGGCTTATTGGACCCTTTTTGATGTTTGGTTTAGCGGTGGTGTTTTTACACGATTACCCCATGTATATGACGGGTCTTATTCTCATTGGATTAGCACGATGCATTGCCATGGTTATCATATGGAATCAACTCGCAGAAGGAGATAACCAGTATGCAGCTGCATTAGTAGCTTTTAACAGTGTATTTCAGCTGTTGTTCTTCAGTGTTTACGCATGGTTCTTTCTAAGCATTTTGCCAACATATTTCGGTTTGGAAGGTCAAATCGTTAATGTGAGTTTCAAAACAATAGCGGAAAGTGTTTTTATTTATCTCGGTATACCATTTATAGCGGGATTTTTATCACGATATTTTTTAATAAAGTATAAAAGTAGAGAATGGTTTGAGCAAAGCTTCCTTCCCAAAATAGCGCCAATTTCTCTCATAGCGTTATTATTCACCATTGTGGCAATGTTTTCGCTTAAAGGTGGAATGATGCTGCAATTGCCTTTGGATGTGATCCGTATCGCAATTCCGCTCGTCATTTATTTTGTTGTTATGTTTTTAGTCAGCTTTGCTATGGGACGCCTAATTGGAGAAGATTATGGCAAAACGACAGCAGCGTCCTTTACAGCAGCGAGTAATAATTTTGAGCTGGCAATAGCTGTTGCTATTGCGGCATTCGGGCTTGGCTCATCTGTAGCTTTTGCAACTGTCATTGGTCCATTAGTTGAGGTTCCTGTCTTGATTGGGTTGGTAAAGGTGGCGCTATGGATGCGAAAAAAATACTTTTAAATAAAGGAGCTTAGTACTGTTATGTCTGAAGATAAACCCAAGATGACCTTTGATGTTTATGCGCATCGGATCGATTCACATGGCAGTGAAGCTACTTGTAAGTCGGCTTCTATTGTTCTAGACACTGATCTCACAGGTCGCATTGATGCATTCAATCCCGCAGAATTGCTCATGGCGGCGGTTGCTGCTTGCATGCTCAAAGGTATCGAGCGTGTTACACCCA
>CAZCXZ010000077.1:0-16096 GCA_964502705.1 Uncultured Candidatus Berkiella sp. | reverse complement strand
GCAGGTTATAGGCAGATGCAATTTGTTGTTGTCTTGAAAAAGTTGGCCTTAGCAGTTTATTTTTAAGCCAATCAACGATTTTCGCAAAAATCCCCTGTTCAGCCACCATTGTCTGCTTCAAAGCATCAGGCTGTGCGGGCGCAATCTTCTTCGGGGCATCAACCGCGGTATTTTTAGGAGAAACCGCTTTTAAAGTAACGCTTGCAGCTGTCGTTGGTATAGCCGCTGTGTGCAAGTCTGCCACAATTCGCTCTTCCAAGGGTGGCTTTGGCGCAGAACCTGTTGGTTTCGACGGTGTGCCGGATTTTTCCACACCGTGATGGTGTCGATGATGATGATGCTTTTTGTCTTTTGTATCCGCCGCCTGCTTATCTTCACGGCGATGGCTGCGATGACTACGATGGCCTTCTTTCCCTGCTTTTTTTTCTTTATCTTTATCTTCGGGGCCGTTATTCATGTCAAACTCCATGTAAGCATTATTATTTTTATAAATAAAAACACGACCTCATGTAGAGTTTATATGAGGTCGTGTAATTTTAGGGGTGTTCTATACTGCTTTGCTCGGTATTATTTTTTAGGGGTCGTTTTGAGACCATAACGCGAAAATCTAAGGTTTCACCATTACGAATAACCGCGATCGGATACGCGGTATCGGGTTTTAGTTTTGAGGTGATATTTAGGACTTCGGTTGGTCCTTTCGTTTCTTTGTTATCAATGCTAATGATGATATCGCCAGGTCGCAAACCTGCATTTGCTGCAGGGCCATTGCGAATAATACCCGCGATAACAGCGCCTTCACCTTTGGGGTACTTCAAGGAGTTGCGAACTTCATCGTTTAATTTACCTAAACTGATTCCAAGCCAACCTCTGGTAACATGACCTTGATCAATTAATTCACTCATCACATCTTTGGCGATGCTAATGGGAATGGCAAAACCAATACCTTGATAGCCTCCAGTACGAGTATAAATAGCATTGTTGATCCCAATCAGATTACCGTGTGCATCAATTAGAGCACCACCAGAATTACCAGGATTAATCGCTGCATCAGTTTGAATGAAATTTTCAAACATGCTAATGCCAAGATCAGTACGATGCGTTGCGCTCACGATGCCTTGGGTGACGGTTTGGCCAACACCAAATGGATTACCAATCGCAAAAACCACATCGCCAACTTTTAGGGTTTCAGAATTACCAATCGCAATGGTTGGTAAATTGGCTTGATCAATTTTTAAAATCGCTAAATCTGTTTCAGGATCAGAGCCCACAACTTTTGCTTTAATGGAGCGACCATCAACCATTTTGACTGTGATCTCGTCAGCTTCATTGATAACATGGTTGTTCGTTAAGATATAACCATCTTTGGTGACAATCACACCCGAGCCAATCCCTGATTGCATTTCCTGTGGAATTTGCATATTTCGCATATCACCGAAAAAATAGCGAAAGAAAGGATCACGGTTAATGGGATTATTAATATCTTTGGGTAACGTTTTGGTCGAATGAATACTGACAACTGCGGGAGCGGCTCGGCTAATGGCTTCAGAGTAAGAAGTCGGTGAATGAGAGTAGGTAATAGGTTCGTTGGCTTTTTGAAAGTCGGCTCTTGCATGGCTTGTGCCCCAGAAGCCGAGTTTGCCAAGTATGATCGGCGATACAATGGCTAACATGAAAAATGTTACAAGCAGCCTTGCTTGCTTAATGATGGAATTCTTTAATTTACGCATAAAACACACCATATAATTGATCATGTAGGAGATAAAAAACGATTTATTATGCCTTGCTGTGTTGGTACACGCAACGTGGAGGGATTATGTCCAGCATTCAAAAGTGTGTTTTATAGATAACAAATTTTGGCTCTTGAGGGGATAAACTCTCGTCAGTTAACTTTAACACATGTATAATGGCCGCGTTCTGCGTACCGAATGGATGGATGAGAGAAATTGAAGAAACTGAAGCTCCATGGTTTCAACAACCTAACAAAAAATTTAAGCTTTAATATCTACGATATTTGTTACGCTAAAACGCCAGAGCAGCGTAAACAGTACATCGAATATATTGATGGTGTTTATCATGCCAAAAGGCTAACTGAAATATTATCAGATGTCGCCAACATTATTGGCGCAACGATTCTGAATATTGCACATCAGGACTATGACCCTCAGGGCGCGAGTGTCACGATGTTAGTTGCTGAAGAACCAGTCGACAAAGGGCCTACTGAGCAAACTGAATCTCCAGGGCCTTTGCCAGACAGTGTGGTTGCCCACTTAAATAAAAGCCATATTACAGTACACACTTATCCTGAAAGTCATCCAGACAATGGGATCAGCACTTTTAGAGCAGATATTGATGTTTCCACCTGTGGCGTTATTTCTCCTCTTAAAGCGCTGAATTTTTTAATCCACAGTTTTGACTCGGATATCGTTACGGTAGATTACCGTGTGAGGGGCTTTACACGGGATGTGCTAGGGAAAAAGCATTATATCGATCATAGTATTCACTCTATTCAAAACTATTTGTCAGAAGATACTATCAAAGCTTATGAAATGATCGATGTGAACGTTTATCCAGAAAATATCTTTCATACCAAAATGTTGTTAAAACAATTTGATTTAGACAATTATTTATTTGCAATGAAAAGCTCGGATTTAAGTCCGGGTGAGGCGCAAGAAATTCGTGGTCAATTAAAGCGTGAAATGCAGGAAATATTTTACGGCTGTAACTTAACCAATTTGCCTGAATAATTGTGACACAACAAAGACCTCTCTAATCGTCTATTAAACTCAATCCACTTGCTCCTTTATCGGGCAAGTGGAGTGATTTTGCATCAACCTCAGTAGGTTCAGGCTCTTCTTCATGTGCCGCAACTGATTTATCGCTAAGACTGATCTTCAATCTTAAGTTGTTGCGTGAATCGGCATTACGCAAGGCGTCTTCTAAGCTGATTTTGTTTTCAAAATATAAGCGCTCAAGTGATTGATCAAAGGTTTGCATGCCGAGATTCGTTGATTTTTCCATGACTTCTTTAATACCATCAATTCCGCCGCGGCTAATTAAAGAGACTACCAAAGGTGTTCCCAATAAAATTTCAAAAGCTGCTACGCGTTTGCCGTCGAGTGTTGGGATCAGTCGTTGTGAAATAATTGCTTTAATATTAAAAGACAAATCGAGCAACAATTGATTTTTTCTAGATTCGGGGAAGAAATTGATGATGCGCTCAAAAGCTTGATTGGCGTTGTTAGCATGCAGTGTTGATAAACATAAATGCCCCGTTTCTGCAAATGCGATGGCTTGATCCATGGTATCTTGTGAGCGAATTTCACCAATCAAGATAACATCGGGTGCTTGTCTTAACGTATTCTTTAATGCTTCTTGATAGCTCAGTGTATCCAGTCCAACTTCGCGTTGGTTAATAATTGATTTTTTATGAGGGTGCATGTATTCAATCGGATCTTCGATCATAATGATGTGACCGGCGCTATTGGCATTGCGATAGTCAATCAAAGATGCAAGTGAAGTTGATTTACCACACCCCGTAGGGCCAACAAAAAGCACTAAGCCGCTTTTTTCCATGATAATATCGGATAGTATCGTTGGTATTCCTAACGACTCAATCGATGGAATAATGGTGTGAATGCGACGAATAACCATCGAGACTTCGTTGCGTTGAATAAAAATATTGACGCGAAATCGTCCTAAACCTTCAATCGCTAAAGCCATGTTCATTTCAAGAGATTTTTCGAAGTCGGCCACTTTTGATGGTCCCATGATTTCATAGGCTAATTTTTTAACTTCTCCCTCTTTTAACAGGGTGTCGCTGATGGGGCATAATTTACCGTGTGCCTTTACAGAAGGCACAGCGCCTGTGCTTAGGTACAGGTCGGAGCCTTCAAGTTCCATCATTTTAATGAGAAAATCATTCAAAACCATTGGCAGCCCCAGTCATAAAGCAACGGTTGCTAGCTATAATTAAGTTACGTGTCACAATTTTAAAATATAGCTAACATAGCTAAGAAATTGCAGAATCTTTATTAAAATCACTGGTAGTATAAAGCGTGATTTTATTTTCAACACCTTAAGGAGCTAGCGATGGATTTCGGAAATGTGGTCTTTCTATTGGTTGTGCTCGCCATAGCGGTAATTATTATGGCGGTTAAACAAGTTCCTCAAGGATATGAGTGGACAGTTGAGTGTTTTGGGCGTTATGTACAAACACTGCATCCGGGATTAACGTTGATTGTACCTTTTATTGATAAAGTAGGTACAAAATTAAATATGATGGAACAAGTACTTGATATTCCTTCGCAGGAAATCATTACTAAAGATAATGCGATGGTCAAAGTCGATGGTATTTGCTTTTATCAAATTGTCGATGCAGCAAAAGCGGCATATGAGGTCAGTGAGCTGGACAGAGCGATACGTAATTTAACCATGACTAATATTCGTACCGTGTTGGGTTCGATGCAGCTTGATGAAGCGCTCTCAAATCGAGATCATATTAACACAAGATTATTGTCAGTGGTTGACGAAGCCACCATGCCGTGGGGTGTTAAAGTGACGCGCGTGGAAATCAAAGATATTAGTCCACCCAAAGACTTGGCAAATGCCATGGCTGCACAAATGAAAGCTGAACGAGAAAAGCGCGCTCGCATATTGGAAGCAGAAGGATTTAGAGCATCTGCAATTTTAAAAGCAGAAGGTGAAAAACAAGCGGTGGTGTTGGATGCGGAAGGTCGTAAAGAAGCTGCCTTTAGAGATGCCGAAGCAAGGGAAAGACTTGCTCAAGCTGAAGCCAAAGCCACAGAGGTGGTATCACAAGCAATTGCGTCAGGTAACATTAATGCGGTGAATTACTTTGTCGCACAACGCTACATTGATGCACTGGGTAAAATTGCTAGCGCAGACAATCAAAAAGTTATCTTAATGCCATTAGAAGCAGGTAATGTGATTGGCTCAATCGCCGGCATTGGTGAAATAGCTAAGCAAGCATTTGGTAACAAATCAAAGGATATTGCATCATGAAAGAACTTTTTACCCACCTAGTATTTTGGCATTGGCTCGCCTTTGCTTTAGTTCTTGGTATTTTAGATGTTTTGTTAGGGGTAAACTTTCTGTTTGTTTGGTGTGGCCTTGCCGCAGCTGTTGTTGGTGTTCTGCTGTTACTGATACCTCAATTAGGGTGGGAGCTTCAATTTTTGGTTTTCGGGTTCGGTGTTTTGGCTAGCTTGTTTGGCTGGCGCTTTCTGAATAAAAAAGCAAGCAAACAAAGCGACCAACCACAGTTAAACCGTCGCGCTAGACAATATATTGGTCGTACCTTTACTTTAGATGTGGCGATAGTGAATGGTCGTGGTAAAGTAAAAGTGGATGACAGTCAATGGGTGGTAGAAGGTAGTGATATGGACGTTGGTGCTAATGTGAAAGTCGTTGACGTCGACGGCGTTATTTTAAAAGTGGAAAAAGTCTAAAGCGTTATGCAAGCCACGGAATGGCAGCAATATTTTAAAGATTTTCTACAGTTGCTTCCAAGCGAACTGCACGATTGTGCCAAACAAAATTGGCAGCAATATTGCCAAGGCGCTGCTGAAAAGCAGTATTCAATTCCTATAGAGCCAAAGTATCTAAATGCACTTTGGCGAGCATTAACATTCAGTGATTATGCAACATCTCAATTTTCGCGCAACCCTGAATATCCCATAAAGATCTACCACAGTTTGAATGAACCTGCATTAAATTTGCTGACGGCAAATGAATCTTGGCAAAACTATGCTGAACATGTTGATGGTCAAGAATCTCTCATGCAGGCATTACGCCGCTTTCGCCATTTTCACTTATTGCGAATTTTCTGGCGTGACTTACAGGGTTTAGACACTTTTAATGAACATGTAGAGTCGCTATGTGCGTTGGCAGATACGATTATTTTAGTTGTTTCGCAGTATCTTTATGAAAAATTAATCATTGAGTGGGGCGTGCCTCAAAATGAAAAGGGTGAGCAACAATACTTTCTGGTGCTTGCACTAGGTAAATTAGGTGGTAAAGAATTAAATTTCTCTTCTGATATTGACTTGATTTTTACTTACCCACAGTCAGGAATGACAAGCGGTAATGCACGATCAATCTCCAATGAACAATTCTTTTTGCGTCTTGGTCAACAATTTATTCAACTGTTAGCCAATACGACATCAGATGGATTTGTTTTTCGTGTGGACATGCGTTTAAGACCGCATGGTCAAAGTGGAAATTTGGTTATGAATTTTTCTGCATTGGAAAACTATTACCAATATCAAGGCCGAGATTGGGAACGGTACGCTTTGGTAAAAGCTCGAGTGATAACGCCTCACAAGCGCGAAGGAGAGCAGCTACTCGCTTTACTTCAGCCATTTGTTTATCGACGTTACTTAGATTATGGCGCGTTTGGCGCATTGCGAGACATGAAAGACTTAGTCAATGAGGAGGTTAAAAGACGTAATAAAGAAAAAGATCTTAAGTTGGGTAAAGGGGGTATCCGGCAAATCGAATTTCTAACTCAGGCGATTCAGTTGATACGTGGAGGCAGAGAGCCACAGTTTAGAGAACAAAACTTATTGAAAGCACTAACGTTGATTGAAAAGTCTGGCTATATTGAATTGACAGATTACCAGCAATTATCCGCAGCATACATTTTCTTGCGCTACGCAGAACACCGAATTCAAATGCTACACGATGAGCAAACGCATGCTTTACCGAAAAATGTCATTGATAAAACAAGGCTTTATCTAATGATGGGATTTCAAGATGACAAACATTTCAAACAGACTTTAAAAATGCACATTAACCACGTAGCGAAGCATTTTAATCTAATTGCTGCTGCTCCCAATTCCCCTCCAGGCGCGGCAACACTTTCGTCGCCTTTGCATTATAAGTTTCTTTGGTCAGAGCTTCATGATAAAGAGGCATCCGTCACGACGTTAAGCAAAATGGGCTATATTGATGCCGAAGAAACGTGGGAGCAGCTGCAGTTATTTAAACAAAGCAGGCTGGTTCAGTCACTAAAAAAGCACGCAAGCGTTCGTCTAGATCAGGTGGTGCCCGCATTACTCGTGTTACTTGCTAAAGAACCTGCTTCATTACTTTTATTAACAAGAATGTTGCGTTTGTTGCGTTCAATTGTGCGACGCTCTGCTTATCTGGCGTTGCTGATTGAAAAGCCGCAAGTGCTCAAATATTTAGTTAATATTTGTGGAGCGAGTGAATGGATATTAACGCAGATCTGTTCGTACCCAGTTTTATTAGATGAATTATTGAATCCGCCCTCATGGGAAGAAATGACCAATCGTTCCTATCTTGAGCAAGCATTAGCTGAACGCTTGAGATGGGTTGCAGAAAATGATCTTGAATCTCAGATGGAACATTTGCGCCAATTTAAACTTGGTTGCTTCTTGTCAATGGCTGCTCTGGAATTACTGAATTCGCATTCGCAAGATGTTGCATTAGTATTAAGTGATATTACCGAAGTGATATTGAAGCAAGTTTATTATATTAGTTTACAGTTTATGAGACAGCACTATCAATTCGAAGAATCTATTGAGACGCTGATAGAGCGGGTCCCTTTTGGTATTATTGCTTATGGCAAATTGGGGGCAAGAGAATTAAATTATGCTTCTGATCTTGATTTGGTTTTTCTTTTTGAGACGCAAGATGACAATCTTGTTCTAAAAGGAAAGGTTGTATTAACGCCCGCAGAATTTAGTTTACGTTTAGCGCAACGTATTATTCATATGTTGAATGTACCAACTGCCACCGGTGTTCTCTATGATGTGGATGTGCGTCTACGCCCGGGAGGTAGTGCAGGTCTATTGGTTAGCCATTTAAACGCCTATCGAAATTATCTTCACCAACATGCTTGGACCTGGGAACTACAGGCATTAGTTAAAGCACGTTGTATCATAGGCCCGTTAACGTTGGTCAATGGCTTTGATGAGTGCCGACAGCAAGCACTCAGTGTTAAACGCTCGCCTTTAATTCTTGCCAAAGATATCGCACAAATGCGTGAAAAAATGCATGAACATCGTTCTCATTCGAAACATCTCGATGTGAAGTTTATGTCAGGAGGCATCGCAGATATTGAATTTATCGTTCAATATCTCGTGTTAGCTTTTGCACATGGGTATCCGTCACTGTTAAAAGCCCGTAGCACGACCATGCTTCTATCTATGTTAGCAGAGCTTCATTTGCTGCCTGAGGATACCACACAAACGTTGCTATTTATTTATGCGCAGTATGAGATTTTTCTTCGCCGTCATATTTTACAAGCGCAAAATCATGATGAAAGAAACCTATTTGAAAAAGAACGCGCTATTGTGCAAAGCATCGGTGAGCATATTTTCCAGTCCACTTCTTCAGTGGGTGAGTAGGCTCACAATGATTGTGTTTTAAGTGTAAACCGTTATACTCATGGCACAGATAAAAGCACAACAAAGGAATCGTTCAATGACAATGTCCCAAAGAGATGGATTTATTTGGTTTGATGGCCAATTGGTTCCATGGAAAGAGGCAAACATCCATGTGCTAACACACAGCCTCCATTATGGGATGGGGATATTTGAGGGCTTGCGTGCTTATCCCACGCCTAAAGGACCTGCTATTTTTCGCCTTCAAGATCATACCGATCGATTTTTCCGTTCGGCACATATTATGAACATGCCGATGCCTTTCGATAAAAAAACCTTAAATGATGCGCAATGCGACGTTATTCTTAAAAATAATTTATCAGCGGGTTATATTCGACCTATTTGTTTTTATGGCAGCGAAGGGATGGGACTTCGTGCCGATAACCTGAAATCACATGTTGCTATAGCGGCTTGGGAATGGGGTGCATATTTAGGTAAAGAAGGATTAGAAAAAGGTATTAAAGTTCGCACCTCTTCTTATACAAGGCATCATGTTAATATCATGATGTGTAAAGCAAAAGCCACAGGGAATTATGTCAATTCCATGTTGGCGTTAAGTGAAGCGTTAGCCAGTGGTTGTGATGAAGCATTATTATTAGATCCTGAAGGCTATGTTGCAGAAGGCAGTGGCGAGAATTTTTTCTTAATTCGTAATGGTGCATTGTACACCCCACAATTAACGTCATGTTTAGAAGGTATTACCCGCGCAACGATTATTACCTTTGCACAAGAGTTAGGGATGAAAGTTGAAGAACGATCCATTACTCGAGACGAAGTCTATGTTGCGGACGAGTGCTTTTTTACAGGAACGGCAGCGGAAGTTACACCAATTTGTGAGGTAGATGGTCGCAAGATTGGTACTGGCACGCGTGGGCCATTAACTGAAAAATTGCAAACGCTTTACTTTGATCAGGTCTACGGTAGAAAAGTTAGTCATCCAGAGTGGCTAACTTATGTCAACGAGCGCTAGGCTGCTTCTCCATTTTACCAGGGAGTCCTTATGTTACAATAAGGACTCTTTTGCATTTCATTGAAAGGGTAATTATGGATCCGCAAGACAAAAAATTGACTGCCAGCGCAGCAAAATTATACAAAGTTAGTAAATCAGATTTGCCGCTATCTTGCCCAATGCCAGACATGGCTTTGTGGAATGCGCATCCAAGAGTGTATCTGCCAATTGAGAAAACTGGCAAAGCCAGTTGTCCATATTGTGGCTCTGCATTTGTCCTATCAGACTTCCAAGAGGCTTAATGCGAATAAAAGTGCACAAGAGTGCTTATTTCGCTCCAAATATGTGACAAAATCTGGTAGTTTTCATTACCTTGGATAGCAATTGGCGAGGTCACATTTGATTGATAAAACTTTAATCATCGGCCCATCCTGGGTGGGTGATATGGTGATGGCGCAAGCCTTGTTTAAGGCAATCAAAATTCGTTATCCACAAACTGTTATTGAAGTGTTGGCCCCTGAGTGGAGCCGTTCTCTAACAGCACGTATGCCAGAAATCTCGGATAGTATTCCGATGTCTTTGAAGCACGGCGAGTTTGGCCTTGCGCAAAGAATAGGGTTAGCTAAAAAACTAAAATCTAAAAACTACCAGCGCTGTTATGTGCTGCCGAATTCTTGGAAGTCCGCTTTGATTCCCTTTATGGCCAGAATTCCTAACCGCATCGGTTGGCGCGGAGAGTGGCGTTATGGACTTTTAAACGATGTACGCGTTTTAGATAAGCAACAGCATCCACTCATGGTTGAACGTTATGTTGCACTCGCCGCAGACAAGCAACAAGCCATGGCATTGCGTCCTGCATTAATAGCAGATGCTGAAAATGCTCGAAAAGCACTCGCAAGCTATCAGCTCAATGTGGATAAACCCATCCTTGTGCTTTGCCCAGGTGCGGAATTTGGCCCTTCTAAGCGTTGGCCCGAAGAAGCTTATGCCGCTTTTGCTAATGACTACATTGCTCGAGGTTGGCAGGTATGGATCTTTGGTTCGGCTAAAGATACCGAAGTGGCAAAACAGATCCAAACGCAAACCGAGCAGCAAGCAATTGATTTAACAGGTCGTACATCACTGGGTGATGCAATAGATTTAATGTCACTTGCCAAATTAGTGGCAACCAATGATTCAGGATTGATGCATATTGCTGCCGCTTTAAACATACCCCTCGTCGCTATTTATGGTTCAACATCACCAGGATTTACGCCACCGTTAAGCGATAGAGTACGGATCGTGAAAGAAAATATTGGCTGCAGTCCTTGCTTCAAAAGAACTTGCCCGTTGATGCATCATCAATGCATGAAACAACTATCAGTCGATACGGTGCTGCAGGCGGCCTATTCGTTGGTTAATGCATGAAAAAGATCTTGATTGTCAAAATGTCCTCTATGGGGGATGTTATTCATACTTTACCTGCACTAACCGATGCGAAAGCCGCGCATCCGGGGTTAAGCTTCGATTGGGTCGTAGAGCCTGGATTTGCGCAGGTTCCATCCTGGCATCCTGCCGTGGATAAGATCATTGAAGCGCCGTTGCGCCGTTTCAGGAAAATGCCTTGGCAAACGTTGAAGCAGGGCGAATGGCGGCAGTGCTTAAACCAATTAAGACAAACGGATTATGATCTTGTTATTGATGCGCAAGGATTAATGAAGAGCGCGTTATTAGCTTGTTTAGCCAAGGGAAAGCGCGTTGGTTTGAATTCTGCGAGCGCACGAGAAAAATGGGCAAGTCTTTTTTATCAAAAAGGTATTGCTGTTCCTTGGCAACAGCATGCGGTCGATCGAGTAAGGCAGCTTTTCGCAGGCGCACTCGATTATTCATTACCTAAATCAGCACCACAGTATGGAATCGATGTAAGCCGATTGCCCGCATTATCTTATGGTACGGATACCATACTTTTTTTACATGGCACAACCTGGTCGACCAAACATTGGCCAGAATCTTTTTGGCAGCAGTTGGCATTTATCGTCGCACAAAGTGGTTACCAGGTATTGTTACCGTGGGGCAATGAAGAAGAAAGGAAGAGAGCGCTTACAATAAGACAATACTGCGAGAATCACGACGTTGCTAAGCTTCCAAGCGTATTGCCTAAGCACACTTTAGCAGAATTAACGACATTATTGAGTCTGGCAAATGGCGTTGTCGCAGTTGATACCGGTTTAGGTCATATGGCGGCAGCAATGGCAGTGCCTACGGTTTCACTTTACGGGCCGACCTCACCAGAACTCACAGGGGCCTACGGTCCTTGGCAACAGCATATCAAAAGTACATTTGCGTGTTCGCCTTGTTTTGGGCGCGAATGTAAGCAAGGGGATGCACACGCAGTGATGCCTCCCTGTTTTGAGAGCATAACGCCAAGAACTGTTTGGCAAGGATTACAAAAACTTATGAAAGATTATCAAACATCACTATGTCAACCAGAAAATCATTTTTAGAACTCTCCGATCCCAAGTGGGATAAGCTCGGTCAAGCCTCTGCGATTGCATTAGCGTTTGTTGTGCCGATCTCCACAGCGATAACCACTATCTTAGTGGTTATCATTTTTTTGGCTTGGCTGCTTGGACCCAATCATGCGCAAAAGAAAGATATCTTGTCACGTCATCCGTTGGTATTCTGGATTTATGCGCTGATCCTACTTTCGATTGTGGGTATGTTTTACTCAAGTGGTGATGAAGAGTCTATGCGGCGCAGCTTAATTGATAGCTTGCGTTTAGGCGTGATCCCGATACTCATGTATTTTTATCAAGACAAAAAGACGGGGCGCTATGCTTTATGGGCTTTTGCATTCGCGATGATTTTTACGATGGTGCTGGCCTTTGGAAAAGTCTATGCAGGGCTACCAATAGGCACTAAATATCCTATGGGAGCGGTGTTTAAGAGCCATATTAAAACTAGCTTCTTCATGGCAATTGCAGCGTTCTATTTAGCTTCTCAGTGTAAATATTTGCCCCGTTACCGTATACAGCTGATGATGATCGTGGCTCTAATGGTTTATTACTTACTTTTTATGAGTGTCGGCAGAATTGGTTATATTACCCTCGTATTGTGTTTGCTGACGTTAGCGTGGCAGTGGTACCGGTTAAAAGGCATATTTATTGCAACCGGTATTGCAAGCGTCATGATTGTGGGTGCCTATTTTACCTCGCCCGTTCTATCAGACCGAGTCAATCTCTTAGTGCAAGATATCGATTTTTATCATCAGGGTGGACGCCTACTGGAGTCTTCTTTAGGGTCAAGATTGGAATTTGCCAAAACCAGCTCGGCACTCATTTGGCAAAAACCACTATTTGGTTGGGGTACGGGCAGCTATGGTTCAGCCTATGCACAGTTTCATCAGGGGCAATATACGCTACTGACGGATAACCCACATAATGAATATTTACGGGTTGGGGTTGAATTGGGCATCATCGGGCTCGTTTTGCTTTTGGGATTGTTCTATCGACAGTGGCAGCTCACTTGGCAAATGCCTTTAGATCTACGTGGCTTTTGTCAGGGGGTATTATTAACATTCATGTTGGGGTGCATTCTCAATTCATGGCTGAAAGATTTTGCTGAAGGCTACTTCTTCTGCTTAATGACCGCGATATGTTTTGCAATCATTCCATTGCCAAGCCGTAAAGTGGCGGCTAAAGCCGTATTGTTGCACTAATGAGAAATCACGATGAATAAGCTGGGTGTTAGTGTCATTGTCACAACCTATAATTGGCCAGATGCGCTTGACCGGGTGCTCAGTGGTCTGAATGCTCAAACCTACGATCGCATGGAAGTGATCATCGCTGATGATGGCTCCAAAGAAGAGACGGGTAACGTTGTCCAAGCTTGGCAAAAACGTGCTTCCTTTCCAATTAAACATTGTTGGCACCCAGATGAAGGGTTTAGAGCGGCTATGATCCGTAATCGCGCCGCGGCATTAGCGCAATATGATTATTTGATTTTCCTAGATGGTGATTGTGTGCCGTTGCCAAACTTTGTCAGCAATCATGTTGCTTTGGCTGAAGAAGGTTATTTTGTTGCGGGAAATCGTTTGCTGCTTACTCAGGCTTTTACCCGTAAAGCACTTGCTGAGAAAATGCCGCTTGAACGTTTGTCGCTAACGCAATGGGCCGTTAAAACAATACAACGCGAATGTAATCGATTTTTACCCATATTAACGTTGCCAATGGGGCAATTTCGAAAAATGTCTCCTAAACAATGGAAAGGCGTCAAAACCTGTAATCTGGCATTATGGCGAGCAGATTATGCCCTGGTGAATGGTTTGGACGAACAATTTGTCGGTTGGGGATTTGAAGATTCAGATTTAATTGTCAGATTGTTAAGAGCAAATAGAAAGCGTAAATCTGGAAAATTTGCAACGGGTGTCATTCATCTTTGGCATAAAGAGCAAAGCCGCTCCATGTTAACAGAGAATGCTTGCCGACTTGCCGAGACGCTGCAAAATAACGAGACTAAAGCAAAAAAAGGTTTTGATCAGTACATACATGACAATAATTACATGCAAGTGGAATAGGCTCGTTGTTTGCCAACCACAATTCAGTACTAAAAAAATGCAAGTGGTGTTAAGTGATATTGACAAAGCAATGCTTTCGGCTTCAAAAGTTTTAAAAGATGACCCGACCTCTACCGTCGTTATTGTTAATGTCGACGATAAACCCCTTGTTATCAAACGCGCAAACACCAAAGGGTTTATACATTTTATGCGTCGCTTGGTCTGTGTCTCGCGAGCACGTAAAAATTGGCGTTTTGCCATGCAATTGAAAGCGGCAAATATCCATACATTTGAACCGATTGCTTATATTGAAGATCGATTGGGTCCTTTGAAGAGGCGCTCGTATTTTATTTGTTCGTTATTAGGTGGCATTGATGCACTGCGATTTTTTTCCGACAATGCATATGAAGCCGAATGGGAATTGGTTGCGAAGAATATTGTGATCATGATTGAAAAATTGGCATCGCAGCATTTGAGCCATCGAGACTTAAATTTAAGTAATATTATTCTGATAGGCTCGCAGCCTTATTTAATCGATTTAGACAGCATGCGGCACTATCGATTGTCGAGTTTTTCGAAACGCGCAACAGCGCATGAAATTGATCGATTTATGGAAAATTGGCAAGATTATCCAGAGATTTCTTCCAAAGTTGCTGAATTATTCAAGACTTATTTCAAAGAGCGAGGGCTGTTGTGTTAGGATGCCGGTGGCGAAACCCAATAGCTCAAAAATTTAAAAACTTAGAAAGCAAAATAAAATAAAGTGGGAATGTTATGTTAAATTGTCCTGATTTCTCCAATGCTCGAATTGTTGTTCTGGGCGATGCAATGCTTGATCGCTATTGGCATGGTGATACTTCACGTATTTCTCCAGAAGCGCCGGTGCCTGTTGTGCGTATCGACCGTAATGAAGAACGGGTAGGGGGAGCGGCAAACGTTGCAGTTAACGTGCAAGCATTGGGAGCTGCCACAACGCTGATTAGCGTGATTGGTGAAGATGATCCAGGACGCCAACTCATGCGCATGTTGCAAAGCAAAGAGGTGCAATGTGAATTCATACGTTCACCAACGTTAAACACCACATTAAAATTGCGGGTTTTAGGTCGTCATCAACAATTGATCCGTTTAGACTTTGAAGATAAGCAGCGCTGGCCTGCTGAAAAGATGATCGAGCGTTTAGCGCCTTTAATCAAAACAACCCATGTGCTTATTTTATCGGATTATGCGAAAGGGGTATTAGCATACCCACAACCTATCATTGAGTATGCAAGACAGCATGGCGTGATGGTGTTGGTTGATCCAAAAAATGCGGATTTAAGTGTCTATCGTGGAGCCAACTTGCTAACGCCAAATATGAGTGAGTTTGAATTGGCGGTAGGGGCTTGCGAAACAGAAGCGGATATTGAACGAAAAGGCTTACAACTTGTTAAAGACTTATCGCTCGATGCTTTATTAGTGACGCGCGGCTCAGCAGGTATGACATTGCTTGAAAAAAATGGGCACATTAAGCATATTCCTACCAAAGCGCGTGAAGTGTTTGATATCACAGGAGCCGGTGACACCGTGATTGCTGTATTAGCAGGTGCATTGGCGGCTAAATGTTCTTTGTCGGACGCAGCAGAACTAGCCAATACTGCTGCTGGTATTTCGGTGGGTCGATTAGGCACCGCAACCATTACGAGCGAAGAAATACAAACTGAGCTTCAACTAGAACAAGGTTTTACCTGGACACAAAATGTATTGTCGAAAGAGGCTTTAATTGCAGAAGCCACTAAATTAAAAGCCAAAGGCAAAAAAATTGTCATGACCAATGGCTGCTTTGATATTTTGCATGCAGGTCATATTACCTATTTACAACAAGCTCGTGCATTGGGCGATTGCCTAATTATTGCTGTTAATGACGATGCTTCTATTTCACGTTTAAAAGGCCCAACACGACCCATTAATCGTTTGCTTGAGCGCATGCAGGTGCTTGGGGCGTTAGGGTGTGTTGACTATGTTGTGCCCTTTAGTGAAGACACTCCTCGTGCACTGATCGAAGCCGTATCACCAAATATTTTGGTGAAAGGGGGCGATTATGAAGTCCATCAAATCGCGGGAAGTGAACATGTATTGGCCAAAGGTGGACAAGTTAAAATTCTGCCCTTTGTCCCAGGTTGTTCAACCACTAGCATGTTAGAAAGA
>CAZCXZ010000076.1:0-16146 GCA_964502705.1 Uncultured Candidatus Berkiella sp. | reverse complement strand
GTTGAATGGCCATGTTAGCGGACACGCACTTAAACATTTGTTTGCGGCATTGGCTTGTTATCAAGTGGTTTTGATGTTGGAAAAGCGAACATTGAAAGTGTGATGGTTTTTTTAGGGGGGAATAAGATGACGTTTTAAAAAATATTAAGTGCATCTATAAAAATAAATTCGATAATTGGAGATGGAAATGAGAAATTTAGATACGAAAGAAAGCAAAAATATTGGTGGTGGGGAAGTTCTTTGCGCATTTTATCCGCCGACATTAGAATTATTATGTTCAAATGTCTATTGGGATGCCAATTGTCAGCAATATATGAGTTATGGATATCTGTATTCAGTACCCTATAGTACTGCGGGTGGAACAATTTCATTTATTATTTAAAGTGAAATCAAATTGGGGCAGGATTATTAATCCTGCCCTTTTTATTACATTGTTAGCGAGAAGTTTACATAAGGACCATCGAGCGAAAAGCTTTCTGTTGTTTTCATTAAGCTTTGTAAGTACATTGAACCCGAAACAACCCCAAGTGAGGCCGGTACATAAGTTGAGGGCACGTAATTTTGAATAGCGTTGACATAAATGGTGGTCATATATCCGCCTTCAACGCTAAAGGTTTTACCTTGAGAATATTGTTGCGTGTATTTTAGCCCAAGTTTAGCATCGAATGAGGGAACAACTTGGATGAAACTCTTATGCATGATTGACTGATAATTGACGGGGATCCCACCCGCTGACAAAATGCTACCCGCTCCTGAGGTATCTGTTCTAGGTTGTTGGCTGCCAATAAATAAATTACCTGCTAATAATCCAACGAAATCGAAATTTTGCCATGCGTTATATTCACCATCGATACCAAATCGCAACCCACCTGCATTAAACTTTGATTTGTTAGTAAGACTAAAGATATAAGGGCCTAAAATAGGATCGGTGCCTGAAAAAGTGCCTGAATTTTTTTGTTGCAGCCAAAGCACACCCAGCCCTGTAAAAAAACGAGTTTGAAGGTCGTGACCAATATTAACACGCTTACCGATTTCACCCATCAGCACATCATAATTAGTTCTTAGTTGGCCTTTCATTGCGGAGGTAGGGCCAGCATCTGGACCAATGTTCCAAAAAGGGCCAACCATTTGTTGTGCCGGTGGTGGATTGGTGTTGGCGTTGATGGCTTCTTTGTCAGAGGTTCGTAAATGTAACCAATGTAGGTTTATATCATTACCGGAGTTTGCGAAAACATGACGAAAATTGAGTGTAAACCCTGCACCAAACCCAGGCTCGATCCCTTCGGGTTGCCAACTGGGTGAAAGAATAGGTGATGCAACATACGGATTGAAGGGATTCACTAACACGCCATAATCATTGCTGCCACCAGGGCGTAGTAGAACAGCGCCGATGCTCATTTCATTGGATAATTCTGTTTCAGGTACGTAAATTGGTAAGCCGTTGCCATAGGCCTGATAACAGGGCGTAAATGCGGCGCTTAATAGCGCAAACCGTAGCCATTTTTTAATCATATTCTCTTCCTGAGTCAATCCATGAAATTTCAGTTGATGTTGCATTTTGAACCAAAAGTGTAACTGGTTTTTTAGACTATTCACAAGATATAGTGTATTTAGTCGTGCATATGACCTACCTGCATACATATTTGTTCTATAGTTTACTAATTGCTTAAGAATTGAGCGATGGCGGGGCATGGCAAATGATTTGCTTGTGTTTTTACTCAGTTATTTATTCAAAGCGATTCATTTTTAAATCTAATTAACAGGAGATATTTGTTATGACAGCAATTGGACCAACGCTAGCAGAATTTCACCAAAAATTATCATTGTATAAGCAAGGAGCTAAATTAGAAAAAGAGAGTATGGAGCTAACATTGATCGATAAACTGCTAGACAGTTTAGCGATTGCAGGCCAACAGAATGCAACAGATTGGAGTATTACTTATCAACAATTATGGAATATAAAATTTTGCTGTTGCCCACTTGCTGATCCTGAAATTTCTAAATGGATAATGGAAACAATTCAACCCTATTGTGAAAGCATTCTATCGCAACGAAAAGCATTGGCACAAAACACGTTAGATTTTATTCATGATTATAAAACAATTAAGCATAAATCGTTTTTACCTATCGAAAAATATGATGCGGCTATTTTACCTTTTTTAGCACAGTTATTGAAGATAAATGATCCTTTAGCTCATCTTGCTAAAACCCCATTTGAAAAGATAATCACTGAAATGAGTGCCATGAAAGCTTTTTCGAAGACCGAATTAGCAAGTTGGGTACATTTAAAAAGAGCACAGGATGATAAATTGGTTAGCGATTTGCGATTAGGTGAAAAGAGCGTGCCACGCGTGCATTTTCCTGCGGGCGAATACCAAATAGACCCCTTGTTTAGAGAACGTCATGAACGTTATCGACGCTATGAAGTACAAAATGCTGCAGTTGATATAAAAGAATCCAAGGCCTTACTCCATTTGACCAAGCTTGCAAATGAACAAAATAAGGAAAAAATTGTGGAAGGAGTGATGGATTTAACGGTTAAGGAAAATAATCGTTACAACATGAAATCCTATAAATGAAGGTGCAATCAAGCATGCCCCTTTATTGATTATGTTATTTGCTACCTGAGTAAAAAATCAGAATTGATGCTACCGAAAGAGTTTTTACAAGGGAACTTTTGCAAGCTGCGTACAGTCTCAACAAAAGAGTTCACATACGACCTCAAATAAAATGCTGTGGAGGCAAACATGCTGAATAAAAAAGTAATGTTCTCAGTTTTGTGGAGTTTATCGCTGCTGTTATGCATACCAGTTGCAAACGCTTACAATTATGCGCCATTTCCCGAAAGAATTTCAGCCGGTAACATCATCAAAGTCGACTTAGGCAAGCTAGCATGGGCAGCATATGACAGTCAGGGCTATTTGGTGAGATGGGGAGAAGCATCCGGTGGCAAACGGTATTGCCCAGATATTCGCAGAGGCTGCAGAACGGTTACCGGTACCTATACCATTTACCGAAAACAAGGCCCTGGTTGTAAATCTAGCCGATTCCCAGTGGGGCGTGGTGGCGCACCCATGCCTTATTGCATGCACTTCAAAGGGGGCTATGCAATGCATGGCGGTAATGTACCTGGCTATAATGCTAGCCATGGTTGTGTGAGATTACATTATGAAGATGCGCGATGGTTAAACCAAGAATTTGTGGATGTAGGTAGAACACGTGTGCAAATTAAATACTAGAAATTCATAAATAGTAAAGAGGCCAATACTTAATCGATTGGCCTTTTTTTATGTTATTTCCAGACCAATTTCATGATAAGCACACAGAGCGCAAAAACAAACGTTAATGCATTCGCAATAATAAGAGAGGGCGAAGAAAGTATAATCCCATAAACAAGCCACAATAAAACACCCGTCGTAAAAATACAATACATACCCAGCGAAATGCCTGTGGTAATTCGGGTTCGATATAATTGTAACACCTGAGGTAAAAACGCAAAAGTAGTGCACATTGCTGCAGTTAAGCCAATCGTTTCAGTGATAAGAAAATTACTCATAATAACCCTCGCTTACATTAAGATGTAAAAATACGCTCATGTATTTCAGAAAAATTATTAAAATAAGTGATTTCTTTGAGAATTTGTTCTGGTCTTTGATCTTTTAAAATCCCGATCACTGGAATATTTGCGTTCTTTGCAGCGGTGATCCCTGTTACTGAATCTTCAATTACCAGTGCTTCATGCGGCAAAATGCCAACGTGTGCTAATGCATTTTGATAAGGCGTGGGATCAGGCTTATGTTTAACGCAATCTTCGAAACCGATAACAAAATGAAAAAAAGAAGCAATATTTTCAGAATGAAGTACCGCTTTAACCACACTCACAGGTGATGAGGAAACGACGCCGATTCTGTAAATTGAAGACAGTTTTTCTAGAAAGGCATTGCGACCAATCGGTGATTCAAAACCATATTGGGTGAGATCAAGAAAAGTTTTTCTTTTATGCTCCCATAGGGTTTGTGCTTCTTCTTTCACGTTAAATCGTTCGACAAAACCTTGAGCTTGCATCATGTCCGACATACCGGTGAAGCTGGCGAAGTCGATTTCACTTGGGTTAATGCCGAAGATGGGTAAGCACATTTCCCATGCTCTGTTATGCACGCGTTCACTGAACACCAAAACATCGTCAAGATCAAAAAAAACCGCTTTCAAATTAGGTAAAAGAGAATTTAATACGCTCATTTCGATAAATTCCATGCTTTGTGGGACTAAAATATATCAGTTTTTGAGCTTAAATTAAATGCTTAGGGTTTAACTATGTTAATCGACTTAATTTAAACATTAGCTGCGGATTTCTTCTTTTCAGCACCCCGCTCAGGTAATATGGTTGGTATCATTCAACTAGGTTAGGGATTTCCATGTTAAGCAAAGATTCAACTGTTATGGTAGGGTACGAGCAAAAGGTCGTACAAGATAATCCACATAAACCATGGTTCGCTTTTAATACTTGGGCTTTTACTTTTGGCCCATGCTGGTTTTTTTATCGAAACATGTTTGTCTTTGGTACAATGCTAACCCTTTTCTATGCTGCTTGTTCTTATGCCTTGTATCTTTCACCACTCACACCAACCTATTTTAGTAAAATTTCATATCCCCTGGTAAGCGGGATTGGCAACATCATCATTGCATTTTTTGCTGATTGGATTTATCGACTACATATTTCAAAATGGCGCAAAGACAAAAAAACAACCATTAAATATGGCCTTAAGTATGGATCAATTGGTCTTGTGATTATTGTTGCGATTGCGCTGTTACTCTTTTGTGCGGTTCATTATTCTAAAGAATTTAAAGTTCGACAAATTGACCATATTATCGAAAGCGATGGTCTATTGAGTTTGCAATTACATAAAAGAGGGTTGCTTGACTATTACCAAGGCGAGAATGGTGAAACATTGGTATTTTATACCGCCAGAAAGAACTTGGTGAATCAATTATCTTACTTGGCAGAAAGGGGCGATAACTTAGAGCAGGCTGTCAATGAAGGTCATACGCCACTCTACATTGCAACCGCAAAAGATCACCTTGAAACGATGAAAGTGCTCTTGCGTAATGGTGCAAAGGTAGACGGTATCTCTCGATTTGTGGATGATCAAAGCTCAACCATTCATGAGCAAACAGCGTTATTTGCGGCTGCCTTGAACGGTAATGTGAGCGCCATTCAATTGCTAAAGGCTTATGGTGCCAATATGAATTTTGCATCCAGCGAACATAAACCGTTTATTACGCCGATTTATTCAGCGATTTCAAAACACCATTTTGAGGCAGTTAAGCGTTTAATTGAGCTGGGTGCCGATGTGAATTATGTCGCTAAAGGCCAGCATAACATGATTGCGACACCCTTAATTTGTGCGGTGCAATTTGGCGACCTTGCAATCGTGAAACTATTGGTTGAGCAGGGTGCTAATGTGAATTACTCACCCAATGCCAGCGTTAGTGTTCCACTCATGATTGCTAGAGAGGAAAATAAAGCTGACATCGCCGAATATTTAATTTCACAAGGTGCGCGTTAATAAACTAATCATGAGGTGCTTTCTGAAATGGAAAAAAATGATAAAAAGATAATCTATGTCATTTATGATGGAGATTGTTTTTTCTGTAATCATTTTATTAGAGCAATGAGAATTAAAAATGTCGTTGATGATTTGAAATTAGTGAATGCCAGAACCGATGATTATCAGGTTTTGTTAAAAGATCAGCAGTTTGATCTCAATGAAGGCATGCTAGTGATTATCGGCGATAAGTACTACCATGCGGCAGAAGCGGCCAGTATTTTAGCGGCGCTAACCACGCCATTAACGTTGTTTAATAAATTAAATTATGCGCTATTTAATAGCAAAATAACCGCTAAATATTGGTACCCAACATGCCGATTTTTTAGAAATCTTGCGTTAAAGGCCAGAGGGATCCCGCCCATTAACCAGTAACCACTGTTTTAGATAGGCAGTGGTTTTAATTCAGCTTTACTTAACTGCTCTACAAATTTTTTAATATCTTCTTTTCTTTGCTTAGAATCCTTTGCGATACTAATAATGGTAAACATATAAGTCGCATGATCCCGTATGGCATTCATAAATTTGATGTCTTCATGTTCAAAGTTAAAATCAACCGTTTTATAAGTATAAATGCCAATTTGTTCTGACTTAGGTGTTTGCTCCAGCGCTTTGGTAAGCTTATCCAAAGGTTGTTGCGTTCCTTCACGCCATAGTGCAATCTGTTCACCCAACTTCACTGTCTGCCAAGCGTCGTTTTCAGCACCCGTATCAGGTGCTTTATCAATGGCTACAATTTTAAGCTGTATATTAGGAGAATGGTAAATATACATATAAGTCCCTTCAGATTCCTTCTTAAAAATTTCTTTCATATCATCAGATAGATTGATTTTAATCGGTGCTAAATTTTTTGTGTCAGCAAAGCAAGGTTGCATGCCAATTACCAACAGTAGACTTAAAATAATATATTTCATATAAACCTCAATATTCATTAAATAAACTTCTGATATTCTGGCTTGTAAACATGCTCACGGATAAATGCTTCAATATCTTTAGGGCGCGCTATGGATGCCAGCTCTTTATCAAAAATCAATTTGGCAACTCGACTCGCGGTTTGTATTTCTACTTCTAAGATGTTCGATTGTAATGGATAAAGTAGCCCTTGCTTTAATAGATCAGCAGGAACTTGATCAGCCACGGCTTGCGCTGCTTCGATGAACATCTCATCTGTCACACGTTTCGCTTGAGTTGCAAAAACCGCCATTCCGATTGCTGGGAAAATATAGAAGTTATTCGCTTGGCCTGGCATAAAGGTTTGATTATTGAAACGAACTGGTGCAAAGGGTACACCGGCTGCATAAATTGCTTTACCTTTAGACCATTGGTAGGCTTGTTCTGCTGTACATTCTGCATGTTCAGTAGGATTCGATAAGGCGAGTATCACAGGTCGTTCGTTAATGCGTGCCATGGTCTCAACCACTTTTTGATTAAAAGCACCCCCTATGGTACTGACACCAATGATAGTAGAGGGTTTAATGCTTTCTATAGCAGCTACGAAATCCTTAGTAGGCATATGCTCGTGTGCATAGCAGCGCTGAAAGTCTACCAAATCAGTACGGGTTGATTCTAATAATCCATTCACATCAAATAATGAAATTTTCGATTGTGCTTCTTTTAGAGGCATGCCTTCGGCAACCAATGCGGAGCATAATAAATTTGAAAGGCCAATCGCAGCCGAGCCTGCACCTAAAAATAAGTACTTCTCATCTTTGAGCTTGGTACCCTTGATTTTAATGGCATTTAACATACCTGCCAATGTGATACCCGCAGTACCTTGCACGTCGTCATTATAAACACAGTAATTATCACGATATCTTTCAAGCAAATGAACAGCATCAACGCCAGTCCAGTCTTCAAAATGGATACAACATTTTGGAAAGACCACTTGTACCGCTTCGACAAATTCATCAACAAATTCAAACAATTCTTTAGTAGCTACCCGACGTTTGCGTAAGCCCATATACAACGGATCTTGCAGGTATTGTTCGTTATTGGTGCCTGCATCAAGGTACATGGGCAACAAATGCTTAGGTGGAACGCCTGCTGTTGCGGTGTATAATTGCAACTTGCCGATTGGAATGCCCATTCCGTTGGCACCCAGATCGCCCAATCCTAGAATACGGCCACCATCGGTTACACAAATGAAGCGAATATCTTTCTCAGGCCAATTTTGTAAAATTTCTTTAACGTGACCTTTTCTTTCTATAGACAGATACATACCGCGTGTTTGGCGATAGATATGGCCAAACTTTAAGCATGCTTCCCCAATCGTTGGATCATATACGATTGGAAGGAATCGAGCAGGATCACTCATTATTGTTTTGTAAAATAACGTTTCGTTGTGATCAAGCAAATTGATCAGGTAAATGTATCGATCTAAATCGGTATTTTTATGACCAAGTTGCATGAGTACTCTGCGCACTTGTAAATCTTCAGTCTCTACCGTGTCTGGCACTAACCCTATTAAGCCCAATTCTTGTTTTTCTGCTTCTGTAAATGCGGTAGATTTATTCATGGAAGCATCCATTAGGAGTTCCAGGCCGCGTTTTTGATTTTTATTCATGATGATGTTCTCCTGTTAGCGTCTTCGCCAAGATAGGGGTGAACCATTTTTGATGGATCAATGACAAGGTCGAATTCTTCTTTAGTGACAAAACCCAATTTAAGTGCTGCTTCTCTTAAGGTTGTGTCATTGTCCATGGCATAGTGGGCAATTTGTGATGATTTATCGTAGCCAATAACAGGAGATAAGGCTGTGACCAGCATGAGAGAGTTATCAACATATTCTTTGATCTTCTTTAAATTAGGTTTAGTGCCTTCAATTAAGAATTTACGAAAGTTTGTGCATCCATCGGCTAAAATCCGTATGGACTGTGTGAGGTTGAATATAACTAAAGGTTTATACACATTCATTTCCAGATAACCACCCGCGCCACCGAAACCAACCGCCACATCATTTGCAATCACTTGCACTGCAATCATGGTAAGCGCTTCAACTTGCGTTGGATTCACCTTGCCAGGCATAATTGAAGAGCCTGGTTCATTTTCAGGGATAATGAGTTCTGCAAATCCAGCCCTGGGTCCACTGGATAAAAGTCGAATATCATTCGCAATTTTATAGAGTGATACGGCGAGTGTTCTTAATGTGCCAGAGAGTTGCACCAGGGCATCATGTGAACCCTGAACTGCAAATTTATTTGGAGCCGTAACAAATGGTAAGCCAGTTAGTTTCGCAATTTCACTTGCAACACCTTCAGCAAAACCAGGTACAGAGTTGATCCCTGTGCCTACAGCGGTGCCACCGAGCGCTAACTGGTAGACATCTTTTAGCGCATCTTCAATTCGATCGAGATTATCGCTCAGCATAGTTGCATAACCCGACCACTCTTGACCCAATGTCAGTGGGGTAGCATCTTGCATATGGGTGCGGCCAATTTTAATAATGTCTTTCCATTCGTTGGCTTTGGTAGCGATAGCATCGCGAAGTGCTGAAACGGCTGGGATCATGTCTTGCTTAATAGTAACCGCTACCGCGATATTCATCGCTGAAGGAAAGGAATCGTTGGAAGATTGGGCCATATTCACATGGTCATTTGGGTGAATGGGTTTCTTTGAACCAAGTGTGGTATTCGATAACTGACAACACCGATTGGATATGACTTCGTTCATGTTCATGTTGAACTGGGTGCCACTACCTGTCATCCATACATGTAAAGGAAACATCTCATTATGCTGCCCACTGAGTATTTCATCGCAAACGGTGGTAATTAATTGATGTTCCTTATCACTTAGTCGTTTATCTCTAAAATTGGTATTGCTAGCCGCCTTTTTTAAAATGGCATATGAAAGGATCATTTCGTGGGGAATGAGATCTTTTCCAATACTAAAATGCTCAAGCGATCTTTGCGTTTGCGCACCCCATAACTTATCTTCAGGGACTTCTACTTCACCTAAGCTGTCTGATTCTTTACGGACCATATTACCCTACAGTATTTCATCTAATTAGGGATATATCGGTAATAGTCCGTAAAGTGTTTAATGCTTAGCTAATCATCAGCCTTGAAAATATTCACAGCTTTTATTCTAACCTCATTGGTTTTGAACATTCAGAGTCTAAAATTTTTCTTCGCAGCTTAGGTGTAAAAGGCAATTCAGTTTGCGGCACCATCAGTAAATTTTTTGACATCCGTAATGGAGAATCTACAGGTTCTTCATCATCTGAAATAAGTTCGTCAATTTCATGCGAGATAATGCTGAGCCGTTCAAATCTAGCTTCTAATGAAGATTTTAAGCAATCAGGATACTGCTGTTTAAGTTCTTCTATTTCTCTTTGTAAATCATCAATTTGCATTTGCACAAAAGCCAATTTGTCAGCTGGCTCATCTTGAGAAACGATTTGATAGGATGAGATGGTTTTTTCATCACAGATAATTTGCGCACGCAATAACTTTCGATGTTTTCTATCCGCAGTATTGGCTTGTGATTTTTCTGACGCTAATTTTTCTTGATACTCATCTATTTTGTCTTGATAAAAAGCACGCATTTGTTGCAAGGTTGTTTGCTGTAGCTTTAATTGGGCGAGTTGATTATTCTTTATTTGTATAATGTGTCTCACATACTTATGCTCAAAATCTTCCTTGTAGGTGTCACTCATCAGTAACATAGTGGCGATATTGTTCAATTTATGGATCAATGGCAACATCTTGTAGGGATCTGAATTGATGAGTTTTTCAAAGTTGGGTCCCAAGACAATACCAAGGTTTATAGCATTCATTTTATTGACATGCTCATGGGCTAATGCATTCTTAGCTAATTGCAAATACGTATACAGAACTTCACCGACTGCATGTTGATTTTGATTTTTCGACATGATCAAGTGATGAATGAAACGCTCCAATTCATATGCTGCCGTTTTATCATCATTTGTTTCTATGATATTTCGTAGTTGCGTTATATCTTGATTGTTTGGATCTAATAGGTTGGATTCTTTGTCATCTAGAATGATTTTAAGTGCTGAAATATGATCATAAGCTGGAAATAGCTCATTACTCATTGCGTTTAAGATATGTCGCGATTTATCACGAGATAAGATGCTATTAATGATTTGTAATGACTTCTCATGATCTCCTGAAATGCGAAAGATCCCTTCACGTTTAAAGATTTCAGGTCGAGCAAGCAATTGCTTTCTAATCGCACTAAACACGGTAGCAGCTTGTTGCGGTGTATACATGATCAATACCTCGCTTAAATGAATATACTAAAAAGGTAATTCAATGTAGGTCAATTTTCCACTGATATTTGCAACAGAAATGGAGACATTTCTTTTGTAAAGAGGATGAATGCTCTATGTTTCTTTATCATATAAGCCAGCAAAACAAAAGGAAACGAAAATGCCTATCTACAACAATATCCTGGTTGCAATTGATTTACGGGTTACCCATGACGCATATACCATTTCACGCGCGGTGGACATTGCTAAAAATACTAAAGCAAAGCTGCATTTTATCCACGTGATGGAAACCCTTCATGGCTATGGTGCTGTCGAGGGTGATGTGTTAATTGATATGGAAAGAAAAATGGCAGACGATGCGCGAAAGTCATTTTTTGATGTTGTTTCAAACTATGGTATTAAAAATGAACAGTTAATTATAGCTTCAGGTTCTCCAAAACAAGTAATTGTTGAACAAGCAAAGAAAATGAACGTAGATCTGATTATTGTTGGTGGACATGATAATAGTGGCATGCAGATATTTGTGGGCTCAACAGCATCGGGCATTATCAGCCAAGCTCATTGTGATGTTTTAACAATACACACTGTACGGTAGGGGATATCTCTTTTAGCATATCCTCATATTTTATTTCCTTTACGAGATCCCTCATCGTTAGTATGAGGTTTATCTGCTGCTTGTACAGCCTCAGATTTAATGCCTGCTTTAGGTACTCCGGCCGACTGTGTAACAGTTGGTACTCTAGTCTTGGCATTAATATAACTTACAACAACAGGATTACGCTTGGCTTTTTGTTCGGCATTTGAGCGAAATACTTTTGTTACTGAACCCATTACGAGTTGTGCAGTATCAGAAGCTTTAGCATGCTGCTTTTCGGCGTTATGGAAATTAACTAATGAGTCTTTAATCGCATCAAATTTACTTTTTAACTCCTTAATCGTTTGGTGATTAATATTAACAACATAATCGCTTCTGGTTTTTAACAATTCATCGTGCAGAATACCCATAGAAGCATTGATGTTTTTTAACTGTTTTTCAAGCTGATAAAATGAGTTACCTTTAGTATTTAGCCCTTGAATCCGTAAATTTTCTACTAATTGTAGCATGTTGTCCACGTGTGCAATGAGTTTAACATTGTCTGGATTTTGCTTCTTAATTTGATTGAGTGTTGCGCTAACTTCACGTGTATACTCGGAAATAGCTGTTTTGACTTTTTCAGTCTGCGCTTTTAAAATTTCCGGATAAGGCTTTTGTTTGGCAAGCTGTTGTTGTGTTTCTTGATTACGATAGGCTTTTCCGCCTGTCACAAAGGCAGTGCCATCTCGCTTGTCCATCATTTTGGTAAGTTCAGCATTGGATTTTTTGGCTATAAAGTCTACAGTTTCTTGCCCCTTGCTGTCTCTAAAATGAACCACACTTTTATTTAGCCTTACATTTTGGTTACTCGCTTCAGTATGACGCTCAACGGACTCTAATAGCGTTTCACCTTTCTTATTAATAACCATGCTTTTAAGTTCATCACTGAGTGATTTGATAATCGATAATGATTGCGTATCTCGAAACAAGAATGCAGCTTCTTTAGGCATATTACCTAGCGTCACATGATAATACTCATAATCTGATGCCCTTATGTCACTTTGTGAAATATTTTTATAATCAGTGTTTGCAGGTAACGGTGGTGGCGCAGCAAAACTGGCTTTATGCTGATCAAATAAAGCGAACATATCATGTCTTTGCATGTGAAAAATATGTTCTAAAGTAAATCGGGAACAGCTATTATTATCTGCCTGCAGCATTCTTGTTCTCATTTTATCACCGATTTTGACTTCGTCAGGGATTAATGCATAGACATCAGAGTCAGGAAATCTTGATTTAATTTTATTAATGGTGCTAGGGGTACAAGGCGAAAAGCCTGCTTCCATTACTATCGCTTGTAGTTTCCCATTTTTAACTTGCATATCAATTGGCCACCAGTGAACGCTGCTTTGACATGCTATTTGAAATCGCTGACCTTCCAATTCAGGTAAATGGGCTTTGATTTTATCCAAAAGTTTAATTAATTCGTCGCCATCGTCGCTATCAGTTTTAACCACGAAACAATTCATCGTTTCGCCTTTTTCATTACGGGATTGCTTTTTGGCTTCGATGACCGCAGTCATTGTTTCAACATTCCACAAAAATTCGGGGTCATCTGCTTTTGAGCTTGGATCTGGCGTTTTAATAGAGCTATTAATACTATCTCTGATCTTTGAAGGTTTAGGCATTTTAATCCTCCTTATTATTGCTCCCTTATATATAAGATTGGGAATATTATAAAAAGTTCAGTAAAATACCTTTCAGGTTTTTGCAAGCCTTGTATATGCACTATCTTTATCTGAGTCGGGTCTTGTTATATCGAATAATACATGCATTTTGGAAGTAACTTTCTTATAGTAATTCAAGCATTCTAATTGGGAGTTCTTAATGTTAGTTTCAGGTCCACGAAAGACAGCAGTACACCATCTTGCTGAACAAGTTTTAGTGCCAAAAGGTTTTTGGGGGCTATGTACACGTATTGGTAGTTATTTTCTTGGTTCCAGTGTGAGTCAGAAAATCTTACCAAGTCAGGTGCAACATGACGACGATTTCGTACAGGGTAGCAACCAATTACTTCGTCAGTTTCAAAGAAAATTAAGTACACCCGAATTCACAGGTTACACAGCTAATCGATTTTATCTTAAAACTTATGATGATGCTTTGTTAGAAACCATGGAAATCAAGCATCCTGCTCAAGAACAAAAAGAGCCTAATCAACAGCAATATATGATTTGCTTAGTGGGCAATGGTATGTGCTATCAAGATCTTTTAAGAGATATGTTGGAAGATTGCAAAAGTATGCAATTTAACGTGCTTTCTTTCAATTACCGAAATGTTCTAGACAGTGATGGCGATTTAACGAGTCAACTTCCTTTGATTTTAGATGTAATTTCCCAAATGGAAAGACTCAAACAACAAGGCATTGACCCTGCAAACATCCACATTCTTGGACACTCATTCGGTGCAGCTGTGGCTACGGTAACTGCTGCCATTTATCATATGTATGGGGAACGCCCAGATTTAGTTAACGGTCGTTCTTTTAGTTCCGCTGCCGATTTTCTTTATCATCAACATCCTGAAGGTTGGCAAAGAAGGATATGGGGTAATCTTGATCGACTTAAATTGGCATTAACCAATTTAAATTTAAATCCTGTTGAGGCTTATCTTCAAATCCATCCTGACAATCGAAAATACTTTTATGTCAAAAAAATCAAAGCCAACCCTAATTCAAAGCCTGATGGTGTGATTGATCACATTGCCTCATTTCATAAAGGAGTGAAAAATATTTCTCGTGGATTATTCTTTACAAATCCTGCTCAGAACCCAGTTAACTCAGGACAAAAAGTGATTTCTACCAATCGATTGGAAAATATGGGGCATAATGATTCAGCAAGGTATCTTAACTTACCTGATGACAGTAGTACAGCTTGCGATCGATACCGCTCGTTTTTTACTCGCCCACGCTAATATATATCTAACATCGTAAAAGTAGAAGCTGGATTTTAACAATCCAGCTTCTACAGATTAATAATGCAACATAATTTCTTCGCGTAAATCGACTAAATAATCCTCTACGGCCTTTAATTTTTTGGTGCTGGCAATATTGTAGATAGCATCGCCTTCATTAACCACCGGTAAATTGGTCATTCCCACTAGTATCCCATCTAGTGGAGACAGAACTGTTTCGGAAGGGTTGATTTGAAAAGGGTCGTGTATGTGGGCGAGTATATCGCCTTTTTTAATAGCAAACGATTTCGTAAAATCACGGATGGGTTGCAGCATACCACTGGTACTGGCGCGTACCCAACGAGTTACAGCGGTAATAAGCGGTTTATGTTGATTTGAAATTTTTGTTTTGGGCGTTTCAATCATGCCCAGGTAATTTAGCGTATTGATGATCCCACGTAAGCCTACCTTGATACACAATTCATTAAAGCGTAAAGCTTCACCGCCTTCATATACTAACACCGGGATCCCAAGCTCGCTTGCTGCTTGTCGTAGTGAGCCATCGCGTATCACCGCATCGATAATGACGGGCACATCAAACGCTTTTGCTAGTTCCTTAGTACCTTGTGTGGAAAGATTCACGCGTAATTGTGGCAAATTAATTCTACCATAAGCGCCCGTATGTAAATCGATGCCATAGTCGCATTGACTAATAATTTCTTTACACAACATGTTGGCAAGTCTTGCTGCTAATGAACCTTTTTTTGACCCCGGAAATGATCGGTTCAAGTCGCGTCTGTCAGGCAGATATCGAGATTGTAAAATGAACCCATAGACATTCACCACAGGTATAGTAATAAGCGTACCTTTGAGGTTGTGTAGTGATTTTTGCAGATGTAGACGACGTATTATTTCAATGCTATTCAATTCATCGCCATGTATCGCGCTGATGACAAATAGCCGAGGCCCGGCTTCTTTGCCGTGAAAAACGTGGATTGGGATCCCCATTTTAGTTTGTGTATAAAGCTCAGCAGCGGGCAGGGCGATAGTCGCATGAGTTCCTGGCTCAATCACATGATTGGCAATCACAATAGGTTCATTTTTCATATGAAGTTCCTAGCTAAACAACGACATGAATCGAAAGAAGAAATACTTTAAAGTATCTTTATATGGATTAATTTTAACAGCTTGCAAGATCCTGAATGGTTCTTCTTCTGTGTGGTCAGTTACTTGAAAACGTAAAAATCCAATCGATTTAATTATCCTTTTATACGTGTTTGCTTCTTTGAATAGACCTCTGCCATAGCCATCCCAAAATAAGTATCGATATTCCCACGAAAGTTGTAAATGTTTATTCTTGTCTTTAAAGTTTTCGCATATGGCAACAATTCCATTGTCATTGAGTGCGTTATAAGCCATTTTTAATAGTTTTTCTGAAATTTCTTCAGGCCAATCAATTTGCACTCTCGTGAACATAATTAAATCGAATCCCTTTGGAAAATCTTCTTCATGTAGAAAATCTCCAACAAAGACATTCACTTGATGAGACATGCCTTCAGCATTAATTTTTCTTTGGGCCATTTCAGCAGGGATTGGAAGGTTATACACTGTAAAGTGAACATTAGGATGAAGCTTGGCTAGTGCACAAGCAATTGTTCCTTCTCCACCACCGACATCTAAAACAGTTTTAATTTCGTCGAATGGTAAATGCGCATTAACAACATTAATCACCCCTTCTGATGTTTGAGACATCCAATTTTCTAAAAATACAGAATCTTGCACAGAAGCCG